>NZ_JAKMTG010000006.1:0-125459 GCF_025773055.1 Campylobacter sp. CNRCH_2013_0671h
AATGAAAAAGTTAATATGATTGTAAAACAGTTGTTATGAAATTTTACACTATATCAAAAAAACTAAAAGAAAATGTCAAAAATTTTTACAAAATAACTCTGTATTATGCCCATAAAAACATCACAAAAGAAGATGTTTTTATAGGTTGGGGTAGAAAAAAGTCAGGTTTAAAAGCTGTAGAACTAGCTAAAAAATATAATGCAAGATTTTTGCTTTTGGAAGATGGCTTTTTGCGTTCATTAAATTTAGGTGTAGAAAATAGCCCAAGTTTTTCTATCGTCAAAGACGATATAGGAATTTATTACGATGCGACTGCACCATCTAAGCTTGAAAAGATTTTAAATACTTATGAATTTAATTCCAAAGAGCTAGAGCAAGCAAAAAAAGCCATAGAGCTTATAAAAAAAGAAAAACTTAGCAAGTATAATAATAATCTTTGCGTGCCAAAAGATCTTTTTAGTACTAACGAAGAACGCGTATTGATTATCACTCAGGTAGCAAATGATGCTTCATTAAAATTTGGTTTAGCTGATAGTTTTTCAACTCAAGATATTATAAATGAAGCTATCAAAGAAAATCCAAATGCTAAAATATACATTAAAATTCATCCTGATGTATTAAGTGGTAAAAAACAGAGTGATTTTGATGTACAAGATTTACCAAGCAAATGTGTAGTTATAAAAGAAAATTATAATCCTATAGAATTATTAAGCTATTTTAAAAAAGTTTACACTAAGACTTCTGGTATGGGTTTTGAAGCTTTGATGTTAGGGTGCGAATGTGTGTGTTATGGCGTGCCATTTTATGCAGGTTGGGGTTTAACTCAAGATAAGTTAGAGTGCAAAAGAAGGCTTAAAAAAAGAACTTTGGAAGAGGTTTTTTATGCTACTTATATTTTATATAGTGAGTATTTTAATCCTTATTTAAATCAAAAAAGTGATATTTTTGACACTATTCATACTTTAGCAAAATATAAAAAGATAGAACAAGCTAATTCAAATACTTTGTATTTTTTAGGTTTTTCTAAATGGAAAAGAGAGTTTGTAAGACCTTTTTTTGAAGCTAAAAATAATAAAATCATTTTTTTAAACTCACTTGATGAACTTTATGAAGCGAATTTAAATCCTGAAGATAAAATTTTCATTTGGGGTAAAAAGTATGATAAAACTTTACTAGCTAAAGATTTTAATAATGAAATTTTCTTAGTAGAAGATGGCTTTTTACGCTCGGTTTTTTTAGGTTCAGATCTTACACGCCCTTTTTCTTTGATAATAGATTGCAAAGGCTTGTATGTTGATCCAAACAAGCCAAGTGATTTAGAAGATATTTTGCAAAATCATGAATTTGATGAGAGTTTAAAACAAAGAGCTAAAAAGCTCATCTCTACCATTACACACAATAAATTTTCAAAGTATAATGGTTTAAAACATGAAAAATTAAATTTTAATACCAACAAAAAAATCATCTTAATCCCAGCTCAAGTAGAAGATGATGCTTCTATGATCTTAGGTGGTGCAGGCTTTGATACCTTAAAACTTTTACAAAGTGTAAGAAAGGCCAATGAAAACGCCTTCTTAGTTTTTAAACCTCATCCTGATGTTTTAAGCGGTAATCGTAAGGGTTTAAAAGATAAAAGTATTATTTTAAAATATTGCGATGAGATTATAGAAAATGTCAGTATAGATAGTGCTATCAATGCGAGTGATGAAGTACATACTATAACCTCCACAAGTGGTTTTGACGCTCTTTTGCGTGGTAAAAAAGTAGTGGTGTATGGTAAGCCTTTTTATGCAGGTTGGGGTTTGACAAGCGATTTACATGAAATTCCAAGACGCACAAGAGTGCTTAGCTTAGAAGAGCTTGTTGCTGGGGTTTTAATCCTTTATCCAAGATATATCCACCCAAAAAGTAAAAATTTATGTGAAGTTGAGCTTGCATTAGATATAATGCTAAAAATGCAAAAAGATTATTTTTCTAAATTTTATTTGCGTTGGTTTATAGATATAAGAATTTATATATTAAGAAAAATAAGAAGATTGATAGAATTTATTTTGATTAGATGAATTTAAGTAAAAAGTTAAAAAAATTTTCTGGTAAAAATGTTTTATTGCTCCAAGGGCCTGTGGGAGGATTTTTTCGTAAAATTGCTACAAAAATTCCAAAAGCTAAGGTTTATAAAGTAAATTTTAATGGTGGAGATTTTTTCTTTTATCCTTTTAAAAGCATTAATTACGCTAAAAGTTTAGCTGATCTTGAAGACTTTTATAAAAAGCTTTTTGAAGAAAAACAAATTCAAGTTATCATTATGTATAATGATTGTAGAAAAGTTCATGAAGTAGCCATTAATGTTGCTAAGCAAATGGGTATTGAAGTATGGATTTTTGAAGAAGGTTATATAAGACCAAACTTCATTACTTTTGAAAAAGATGGAGTAAATGCAAACTCCACTTTACCAAGAGAAAAAGAATTTTATCTAAGTCAGAAAAAATTTGATAAAGATTTTAAATTTAAAACTTTCTCAAGCACTTTTAAAAATATGGCCTTTGCTTCATTTTTATACTGGCTTTTTGCTTTTTTATTTTCTTGGTATTTTAATAATTCTTTACATCATAGAAGTTTAAAACTATTTGACTTTTTACCTTGGCTTTGCTCAGTATATAGAAAAAACAAATACAAAATCACAGAAAAAAGTTTAAACGAAAAAATTCTTTCCCTAAAGCAAAAGTATTTTTTGGCTATTTTACAAGTGCATAATGATACTCAACTCTCCCATCATTATAAAAAAACTACAGAAAAATTTATAGAAGAGGTGATTATCTCTTTTGCTAATCATGCCAAAGCAAAGTCTTATCTAGTTTTTAAGCACCATCCTATGGATCGTGGCTATAGGGACTATACTAAACTTATAGAAGATTTGAGCTTAAAATACAATGTCGAGGGTAGAATTTTATATGTACATGACTTACACTTACCTACACTCTTAATCAATGCAAGAGGCACTATAGTGATAAATAGCACAGTAGGACTTTCTGCTTTATATCATAATAGTCCTTTAAAAGTTATGGGAAAAGCCTTTTATGATGTTGAAGGTTTGACTTATCAAAAAAGCTTGCATACTTTTTGGAAAGAATGCAGGGCATATAAGCCTGATGCTGTTTTGCACGCTAAATTTAGAAATTATGTGATATATAAAACCCAAGTCAATGGGAATTTTTTCAAAAATACTAGTTTAGATTAAATTTTCTTTTTATAGTTTTTTGCAATTTTTTTTAGTTTAAAAGGTAAGCTTAAATAGCCTATTTTAAAGGGAGTTCTTGAAGCTTGCAAAAGCGCATTGCCTAAAAGATAAGGCAAGTGTGTTTTGGCTATTTGAGCGTGTTTATAGTCTACATAAGCTTTTAGTGGCGGTAGATTTTTTTGATCTTTTTGATTTTTAAAATGCTCTTTTTTGATTTTTCTTAGTTCAAAAGGTATTTTAAAGCAATCTAAATAACTTTTGCTATTTTTCATGATAGCTTCTCCAAGCTTATAGCTTAATCTTTCTTTTATCCTTAAACTAGCTCCATAAAGTTTATTGTTTTGGTGGATAAATATCTCATATTCATTTTTTAAGTCTTTGTGGTCTAAAAAACGCAAAAGATTATGATTTTGACTTTGTAAAAATGTTTGCATATCAAGTTTTTTTAGTTCATGGTATTCTAGCACTAATTCTTTATAAAATGCTATAGGTGGTATCAAAAGCTCACAAGCATTTGTAAGTTGAATTTTACATTCAATTTTTTTATTATTATCATTTTCTAAAAGTAAAATTCCTATTAAGTCCACATAATCAAGTCTTGGTGTTTTTTCATTTGCTATGCTTAAGCCCGAACTTTCCTCACTTTGCTTGATAATTTGTGTATTAACATACAAAAAGGTTTGCTCATCGCAAATTGCTTTTTCATTTTGTATATCTTGAAAAGTATTGATAAGTCCAAAATTTTTTACTAATTTAAAAGATGAGTTTTCAATGCTTATAGATGATATAGCATGGGTTGATAAACTGGCGTGATTCCAAGTGTGTATGCCTAAGATTTGATAGTTTTTTAACTCTTTTGGAAAAATGATTTTTTCATTAGCTTTGATCTTTGTAGTTTTTTCACAAAAAAATGAGTTTTTATGCTCTATTTTAGTTGAATTTGAGGGCGTAAAGATATGAAATTTTCTTTTTGAGCAAATGATATTTTCTTTAGATTTTTTAAAGCTGTGTAAATTTTTAATGATGTTTTTACCAAGCTCTTGCATAGCTAGTGGCATAGGGTGGAATTTATAGTTTTGATCAAAATCATAAAGATTATTTTTTTGGTAGTAAAGATCTACATCGATTAGATTAAAACCATAGTGAGTACAATTTTTCCTATGAGCTTCATTGATAGCTTTTGATTTATCATTACAAGCTGGTATGGGGAGTATAAGCACTATAGTAATTTTGTTTGCTTTGTAAAGTTCTTCGTAAAAATAATCAATATTTCTAAGTATAATATTTAAACTCATAGGGCTTAAATAATCATTGATATTTGATTCACTGATGAGAAAATCACTTTTATTTATAGTTTTTTCATGGCGTATTAATTCATAAAGATTTTGTAAAGAAGTACTAAGTCCTAAAGCGTAATTATGTAATGTAATGTCTTTATTTTCAAGACCTATCCTAAGACCATTTTTAACTACACTATTACTACCACCTAGTAAGATTACATCCATAAGTTCTTTCTTTATTTTTTTAATTTTTATTTATTTTATAAAATATTTTTTAATGAATAATTTCAGAGTAAAAACCCCTCATTTTATCTTTAAATAGGTATTTGACAAAGATAACAACTTTAGCTATATTTTTAAATTCAGTATTAAAATTACTTAGGATGTTGATGGAAAAAATATGCCAAAAAAGAGATGTTTTTTATATAGCTGGTTATGATCCTAGAGGATATAGGCATTATTATGCTATGTTTAAAAAAAATTTAGCCGAGCAAAATAAACTTTTAAATTATGATTATACTTTATCAAAAGCTCAAGTTAATATTTATCCTTTTTGGCAAATTCAAACCCCATATACAAGTACTTCTTACACCTTTTTAAGCTGGAATGATATAGTCAAAAAAAACTGGTCAGAGGGTATAAAAGATGCCTTGAGTGATTGTTATAGTTTTTTTAGAATTTATACCATCACAGGGCTTTTTTTAAAATTTGGTAAAGAATCCCCGCACCAACTTATCACAGGTTATTATCCATTTTTTTATGTGCTTTTGAGTTTGATTTTTACTTTAGTTTGTGCTTTTGGAAGCTTATTTTATTTGCAAAATTTTCATATTATTTTAGGAATTTTAGCTTTTGTTTTATCGTTAGTGTTTTTACCAAAAATGCTTTATAAATTAGGCAAGAAATTAGCTGTTTTTTGGATAGCTAGAATTTGTTCTTTTTGTGCAAACTGGGAGAAAAATTCCCAAGGTGAGCTTGAGTTAAGAATGGATGATTTTGCTAGGGTTATCTTTGAAAAACTAAAAGAAAATGTAAATGATAAAAACTATGAGCTCATCTTAAGCGCACATAGTGTAGGAACAGTACTTTGTATAAATGTTTTAGCAAAAGTGCTTAGAAAATGTGAAAAAGAAAATATTTCTTTTGAAAATTTAAAGGTTTTAACTTTAGGCGAGTGTATACCTTTGGTAAGCTATCAAAAAAGATCTTTTGAGTTTAGAAAAGACTTAGAGTATTTGGGAAGTAAGAATTTAATATGGTATGATTTTACTTCTATTATTGATGGGGCTTGTTTTGCACAAGTTGATTTTATACGCACAAGCGGAGTGAAAACACAATTTAGCCCAAAATACCTTTCGGCTAAATTTCATACCTTATATAAAAACAAAGATTATAAAAAAATCAAAAAAGACAAATATAACGCACATTTTTTATATTTATTTGCCACACAAATTCAAGGAGTATATAACTTTTTTGAATTTATTATAGGTAAAAATAAATTAGAAGAAAAAATCAAATAGGAGGAAAACATGGGTCAGTGTCCTTTTCATCCAAAGCCTTATAAAAATAAAGCTTCTACATTAACTACTTTTTTACTAAAAAGAAGATCTTGGCTTGATGGGCTTTATGAGCGAAGCTATAAAATGATGATGGGTAGAGTAAAAATGCCCGGATTTGATCTATATGTAGTAAATGATCCAAAAGAAGTTAGACGCATTATGGTAGATGAGGTTAGAGAATATCCAAAAAGTCAACTTTTGCATGAGCTTTTGGAGCCACTTTTGGGTATAAGTATTTTTACAACTAATGATAGAGTATGGGAAAAGCAAAGAGAACTTTTAAGACCTTCTTTTGAAATGACAAGGATTTCTAAGGTTTTTAATTTGATGAGTGAAGCAGCTTCTGATATGATGGCAAGATTTGCAAGGTATGAAGATAAAGCGATTATAGAAGTAGATGAAGCTATGACTTTTGTGACTGCAGATGTGATTTTTAGAACTATTATGTCATCAAAACTTGATGAGCAAAAAGGTAAACTTGTTTTGGATGCTTTTGTAACTGTGCAAGAAGAAACAGTTAAAACAGCTATGCGAAGAATGTTTCGTTTCCCAACTTGGCTTTCAAATCTTTTAGGTGAGAGAAAAAGACTTAAAGCAGGTGGAGTTATACGCAAGGTTTTATCAGATATTATAAAGCCAAGATATGATAATGCCCTAAATGATCAAGGAAAATATGAAGATATTTTATCATCATTGCTTATGGTGGTAGATGCAGATACTAATGAGAGATTTTCTTTTAATGAAATTTTAGACCAAGTTGCCATGCTTTTCTTAGCAGGCCATGAAACCACTGCAAGTTCACTAACTTGGACACTATATATTTTAAGTATTTCTCCAAATGAGCAACAAAAAGCCTATGAAGAAATCATGCAAGTTGCGGGTGATGAAGAGTTTAAAATAGAACATATTAGAGCAATGAAATATCTTACAAATGTGTTTAAAGAAAGTTTAAGACTTTATCCACCAGTTGGCTTTTTTGCTAGAGAAGCAAGAAATGATAACAAAATGAGAGATAAGCTTATTAAAAAAGGTTCAGGTGTAGTGGTAGCTCCATGGCTTATTCATAGACATGATAGTTTTTGGGAAAATCCACATGAGTTTGATCCAAGTCGCCATGAAGATAAAAGCAAGATTAAAAAAGACACTTATATGCCTTTTGGTATGGGAGAGCGTGTGTGTATAGGGCAGGGTTTTGCTATGCAAGAGGCTATTTTGATTTTAGCTAATATTTTAAGGACTTATAAGTTAGAATTAGAAGAAAAATTTGTACCTGATATAGTAGGAAGACTAACTATAAGATCAGCAAATGGTATGAATATAAGATTTATAAAAAGGCAAAAATGAAAGAAAAATTAGCAGGAACTATACTACTTTGCGCTATCGTTCCTTTAGCGGTGATTAGTTATCTTTTTATTGTTATAGTGGGTACTTTTGGTAATCCTGCTAGGGTTAGACAAGGTGTGAGAGCGCTTGATCATTTTGTCAATGCTACTTTGTTTAATGGTTATGCTTGGGAGTCTTTATCGTCTCATGCTTGGAGAGAGCGTGATAAAAGATGGGCTAAAATAGTTATTAAAATCACAGATTTTTTTGATAAAAATCACTGCCAAAAGGCAAATAAAAGAGAACAACCTATAGTGGATTTAGTTTTAGAAAGAAAGCTTACCGAACAAACTGTCGGTAAGCAGCTTTAATTTTCTCCAAATAAAGCTTTAAGGTTTTTAAACGCTTCTTCTTGGTTATTAGTTTTATCTTCATTATTTACTTCATTAAGTTCTATCTCATATCCAAGAAGCATGCTAGCTAGGCGTATATTGATACCACTTTTTCCTATGGCTTTGCTTTTTTGCTCGCTATTTAGCGTTACAATAGCCTTTTTATCTTCAATACTAACTGAGTTTATAATGGCTGGAGCTAAGCTTCTTGTGATTAAAATTGCCATTTCATTAGAATACTCAATGCAGTCAATATTTTCATTTTTTAATTCTTTGCTTACAGCATTGATTCTAACTCCTTTTATACCCACAGTTGCTCCTACTGCATCAACACTCGGGCTATTAGCTTGCAAGATGATTTTTGCTCTCTCGCCTGGAATTCTTGCACTTGCATAAATATTTATAAGACCATCTTTGATTTCAGGAACTTCAGCTTTTAATAAAGCTTCTAAAAATTTAGGGCTAGTTCTACTAAGCTCCATTCTCATACCCGATTTATCAATATATACATGTCTAATAACAGCTTTAATCACATCGCCTACTTTAAATTTTTCACCTTTGATACGATTTTTTCTAGGCAAATATGCACGAAACTCATCAATTTCCACATAAGTATTTTCTTCACTATCTACTCTTACTACGCTACCAAAAACCATATGTCCTACCATTTTTTGGTATTTTTCATAGATTTTTTCTTCTAAGAGTTTTTGAATGTTATATTCTAATTCTTTATGTAAGATATTTACAGCAGTACGGCCTAAATTTTCCAAAGAACATTCATAAGTTAGCTCATCGCCAATTTCTACATCTTTAGCTTCAGCCCTTGCTTTACTTAAAGCGATAAAATGCTCATTTTCATTTTCTAATCTTTCATCATTATCAGCTACTACGATGATTTTTTGATAAAGTTGCAAATTTTTACCCGAATCAACAAAAAATTCATATTTATCGCCATAAATTTTCTTAGCAGTATTAATAAGTGCTTTTTTAACTCTTTCTCTTACATCTTCTATTTGTAAATTTTTCTCATTAGCAATGGATTCAATTATATCTGTGATTTTTTCCATAATGACAATACAACCTTAATTTTGGATTTTAAAAGTTTGAAGAATAAAATTATATCTTTAATAAGTTTAATTAAAAGTAAAATTTGCTATAATTTCAGATTAAAAAAACTTGAGGATGATGATATGGACTTAAAAATAGCAAGAACCTCTGTTGATGAAAAGCCAAAAAGTATAAGTTTAGAAAGTATTGAAAAGGCTGTGGATAAAGAAGGTCAAAAATTTTTCTATTTTGATAAAGATAATGCCCATAAGCAATTAATCGCTTTGGTGGAGCATTTTGAAAAAAAAGGAAAATGTGTTTATCATAGAACAATCAAATATGGTTTAGATGATGCAGATTTTATGTATGAGGTACATATTCTTTGAGTAAAAAACTTTTTATACAAACTTTAGGTTGTGCTATGAATGTGCGTGATTCAGAGCACATGATAGCCGAACTTAAAGAAAAAGAAAATTATGAATTAACTCAAGATGCAAAAGAAGCAGATTTGATTTTAATCAATACTTGCTCGGTGCGTGAAAAGCCTGTACATAAGCTTTTTTCAGAAGTTGGAAGTTTTGAAAAAATCAAAAAAAATGGAGCTAAAATAGGAGTTTGTGGTTGCACTGCTTCACATTTGGGAGATGAGATTTTCAAGCGTGCTCCTAATGTGGATTTTGTTTTGGGTGCTAGAAATGTTTCCAAAATCACAAAGGCCGTAAATACTCCAAAATTTTTAGGTAATGATATAGATTTTGATGAGAGTAATTATGCTTTTGCAGATTTTAGAAATAGCCTTTATAAGACCTATATTAACATCTCCATAGGTTGTGATAAGCATTGTACTTATTGTATAGTGCCTCACACAAGAGGAGATGAAATTTCTATACCTTTTGAGATTATTAAAAATGAAGCATTAAAAGCTGTTTCTAAGGGTGCTAAAGAGATTTTTTTGCTAGGACAAAATGTTAACAATTACGGCAAAAGATTTTCTAATGCACATGAAAAGATTAATTTTTCAGATCTTTTGGAAAAGTTAAGTGAAATTGAAGGTTTAGAGCGTATCCGCTTTACAAGCCCACATCCATTGCATATGGATGATAGATTTTTAGAGGTTTTTTCTAAAAATCCTAAAGTTTGTAAGTCTATGCATATGCCTTTGCAAAGTGGTTCAAGTGAAATTTTAAAGGCTATGAAACGCGGATATACTAAAGAGTGGTATTTAGATAGAGCATTGAAACTTCGTTCTATGTGTAAAGATGTGAGTATTTCTACTGATGTGATTGTGGCTTTTCCAGGTGAGAGTGATAAAGACTTTGAAGATACCATGGATGTGCTTGAAAAAGTGCGATTTGAGCAAATGTTTTCTTTTAAATACTCTAAAAGACCATTAACTAAAGCTGCAACTATGCCAAATCAAATTCCTGATGATATAGCTTCAAAACGCTTGAGTGTTTTACAAGCAAGACATACAGAAATTTTAGATGAAATTGTTGTAAAACAAAAAGATAAAGAATTTGAAGTTTTATTTGAAGAATTAAGAAGTGAAGGTTTTGTAGCAGGTAGAAGTGATAATAATTTTTTGATTCAAGTTAAAGGCAGTGAAGAGCTATTAGGACAAATGAAAAAAGTAAAAATCACCAATCCTAGGCGTATGGTGTTAAATGGCGAAATCCTTTAAGATTAATCTTTTAGCTTTTGGAATTTTTTTATTACAATGGCTGATTTTTTTAACTTGTAGAAAGGTTTATTTAGGGCAAAAGCTTCCAAAAAGATCATGTGTGATACTTTTTTGGCATGGGCGTCTTGCTCTAATGCCTTTTGCTTATCGTAAAATGGGTATTAAAGGAAAAAAAGCTTATGTGATGATTTCACACCATAAAGATGGAGAAATCATTGCTAGAAATATTGCTTTTTTTGGTTTGGATACTTTAAGAGGTAGCACAAGCAAAGGTGCTTTGGCTTTATTGAAACAATCTTTTAAAATTTTAGATCAAGGCGATGATGTGATTATCACTCCAGATGGGCCAAGAGGACCTTATCATAGTGTTTCAGATGGTTCTGTGATGATAGCTTTAAAAAAAAATGCTCCACTTTTTTTGCTAAATTATGAAGCAAGTTCTTTTTGGGAATTTAAAAGTTGGGATAAAATGATTTTACCTAAGCCTTTTTCTAAGATTACTTATAGATTAAGTGAAGAAATCAAAATACAAAATTTGAATTTAGAAGAAGCTAAAGTATTGATAAAAGAAAAATTTGATATGATAAGTCAAATAGATAAAGGATAAACACTATGTTATCTTTTTTTAGAAAGTATATTTTACAACTTTTAGTTTGTATTTGCTATGATGAAAAACAATACATTATAAGATGTCATACTTGGAAAAAATCCCAACCAGTTGATACTTTTGAAAAAAGCTTTGAAGATAAAGAAAAAGCCATAGAATATGTAAAAAATTTAAGTAAAGACTTTCAAATTTATTATATTTGTACTTTTTTTACACCTATTGCTCAAGGTGTAGTGCCAAGTTCAAATTTTAAAGAGCTTTCTAATTTTGGAGTAGAAGCAAATAATGTTAAATGTATTCCTTTTAATAATGCTTTGTTGTATGTTTCCAATCAATCTTTGAGTTCTTATAAAGAAGATTATGAGGCTTTTGGTGGTTTAGATTTGCTTTACTCGCCTTTTTCTTTGCTTTATCATTGTATAGCAAATAGAGGTTTTGAAGAAAAAATAGGCCTTTATGTGTATAGATATCATGATTTTGTTGCGATGTTAATTTGTAAAAATGAGATTATATTATTTGGAAGTTATTTTAATATAGCTAGTCAAAATTATGACGAAGTTGATTTTTTTGATGACATTAAAGAAGAATTTGATTTGCAAATTGATGATGAAAGCCAAGAAGAAGAAAATGAACAAAATTATGATTTAAAAAGTTTAGAAGAGATAAGTAAAGAACTTGATAAGCTTGAAGATTTAGATGAGAATGAAGAACAGCTTCCTATGGAATCTTTAGAAAATTTTAGTTCAGATATGAAAATGATAGAATACATCATTTCAAGTGTAAAAGAATTTTATCATAATCCTTTGTATGATAATAGTTTTTTAGAAGAAATTGTAATTTTTGATGAGGAAAGTTTTAGTGCAACCTCGCTAGATTATTTAGAAAATGAGCTTTTTATAAAGCCAAAAGTAGAGCTTATAGATACTTTAAATTTGATGAATGAGCTTGTAGTTAAGGATTTGAAGCTATGAGATATAGTTTAATAAAGCCTAAGATAAAACCAGTTTTTAATCTTTTTACTAGAATTTGGATTTATTTTACTAGTATTAGTGTGTCTTTGATTTTTGTGGTGTTCATTGTTGTTGTTTTTAAAAGCTACTATGCATCTGTGCAACTTGATGATAAGAAAAAAGAATTGGCTCAAATCATAGCTCAAATTAATTCCAATAAACTTAAATATCAAGAATTAGTAAGACAAAATAATAAAGCAGAAATGATTTTAGGGGATTTAGAACAAGAACGAGAGAATGGTAAAAATAAAGTTTTATTAAAAAGTATTCAAAACCTTTTTACTTTAGTGCCTAAAAATATATCTTTAGATGAGGTTTTAATGGAAGATAGGTCGCTTATTTTAAGAGGTATTACACCTACTAAAGAAATGTTTGCCTTGTTGTTAGAAGCCCCATTAAGAAGTATTTTTTCAAATTCTCAAACAAGCTATTATCAATTAGAAAATGGGTGGTATCGCTTTGTTAGTGTAAATATTACTATACCAGAGGAAATGTATGAACAAAAAAGATAAGAGCTTAGAAGAAGCTGATATATTAAAGATATTGATTTATTCTTTTTCATTTGTTGCACTTTGTGCAATATTGATTTTATTCTTAATTGTACCTTTTTTGAAGGATTATAAAATCGAACATTCCAGATTAGCTGCTCAACAAATTCAAAATACCAAAGCATTAAATGAATTACAAGCTTTGGAAAAGGTTATTAGAGATTTTCAAAGTACAAACGCGCAAAATTTAGCTCAAATCAATGCGGAATTTTCTCAAAAAGAATTAATGGATTTTATGAAAAATTATTTTGATGATGTCAAAATAAATCTTATTCCTATTAAAAAAAGACAAGAATATTTAAAATATCAATTTGGAGTTAGCGTAAAGATGAAAAATCCACAAGCTTTTTATTCTTTTTTAAATGATTTACAAAGATATAAAAATTTAATAGAAATAAGTACGCCTGTTGAATTTAAATCAGAAGAAAAACACATTGACCTTAAATTTAGAATCAAAGTGTTTCATGCTTTAGCTATTCAAAAATAATTACTTCATTATTTTGATAAGGAGAGATTTTTTCTTCCTTTCTACTATCTTGTTTTATATCTTGAGCTTCTAAATTTTCTTGTGCTTTTGATTCTTCCTTGATTTCTTTTATATTGGTTTTTAAACTAGAAGTGATTTCTTTGTAAAAAGCAATAAAAACTTTATCAATTTCCAAAGCACTAGCTGCAAGACTTTCATTTACTTGGGTTGGGACAGCACTATAAACTTGTCTAAAACTTTCTATACTTGCTTGACCTTTTATAGGATAGTTTAAAATAATAGGATCGTTTAATTTTGCAGAGCTTGTTGTGCTTTGGAAGGTATCTTCTTGATGCAAATTATTTAAATGACTTTGAGCTTCTAAAATAATCATAAAAGAAGATTCTACACTATCGCCTCCAAGACTTGAATTTCTTGTAACTTTATCCTCATATAAGTTAGCACTGATGGTAATATTAAAAACATAATCAGGATTTTCATTATCTATAGTATATCCTTTACTTTCTAATAGTGCTTTACTATCTTTAAATAGCTGTTTTTTTAGTAATTCTAGGCTTTTATTGATTCTTTGATTTAGGGTAGATTGTTCAAAATAAGAACTATAAAAAGTATTTTTAATAATTTCTATTTCATTGATTTTAACTTTTGGGCTATTTTCTTTTGTATTGTTATGTTCTTCAAAAGAACTTTTAAAACTTGGCATAGAAATATAATAAGTTTTTTGATTACCAGTGCAAGCACTTAAAAATAAAATTATGCTAAAAAATAATAATATTTTTTTCATTTTCTCTCCTTGTTATTTTTATAATTATACAATTTTTTGCTATATTATGTGTTTTATTATAAAGGCTTTTTTATGGAATTTTGGCAAAATATTTATGCAAATTTTGATGTAGTGGCTTTTGAAATTTTTGGTTTAAAAGTGCATTGGTATGGTATTATGTATGTATTAGCCTTACTTGTTGCTTTAATGGTTGCAAAATACTATGCTATTAAAGACAATATGGGAATTTCAAAAGCTATGCTTGATAGTTATTTTATATGGGTTGAAATTGGTGTAATTTTAGGTGCAAGATTGGGTTATATTTTAATTTATGATGCAAATACTTTATGGTATCTTACGCATCCTTGGCAAATTTTTAATCCTTTTTATAATGGAGAATTTGTAGGAATTAGAGGTATGAGTTACCATGGTGCTGTTATAGGATTTTTAATAGCAACTTATGCTTTTTGTAAAAAAAATAAACAAAATTTATGGAAATATTTAGATTTGGTTGCTATTAGTGTGCCATGTGGTTATATTTTTGGGCGTATTGGAAATTTTTTAAATCAAGAGCTATTTGGTAGAGCTACGGATGTACCTTGGGGTATTTATGTAGATGGGGTATTGCGTCATCCTTCGCAACTTTATGAAGCATTTTTAGAAGGTTTTATAGTTTTTATCATTTTATTATTGATAAAAAAATATAAAAAATACAATGGAGAGCTTATTGCTTATTATACAATTTTTTATGCTTTAGCGCGTTTTGTTTGTGAGTTTTATAGAGAGCCTGACTTTGGTATAGGCTTTGTTGCTTTTGGTATGAGTATGGGTCAAATTTTAAGTATTATAATGTTTTTATTAGGACTAATTTTATCTTTTTATTTAAGAAATATTAAAAAAAATTTATAAATTTTTATTTTTTTTAAGAATAAAAGTTCTATAATTGCTCCGATATTATAAATTATCAACTTTTTAAAGGAGTAAATATGAGCCAACTCATTGAAGGTTTTTTAGGCAAGAGTGTTGATGGCAAAAAAAGCAAAATGCCAGCAAAACTTGACTATATTCAAAGTGCAACAGGCTTGATTTTAGGCTTGTTTATGTGGGCACATATGTTTTTCGTTTCTACCATTTTGGTTAGTGATGATTTTTTTGATTCAGTAGTTCACTTTTTGGAACTAAAATTTATCATTGATAGCCCTATGATGAGCTACATCACTTCTTTTTTAGCCGCCTGTGTTTTAGTGATTTTCTTTGTGCATGCAGGTCTTGCAATGAGAAAATTTCCTATCAATTTTAGACAATATCAACTTTGTAGAACACACTTAAAATATATGAATCATGGTGATTCTTCTTTATGGTGGGTTCAGGCTGCAACTGGTTTTGTAATGTTTTTCCTAGGTTCAGCGCATTTGATTTTTGTTATAACTAATGCAGATAAAATCAGTGCTGATATGTCAGGCGATAGAGTGGTAAGTCATTTTATGTGGTTATTTTATATTGCCTTATTAATCTGTGTTGAGTTGCATGGAAGTATTGGTTTATATAGATTATGTGTAAAATGGGGTTGGTTTGAAGGTAAAGATGCAAAAGAAAGTCGTAAAAAACTTAAAAAAGCAAAATGGTTTATTAGTATTTTCTTCTTAGTTTTAGGTGTATTAAGCTTAGCTGCTTTTGCAAAAATAGGTCTTAATAATTACCAAAACAACTCTGTAGCGCAAATAGTAAAAACTTATGATGGAGCTAAATATGAACATACAATATAGTGATGCTTTAGTTATTGGTGGTGGTCTTGCAGGTTTAAGAGCTGCTATTGAAGTTGCAAAAAGTGGTCAGAGTGTAACTTTATTAAGTATTTGTCCAGTTAAAAGATCTCACTCAGCTGCTGTACAAGGTGGTATGCAAGCAAGTTTAGGAAATAGTGTAAAAGGCGAAGGTGATAATGAAGATGTGCATTTTGCTGACACAGTAAAAGGATCTGACTGGGGCTGTGATCAAGAAGTAGCTAGAATGTTTGCGCAAACTGCTCCAAAAGCGGTTCGTGAGCTTGCTGCTTGGGGTGTGCCTTGGACTAGAGTTACAAAAGGACCTAGAACTGTTGTTATAAACGCTCAAAAAACTACTATCGAAGAAAAAGAAGAAGCGCATGGTCTTATAAATGCAAGAGACTTTGGTGGTACTAAAAAATGGAGAACATGTTATATAGCTGATGCAACAGGGCATTGTATGTTATATGGTGTGGCAAATGAAGCGATTAAACATCAAGTTAAAATTATTGATAGAATGGAAGCAGTAAGATTAATTCATGATGGTAAAAAATGTTTAGGAGCTATTGCTAGAGATTTAACTAATGGAGAATTAATTGCTTATGTTGCTAGAGGAACTATGATTGCAACAGGTGGTTATGGTAGAATTTATAAACAAACTACAAATGCTGTTATTTGTGAAGGTACAGGAGCTGCTATTGCACTTGAAACTGGACTTTGTAGACTTTCAAATATGGAAGCAGTGCAATTTCATCCAACTCCAATCGTGCCAAGTGGTATCTTGCTAACTGAAGGTTGTAGAGGTGATGGTGGTATCTTAAGAGATGTTGATGGTTACCGCTTTATGCCTGATTATGAGCCTGAGAAAAAAGAACTTGCAAGTAGGGATGTTGTAAGTCGTAGAATGATGGAGCATATTAGAAAAGGAAAAGGGGTAAAAAGCCCTTATGGAGATCATTTATGGCTTGATATTTCTATCCTTGGTCGTGCTCATGTTGAAAAAAATCTTCGTGATGTTCAAGATATTTGTAAAACATTTAATGGTATTGATCCTGCTGATGAGGGTCCAAAAGGCTGGGCGCCAGTTTTACCTATGCAACATTACTCAATGGGTGGTATTAGAACAAAACCAACCGGTGAAAGTCAATGGCTAAATGGTCTTTTTGCATGTGGTGAGGCAGCTTGTTGGGACATGCACGGATTTAACCGCTTGGGTGGAAATTCATGTTCAGAAACTGTTGTTGCAGGTATGATCGTAGGGGATTATTTTGCACAATATTGTAAAGAAAATGGTTCAGAAATTGATACAAACATCGTTAAATCTTTCCTTTCTAAAGAGTATGATTATTTAAAATCTCTTGTTAGCAAAGAAGGAAAACATGATGTATTTGAAATCAAAAACAGAATGAAAGACATTATGTGGGAAAAAGTAGCTATCTTTAGAACAGGTCAAGGTCTTGAAGAAGCGGTTAAAGAACTTGAAGAGTTATATCATAAATCACTTGATCTAAAAGTGCATGATAAAGAATTAAAATGTGCAAATCCAGAGCTTGAAGAAGCTTACAGGGTTCCAAGAATGCTAAAAATTGCTTTATGTGTTGCTTATGGCGCGCTTTTAAGAACAGAAAGCCGTGGGGCTCATTATAGAGAAGATTATCCAAAAAGAGATGACTTAAATTGGATGAAAAGAACAAATACTTACTGGGTAGAAGGTGAAAGTATGCCTAGAGTTGAGTATGAAGATCTTGATATTATGAAAATGGAAATTCCACCTGCATTTAGAGGTTATGGTGCTAAAGGAAATATCATTGAAAACCCATTAAGTGAAAAACGCCAAGCTGAAGTTGATGCGATCCGTGAAAAAATGGAAGCAGAAGGCAAAGGTAGATATGAAATTCAACATGCTTTAATGCCTTATGAATTACAAGCTAAATTTAAAGCACCAAATCAAAGAATAGGAGTTGATTATGAGTAGAAAATTAACAATAAGAGCATTTAAATATAATCCATTAAGTAAAATTTCTAAGCCTCATTTTGTTACTTATGAGCTTGAAGAAACTCCATTTATGACGATTTTTGTGTGCTTAACTCAAATCAGAGAAAAAATGGATGCGGATTTGAGTTTTGACTTTGTATGTAGAGCAGGGATTTGTGGAAGCTGTGCTATGATGATCAATGGTAAGCCAAAACTTGCTTGTAAAACATTGACAAAAGACTATCCAGATGGCGTTATAGAGCTTATGCCTTTGCCTGCATTTAGACATATTAAAGATTTGAGTGTTAATACAGGTGAGTGGTTTGATGGTATGTGTAAGCGCGTTGAAAGCTGGGTGCATAATGAAAAAGAAACAGATATTTCTAAACTTGAAGAGCGTATTGAGCCAGAAGTTGCTGATGAGACTTTTGAACTTGATCGTTGTATAGAGTGTGGAATTTGTGTTGCTTCTTGTGCGACTAAGTTGATGAGACCTGACTTTATCGCAGCTACTGGGCTTTTAAGAACAGCTAGATATTTACAAGATCCACATGATCACAGAACTATAGAGGATTTTTATGAATTAGTGGGTGATGATGATGGTGTATTTGGATGTATGTCTTTACTTGCATGTGAAGATAATTGTCCAAAAGAACTACCTTTACAAAGTAAAATTGCTTATATGAGAAGACAGCTTGTCGCTCAAAGAAACAAATAATCCTAGCCCCCAAGAAAAGGGGGCACTTAAAACCTTACTAAAACAAATTTGGCAAAATCATAGTGTTTATCTTGATACAAATACACTTTTTGATGAAAGTTTAATTGACGCTCAAAAAGCAGCAATTGTTTTAAGTACTAATCTTGATAATTATGAAAGATTTAGCGCTTTAAATGAATTTAAAAATTTGATGAAAAGTTTAAATTTACGCTTAGATCTTTATGGTATACAGTATGCACAGGTTTGTTTTATTAATGCTTTAAATTTGGGAATTTTAGATAAAAACGAGCTTTTAAAAGCCTTGGAAAAACTTCAAAAAATCACCGATAATACTTTAATATGTGCTTTTGTATCTAAACAAAAAGTTATTCAAAAAGATTACAAGCAAGAAGTTAAAAACTCACATCAAACACTAGATCTCATTAATCAAAACTTACAAGAGCTTTGCGAGGATGAAAAAGCTCAAAAACTTTTACAAGAAGCTTTGGTTAAATTTAGTAATATTGATTTTTCTATCGCGGTAACGGGTGTGGTAAATGCAGGTAAATCAAGCATGCTAAATGCGCTTTTAAAAAAAGATTTTTTAGGTGTATCTAATGTGCCTGAAACTGCAAATTTGAGTGTTTTAAAATACGGCAAAGATCAAAAAGCTAAGATATATTTTTGGAGTGATGAAGAATGGCAAGATATTTTAAAAAGCTCTAAAGATAATCAAGACATGCAAGAACTTATAAAACAATTAGAGCAAAATTTTAATCTAAATGAATATCTTGAAAAAGAAAATAAAAATATAGAAATAAAAATTGAAGAATTAAAAAATTATACTAGCGCAAAAAACAAAATCTCAGCACTTATTAAAAAAATAGAGCTTTTTTCATCGCTTGATTTTTTAAAAGATAATGTTTGTATAGTTGATACCCCAGGACTTGATGATGTTATTATCCAAAGAGAGCTTTTAACAAAAGCGTATATAAGCAAGGCTGACTTTTTAATCCACCTTATGAATGCTTCTCAAAGTCTTAGTCAAAAAGATTGTGATTTTATTATAGAATGTTTGCTAACTTCAAGGGTAAGTAAGCTTTTAATTGTGCTTACTAAGGCTGACTTGCTTAGTCAAAAAGACTTGCAAGAAGTAATTAACTATACTAAAAATAAACTCAAAGAAAATTTAGCACAAAAGCAGCTTAGCCAAGAATTATTAGATAATTTAGATTTTGTGTGTATTTCTTCAAAATTAGCTAATGATTTTTATCAAAAAAAAGGTGGAAATTTAGAACAAAGTAATATTTTAACGCTAGAAGAACTTATAGCTAAAAGTTTATATGATAAAAACAAAATTGCTCTAAGTGCTTATAAAAAAGAATTATTATTACATTTAGAAAAAATAGAAGAAAAAATTAAATTTTCTAATAAAATGCTAAATTATGAAAGCTTTGAGCTTGATAAGCAAAATCAAACTATTATCAATAATTTTAAAGCAAAAAAAGAAAAATTAATGCAAGTAAAAGCAGAACTAAGTGCTATTTTTAACACAAAAGATGAAAATACTCAAGAAATTTTAACACTTTTGCATTTACTAGCTAAGAAATTAAAAGAAAAACTTATAGATGAGCTAAAATATAATCAAAATAATAAAATCAAAAACAACACTCAAAGACTAAATACTATCATTGATACGACTTTAAAAGATGGAATTTTTGATCTTTTAAGAGAGCTAAAACAGCAAAGTGAGTATAAAATTAATGAGCTTAAAACCACACTAAGTGTGAAATATGATTTTTTAAAAGCTATTTTAGAGCAAAATTGTGATGATTTTAAAAGTAAGGTTGAAACAAAAATAGAAAGTATTTTTACCAATGATCTTTTTATGACATTAAAAGCAGGACTTTTAAAAAATTTAGAATCCACGCAAGATATTTATAAACTAGAAAGCTCTTTAGAAAATCAAATTTTAGAAAAATTACAAACATTTAATATAGAAAAAATCGCACTAGATTTAAAAAATAATCAAGAATTTTTTACTAATTTAGAGCTTAGTTTGAATTTATACGAAAAAGAGCAAGAAGAACAAATCAAAGACTTAAAAGACTTGATTTTACAAATAGAACAAAATGAACAAAATTCCAAAGAGTTTTTAGAAAAAAACAATACAAAATTACAAAGTTTAAAGACTTTAAAAACGGAGCTTTTAAATGCAAAATGATTTGATTAATGATTTTTTAAAAGCTTATGAAAATGCTTATTGTAAAAGCTTTGATGATAGTTTTGAAGGAAAAATCTTAGCAATCAAAAATGCATTTTTAGAACCAAGCTTGCATTTAAATGATGTCTTTTTAAAAGATCTTGAAATGATTATAGCTAGCTATAAAAGAGCCATTAATGTGGCTATCATAGGGCAATTTTCCAGCGGTAAATCCACGCTTTTAAATTTAATTTTACAAAAAGAATGCCTGCCAACAGGCGTGGTGCCAGTGACTTTTAAGCCCACTTTTTTACGCTATGCTAAGGAGTATTTTTTAAGAGTTGAATATGAAGATGGCAGTGATGAGATTGTTGATATAGATGAGCTTTCTAAATTTAGTGATCAAAGAAATGAGCTAAAAGAAACTAAAAGTCTGCACCTTTTTGCACCTATTGAGCTTTTAAAAGATATCACACTTATAGATACCCCGGGTTTAAATGCAAACACCACCGATACGCTAACTACTTTTAAAGAGCTTTCTTTTATGCATAGTGCTATTTGGCTTAGTTTGATTGATAATGCAGGCAAAAAAAGTGAAGAAGATGCTATAAAGGCAAATGCTAAGCTTTTAGAGCGTGGTGGAATTTGCGTGCTTAATCAAAAAGATAAGTTAAGTCAAGATGAGCTAGAAAATGTTTTAAATTACGCTCATTTAGTTTTTGATAAGTATTTTGAAAAAATCATCGCAATTTCATGCAAAGAAGTAAAATTTGATTTGCAAAAGTCAAATTTACCTTTACTTTATGAGTATTTAAAAGAACTTGATTATGAGTGCATTAAAAAAGATTTTATTAAAGAAAAACTTAGTAATTTATGCGAGCTTTTGTTAAATCAATATGATTTGTTTCAAAATGCACTAGAGCAATTAGAGCTTAAATTTAATACTGTTTTGCAAACTTTCAAAGCAAGCAAGCTAGAGCAAAAAATCAAAATTCTAAATCATAATTGTTTGGATAAATTAAAACTTGTTGGAGAAAAAATTGCTCAAGAAATTTTAAAATTTATCAAAGAAAAAGATAGTAGTTATTATAAAGAAGCTAAGGGTTTATTTAAGAAAAATCTTTATGAAAAAGTTGCTTATAAAGCACCATATCTTTCAAGCGACGATGCGTTTTTGGCTATGTTTTATAACTCTGAAGCAATGAATAAGGAATTTAAAAGATTAAAAAATGAAATCGCTTTAGAATTTAGTCAAATTAAAGATGATTTTTCCTTATTTTTTACTCATTTAGAAGAGCAAATTTTGCTTTTTAAGGCTCAATTTTCAAATTTACAAAAAGAAAATGCCTTAGAAAGTGAAAAAGAATTTGCTAGTTTTAGAAGCTTTGCTAGTGCTAGCGAAGAACTTTTTTTAAAAGATTTTAAGCAATTATTATTTAAAAGCCAACTTGAACTTGATCTATTTTTAGAAAAGCTTAATCTAAAGGCTTTGGCAAATTATGAGAGTGCTACTAAGCTTACTTTAGGATTTTTTAGTGCTAAAATGAATGCGAGTAAAGAATTTTACGAGCTTGATAGTACCGAGTTTAGCTTGTATCATCCAAAAGCAAGTGAAGTGCACCAAAGAGTATTAACCGAGCTTAATGTATATGAATTTGAAGATTTGCTTTTAAATAAGCCTGTGGTTTTAAAAATTTATAAAAATTATATGCAAAGTTTTGTTGATTTTATTGAGACTAAAAGACAGATTATTTTGAATTTAAAAAGTGAATTTGAGGCTAAAAAATCAATGATTTCTAGCATCAAATCCCAAATTTCTAAGCTTTAAAAATTTTTTCTAAGTGCGTTTTATAATTTGTGAAATATTCTTGTACTTGAGGATTTTTGATTACATCATTTGCTATGAAAGTAGGCAAAGCACTCATTCCTAAAAACTCATGTGCTTTGTGAAAGTGTAAATACACTCCATCAACTCCGGCTCCATTAAAGAATTCATTCTCATCATCAAAAGCTTGCATTGGAGCATTCCAAGTTAGCGAAAGCATGTATTTTTTATTTTTTAAAAGCCCACCTGTGCCATAATTCTTAGTAGGTTCATTATGACTTCTACCATCGTTTTTATAAAACACTCCATGTCCTGCTGTGAAAACATCGTCAATGTATTTTTTCACTATCCAAGGCTCTCCCATCCACCAACCAGGCATTTGCCAAATCAAAACATCAGCATTTAGAATTTTTTCTACCTCATCGTTTGTGTTATAACCTTGATCTATGTGTGTTTGTTGGGTTTGTAAACCAAGCTCTTGTAAAGTCTTAAGTGCAAGCTCATGCAAGCTTGTGTTTAATCTTCCTTTGGAGTGTCCAAATTCTTTTGCACCATTTAATAATAATACTTTTTGCATATTTTTCCTTTTTATGTTTTTTAAAATTATAATTTAACTATAATTTTATTTCAATACTGAAATTTATGTAAGATACTATATAAAAGGAAAGTATATGGAAGAAAAGTGCGATTTTACGGAATGCGGATTTAATTATACTTTATCTTTGATTTCGGGAAAGTATAAGATGAGCGTTTTGTACTGTTTATTTCGCTATGAAGTAGTAAGATATAATGAACTTAAAAGATATCTTGGTAATATTTCTTTTAAGACTTTAACACATACTTTAAGAGAGCTTGAAAATGATGATTTAATCACGCGTAAAGAATACCCACAAATCCCTCCAAAAGTAGAATACCGCCTTGCTAAAAAAGGTCAAGGTTTAATCCCTATTTTACAAGCGATGTGTGATTGGGGTGAGGCAAATCAAAAGGAAGAAAAATGATAGAATTATTAGATGGTATAAATTTAGAAAAATACATGGGTACATGGCTAGAAATGGCTAGAAAACCTGCGTTTTTTCAAAAAACTTGCAAAAGTGCTAAGGCAGAATATGAGCTAGAGTATGAAGGCTCTACGCCTATAATCAAAGTCAAAAATATATGCACTAAAGAAAATGGAGAAATCTCTCAGGCAAATGGCAAAGCTAGGGTAAAATCACCAAGATCTTTAGCGGTTAAATTTAGTATTTTTATGAATGTTTTTAACAAGCCAAATTATGAGATTATTTACATTGACACAAGCTATCAAGTTTCTATCGTAGGTAGTCCTGATAAAAAATATTTATGGATTTTATCAAGAGAGATTTTAGCAAAAGAGCAAATAAACTCTTTGCTTGAAATAGCCAAGCAAAGAGGTTTTGATACTAGCGATGTGATTTTTGATGAGTATTAATCCTGCTCACTCATATCGATTACATAGCGGAATTTGGCTTTTCCTGAAGTGAGGTTTTCATAAGCTTTGTCAATCTCACTTGGCTTGATGAGTTCAATTTCAGGATAAATTCCATGTTCTAAAGAAAAATCAAGCATTTCTTGAGTTTCTTTAATGCCCCCAATAAGCGAGCCATATACTTTTTTACCTGCTTTATGTACAAAGTGAATGATGTTAATGCTAGGGCTTACTTCATGTGGAGGTAATCCTACTATAGCCATCTCACCACCAAATTTTAGCAAATCCATATAAGCTAGCGGATCATAAGGGGTCGGTATGGTAGAGATGATGAGGTCAAATCTTTCTTTTACCGCACTTTTATCTGTACTAGTATAAAGATTACTCACACCCATAGCTAAAGCTTGTGCTTTTTTGTTTTCATTTCTTGCAAAAACACTCACTTTTGCACCCATTTTCACAGCATATTTTACTGCCATCATACCAAGCCCACCAAATCCTGCTACGGCTACACTTGAGCCTTCTTTAATATTTGAAAATTTAAGCGGTGAGTAGGTAGTAATACCCGCACACAGCAAAGGCGCTATCTTTTCAAGTGGTGCATTTTTTGGTACATTGATAGCAAATTTTTCACTTACTACGATGTTGTTTGAGTAGCCTCCATAGGTGTTTTCATTATCATGAAATACATCTTTGCAGTTATAAGTGTAGATGGTTTTTCCATTTTCGCAAAATTGCTCTTGAGATTTTTTGCATGCTTCGCACTCTCCGCATGAGTTTACCATGCACCCAACCCCAGCATAATCGCCTACTTTAAATTTACTCACATTTTCACCCACTGCGATAACTTCTCCTGCTATTTCATGGCCAGGTACGCAAGGGTAGGTTGCCTCGCCCCATTCGCTTCTTGCAGTGTGTATGTCACTATGACAAATTCCTGCGTATTTGATAGCGATTAAGATGTCGTTTTTACCTACTTTATGGCGTGTAAATTCAAAAGGGGTGAATTTAGAATCCTTGCTAAGCATGGCATAACCTTTACTTTTAACACGACCATTTTCTAAAAAGATTTTTGAGTCCATTTTCTCTCCTTTGTGGTTTTTGAAATTATATTAAAGCTAGGTTTTTATTGCAATAGGGAAAATAAAGTAAGATACTATACTCAAGGTGCGTTTGTGGGTTTTGGTTTGATTTTTATGGTATAATTATTTAAATTTTTTATCCATAAGGAAGCCATGGAACTTAAGCATTTTTCAGAAGATGATACTAGAGTTAAACTCATAGATGTAAAACTTCATACTAGCTCTTGGAGTGAAGAAAATATCATAAGAAATTATTATTTTACCGATGGATGTAAGCTTATAGGAAATAAAAGAGGCGAAAGAAAATTTGCAGATTATTTGTTGAAATTTCAAAACAATAATCTTGCTATCATAGAAGCTAAAAAACAGAGCAAAGATCCTTTAGATGGCCTGTCTCAAGGCATAGAATATGCCAAAATTTTAAATGTAGCATTTGTATACAGCACTAATGGCGATAAAATTTATGAATACAATCTAAAAACTTCAAGCGGTGAGTATATAGAAAAATTTCCAACCCCAAATGAGCTTTTTGCTAGGATTTATGGAAATTTAAAAGAATGGCAATACAAGCTTTTATCACAGCGAGAATTATACATACCCCAAAAAGAATTAAGATATTATCAAAAGATCGCAGTTGATAAAGTCATAGAAGCTTTGATTAACGGTAAAAATAGAATTTTACTCACTCTTGCTACAGGCACAGGTAAAACCACTATAGCCTTTGCTTTGTGTTATCGTTTGCTTGAAGCTAGGTGGAATAAAACAAATCAAGACAAAAAACCTAAGATATTATTTTTATGTGATAGGGTGAGTTTAAGAGATCAAGCTTTAGGAGAGTTTAATCCTATAGAGGGAGATTGCGTGGCAGTGAGTGCGCAAGAGTTGAGAAAAAATAATGGCAGAGTGCCTACAAGTGCAAATGTGTTTTTTGGAATTTATCAAAGTCTAGCTTCAAATTCAAAAGAACAAGAAAATGTTAATGAAGAACAAGAAAGCAAATTCTACTTACAATACCCCAAAGACTTTTTTGATCTTATCATCATCGATGAATGCCACAGAGGTGGAGCGAATGAAGAAGGTAGTTGGGCAGAGGTGCTAGAGTATTTTTCATCGGCTACGCATTTAGGGCTTACTGCTACGCCTAAAAAAAGCGATAATGTAGATACTTATAGGTATTTTGGTGGGAGTGTATATGAGTATAGTCTTAAAGATGGTATAGAAGATGGCTTTTTAACTCCCTATAAAGTTAAGCGTGTTACGACTACGCTTAGTGAAGGCTATGTGTATAACCCTGATGATATCATAGAAGGTAAGTTAGAAAAAGGCTTTTATAAGATCAATGAATTTGAAAGAAATATTCACTTACCTCAATACAACGACTTTCTAGCTAAAGAAATTTTAAAGCTCATCAGCCCTATGGATAAAACCATTATATTTTGTGCTAACCAAGCCCACGCAAGTGAAGTAAAAAGAGCTATTGATAAATTTAAAAGTGTAAAAAGAGATGACTACTGCGTGAGGGTTACAAGTGATGAGGGTAAAATAGGGCTTGAGTACTTAAAGCAGTTTCAAGATAATGACAAAAGTTACCCTGTGATACTTACTAGTTCTAAAATGCTAACCACAGGAGTAGATGCTAGAAATGTCCGCAACATAGTGCTTTTGGCAAATATAGGTTCTATCATAGAATTTAAGCAAATCATCGGAAGAGGCACTAGGGTGTATGAGGGAAAAGATTTTTTTACTATACTAGATTTTACCGGAGTAACAAGACTTTTTTATGATCCTAAATGGGATGGCGAGCAGATCAAAGATGAAGAAAAAACCGAGGTAAAAACTATACAAAACAAAAGAGAGCAAAGCAAGCCTAAAGAAGCAACCAAGCAAAAAGAAGTCACCGTGCATTTAAAAGGCACCAAACTAAAAGTGCTTGATATAACGACAAGTTACATAGGAGATAGCGACAAGCCACTTAGCACAAAAGAATTTTTGGAATTTTTAGTAGGAAAGCTAGCAGAATTTTATGATGATGAAGTAAAGTTACGCGAGATTTGGAGTAACCAAGCAAGTAGGAAAGAATTTTTACAAAAACTTGAAAAAGACCGCATAAGCGAGCAGGTTTTGGAAGAATTGACAGTGATTTTTGAGCAAAAAGACTGCGATGTGTATGATGTGTTAGCACACTTAAGCTTTAACAGCGAGATAAAAACACGCCATGAACGCGTGCTAAATGTAAAAAATAGTGCATTTTTAAAACGCTTCCAAAAAGAAAAAGCCTTAAAGCTTGTGGAATTTTTACTAGATAGGTATCAAGAGTATGGTATAAAAGACTTTGATAGCGGGTTAAAAACACTTATAGATCTTAGCTCTTTAGGTAGTGTAAAAGAGCTAGTGAGTGAATTTGAAGGTATGGAGAATTTAAAACAATGCATTGATGATTTACAAAGGGAGATTTATTTAAATTAAAGGAGAGAAAATGAGCAATAGTTTTTTAAATACAGAAACTTTAACTTTTAATGATTTATTTGGTAAAGATAGAACTTATAGTGTTCCAAAATATCAAAGAAATTATTCTTGGAGTGAAGATCAATGGGAGGATTTGTGGTGCGATATTGAAGATTTAGAAAAATCAAACTATCCACATTTTATGGGTTCTATAGTATTGCAAGAGACTAAAGATGCTAAAAATATAGATATAATTGATGGGCAACAAAGATTAACCACCTTAAGTATTTTTATGTCCGCGATAATATTTTATATAGATAATTTGGTCAAAAAAGATAAGGATAAAACAGATAATGAAAAAAGGAAAGAAATTTTTAATAAAAAATATTTAGGTTATGAAAGTTCTACCACATTAAAAATAGTTCCAAAACTTACTTTAAATAATACTAATAATAATTTTTTTACTCACTATATTATTAATCAGAATACTCCAGATAAACCAACTCTAGCAGATGAGGATAATTCTAATTATTTATTATATAAAGCATTTGATTTTTTTCAAAAAAAAATTAAAGAAAAATTTCAAGAAGAAGATGGAAAAACAATTGCGGAATATGTGGAAATGATAGGAGAGCAATTAAAGTTCATAGTGATTATAGTTCAAAATGAATTAGATGCTTATGTTTTATTTCAAACCCTAAATGCTAGAGGAGTAGAATTAACAGCCGCTGATTTATTAAAAAATTATTTTCTAAATTTACTTAAAAATGAATCAGAAATTTTAAATCAAGCTAATTTAATGTGGGAAAACATAAATAATAAAATTTCAACAGAAAAAATACCTGATTTTCTAAGAAGTGTTATAAATTCACAAATAGACTTAGTTACAAAAAATAGACTTTTTAAAGAGGTTAAAAAAAATATAAAAACTTCAGAAGAGGCTTTTAATTTTATATCTAAACTTCATAGTTTGTCTTCTTTATATCTTGCTTTGCAAAATTCCAATCATAGTTCTTGGAATGATTTTGCAGTGCAAGATGTAAAATATTATATTTATATTTTGGAATTATTAAGATTTAAATCATCTTTACCATTATTGTTAATTGCTAAAGAAAAAATAACAAGTGATCAAGACTTTGTAAAAATTTTAAAAGCTTGCACTATATTATCTATTAGATATTCTATTTCAAAAACTAGAACAAATAAATTGGAATCTAACTATAATAAAATTGCTTGTAATATATTTCATAACAAATATAAAAATACAAAGGAAATTATAGATGCATTAAAATTAATCGATATTGATGATAATGATTTTAAAAAATCTTTTTCTATATACTCTAAAAAAGCAACTTCAGGGAATGATGCAAAAATAGTTAAATTTTTGCTTGTTAGTATTGAAAGACACTTGTCTGGAGGCGTTTGCGATGAGCAAATTGCAACAATAGAGCATATACTTCCATCATCTTTAAATGATGAAAAAGTCCATAAGTTAGGAAATTATATTTTATTAGAAAAAAAATACAACCATGAATTAAAAAATAAAAAATTCGAAGAAAAAATTTCTATATATAGCAAGTCTAACTTTAAATTACCGAGATATATAGCGGAGAATTTTAAAACTTGGGATACGAAAAGTATTGATCAGTATCAAAATTTTTTAGCTAAGCAAGCTTTAGCTTTATGGAAAATTTAATGACAAATTTACCGCAGGGTTGGGAAGTTAGAAGGCTTGAGGAAATTACAAATATTAAAGGAGGCAAAAGACTTCCCAAAGGTGAAAAATTATTAGATGATAATACAAAATTTACCTATATAAGAGTTGCTGATTTTCAGGATAATGGCACTGTAAATTTGAAAAATATTAAATTTATCAATGAAAATGCTTATAATATACTAAAAAATTATAAAATTTATGATGATAATTTGTATATTAGTATTGCTGGAACTATTGGAAAAAGCGGTATTATCCCCAAAGAATTAAACGGATCTATTCTAACGGAAAATGCTGTAAAGCTAGAATATATACAAAACAATATTTCCAATAAATTTATGTATTTTTTTACATTATCAAATATGTTTAAAACGCAAATAC
Organism: Campylobacter sp. CNRCH_2013_0671h; assembly: GCF_025773055.1. Taxonomy (NCBI): domain Bacteria; kingdom Pseudomonadati; phylum Campylobacterota; class Epsilonproteobacteria; order Campylobacterales; family Campylobacteraceae; genus Campylobacter; species Campylobacter sp. CNRCH_2013_0671h. The sequence goes on from NZ_JAKMTG010000006.1 coordinate 29,471, forward strand.
AAATTTCTACAAAAATAGTTACTCAACCAAAATTAGCGATTACAAGATTAAAGCAAATCGAAATCCCTTTACCACCACTTAAAGAGCAAGAAAGAATAGTGGGGATTTTAGATGAGAGTTTTGCAAAGATAGATGAGAGTATTAAAATTTTAGAGCAAGATTTGCTAAATTTAGATGAGTTAATGCAAAGTGCCTTGCAAAAAGCTTTTAACCCCTTAAAAGATAATGCTAAGGAAAACTACAAACTCCCACAAGGTTGGGAATGGAAAAGTTTAGGGGAAATATGTTTTATTACAGATGGAACACACAAAACACCTAATTATATAAAAACAGGGATTCCTTTTTTATCTGTTAAAAATATCTCTAAAGGTTTTTTTGATTTAAGCGATGTCAAATACATTTCACTAGAAGAGCATAACAAGCTTATAAAAAGAGCTGAGCCTGAATTTGGAGATATTTTAATTTGTCGTATTGGAACTTTGGGAAAAGCTATAAAAATTTCTTTAGAATTTGAATTTAGTATTTTCGTTAGCTTAGGGCTTTTAAAACCAAAAGTTAAAATTATAAGTGACTATTTGGTTTATTTTTTAAATTCTTGTTTTATTGAAGGATGGATTGATAATAATAAAGTTGGTGGTGGAACGCATACTGCAAAATTAAATTTAAATATTTTAGAAAAATGTCCTATTGCACTTCCCCCATTCAAAGAGCAAAAGAAAATCGCTTCTTATTTAGATGAGCTTTCTTCTAATGTAAAAAATTTAAAACAAAACTATCAAATGCAGATAAAAAATCTACAAGAGCTTAAAAAGTCCTTGCTAGATAAAGCTTTTCAAGGAAGATTGTAAATGTTAAAATTTTTATCAAATTTTAACATATGGACTAAATATGCTAAAAAATTTTGATTTTTTTAGCATATTTTTTGAAGGATAAAAATGCAAAAAAATATAAAACGAAATCTTGCTATGGATTTTTTAAGTTTTAGTTTAGAAAATCAAGAAGATTTTTTAGAAGTGATTTATAAAGATGATGATATATGGCTTAGCGTGGCTTTAATGGCCAAACTATTCGAGTGCTCTAGTGATAATATTTATCTACACCTTAGTAATATCTATAAAGAAAATGAACTTGATAAAAATTCAACTTCCGAGGAATTCTCGGTAGTTCAAAAAGAAGGAAAAAGAGAAGTTAAAAGGAAGATAGCATTTTATAATCTTGATGTTATTATAAGTGTAGGGTATAGAATAAATTCTTATAAAGCCACAAAGTTTAGACAATGGGCTACAACAATCTTAAAACAATTTAGCATTAAAGGATATGTATTAGATAAAGAGCGTCTGAAAAATGGTAGTGTGATAAATAAAAACTATTTTGATGAGCTTTTAGAAGAAATCAGAGAAATAAGAGCTAGTGAGAGGTTGTTTTATCAAAAGATAACTGATATTTATACAACAGCGATTGATTATGACAAAAATGATGAATTGACTAAAGAATTTTTTGCTAGTGTGCAAAATAAACTCCATTTTGCTACACATGGACACACTGCAGCAGAGCTTATAAAACAAAGAGCAGATCATAAAAAAGAAAATATGGGACTTTATTCATGGAAAAATGCTCCTGAAGGAAAAATTTTGCAAAGCGATGTGGTGATTGCTAAAAATTATCTTAGTCAAGATGAACTTTTGGAGTTAAATCGTATAGTTAGTATGTATCTTGACTATGCTGAAGATAGAGCAAAGAAAAACATAGCTATGACTATGCAAGATTGGAAAGATAGATTAGATATTTTTTTAGAATTCAATGAAAGAGAAATTTTAAAAGATAATGGCAAAATAAGTAAGAAATTAGCAGATGATTTTGCTAAGGAAGAATTTTATAAATTTAGAGTTATTCAAGATAAAAACTATAAGTCAGATTTTGATAAAGCTATTTTAAAAGCTTTAAAGGATAAAAATGCAAAATAAAATCGATAAAATTACGGATATTCTAAGACGCGATGATGGCATAAGCGGTGCTATGCATTATAGTGAGCAGATTAGCTGGGTGCTTTTTTTGAAATTTTTAGATGATTATGAAGAAGAGTTAAAGCTAGAAGCTGAGCTAGATGAAAAGCCTTATAGGGCTATTTTGCAAGAAAAATTTAGTTGGAGGGCTTGGGCAGCACCTAAAACAAGTGAAGGAAAGCTTGATGTAAAAAACGCTTTAAGTGGAAGTGATTTGCTAAGCTTTGTGAATGATGAGCTTTTTCCATACCTAAAAAGTTTTAAAGATAATGAAAATTTCAAAAGCATAGAGTATAAGATAGGTGGAATTTTTGAATTTATAGACAACCGCATAGCTAATGGCCATACTTTAAGAGAGGTTATAAATTTAGTTGATGAGCTAAGTTTTAGCAAAGAAAGTGATGTATTTGCTTTGGGTGAGGTTTATGAGAAGCTTTTAAAAGACATGGGAAGTGATGGGGGAAATAGCGGGGAGTTTTATACCCCAAGACCTTTGGTTAGAGCTATGGTGGAGGTGCTAGACCCTAAAGCAAAAGAGAGAATTTATGATCCTGCATGTGGGAGTTGTGGATTTTTAGTAGAGAGTTTTTTGCATATTCTCTATGAAGATAGGGCAAAAAAGAAAAAAGCAAATTTGAGTGTGGAGGAACTTGAATTTTTACAAAATGATGCCTTGTTCGGTAAAGAAAAAACTCCACTTAGTTATGCAATGGGTGTGATGAATATGATTTTACATGAGGTTAAGTCCCCAAATATCATCAAAACCAATACTCTAAATAAAAAAATCACAGACATAACTGAAAATGAAAAATACGAAGTGATTTTGGCAAATCCTCCTTTTGGTGGTAAAGAAAAAGATCAAATTCAAAATAACTTTCCTGTAAAATCAAACGCTACTGAGCTTTTGTTTTTACAACATATTTTAAAGTCTTTGAAAAACAATGGAAGATGTGCCATAGTAGTGCCTGAAGGGGTGCTTTTTCAAAATTCAAATGCCTTTGTGAGTGTAAAAAAAGACTTGCTAGAAAATTTTAATCTTGAATGTGTTTTAAGCTTGCCAAGTGGGATATTTTTACCTTATAGTGCGGTAAAAACTAATGTGCTTTTTTTCTCTAAAGGGCAAAGAAGCATTTGTGGTGAAAATGATGAAAGTGTGTATTACTATGAGCTTGTACCACCTTTTAAATTGACTAAAAATAAACCTTTAGAATACACGCATTTGCAAGAATTTTTAAAATGTTATAAAGAAAGAAAAATCACGGCTAATTCTTATTTGGTAAGTAAAAAAGAACTTGAAGAAAGAAATTATGATTTAAGTGCTAAAAATCCAAATACAAAAGAAGAAAAAACCTTGCGTGAAGTGAGTGAAATTTTAAGCGAGTTAGAGCAAAATCAAAAACAAGCAAAAATGCTTTTTGAAAAAATTCAAGCTAGTTTAAGAGGTAATAAATGATAGATATAAAAAAGAAATCTAAAAATGTGAGGGTTATAGCCCTTTTTTCTTTAACTTTTTATTTATGTTCTTTTATGCCTTATATGGGTTTTTTAAGTGTAATTAGCGCGACATTATATATGATAGTTTTATATCAATTAAAAACTTATACTAGTGCTAAGAATTTGTTCAAGAATTATTTTATAACACTTTTTATTTTATTTTTTTATTTTATTTTACTTTATTTTATGATTTTATTTTTTTATTATGTTTTTTTAAATGAAGAATATTTTTTATTAATGTTTTTTACTCCGTTTTTGTTGGCTATACATATTTTATTTTGTTTGCTATATTTTAAATTCTTAAAAAGAATTTTTTATGAGATAGCTAGAGTAGCTAATCAGTTTTATTTTATAAAAGTTTGTAAAATGTATTTTTATGGTTTTTTAACATTGCCTATTTTAATAGGATTTGTATTTTTTGTTATAGGATTTGTTTATAATGTCTTAGCTTGGTATAATTTTAAAGAATTTAATAAAAGCGAATTTATTAAAAATCAAGATTAAAAAATCTTTTTTAAAATTTAATAAAAGTTAAAAATTTATACCTTGTCATTAAAAATCTTTTTTATATCTTTGTTATAGCTAATATCAAAAGCTCTATAAATATCAAGCGAGCATTTTTTTATAGCATAGTCGATTTATAAAATGATTATAAACTTCCTTTACATCCCATAGTTTTTGCTTTAGAAAAATCAAAAATATCAACTTTTTCCATTTTTGGTATGTGTTCATCAAGAAAGTATAAAATTCTTTTCTTAATTTAAAAAAATCATTTAATTTTTTATCTATTTTATATCCTTGTTAAATTTTGCCTTAAATCATCAATTTTTAAAAATGACTAATCGGCTCTTGCGTTTTTTTTGATATTATCGTCCTTCGATTTTAATTAAAGGAGAAAAAAATGGCTATTACTTTGGCTTAAAGTTAGTGGTTCATGGGTAGAAGTTTATGATGGAAATAGGAGGCTTTATAGTAAGTCAGTAAATACAAACAAAGGTGATGCTTTGATAGGATTTATAGGTTCTAGTGTTAGTATAAAAGAAGGGGTAGTTGGATTGTAACTTATGATGAAAAAGGACAACGCATAAGCTCTCATCCAGCGTAAATCAAGGCATAAAAATTATATCAACCAAATCATTTTCTTTTATATCATCATTTGCTATCATTAATGTAGCTTTGTGGTTAAGGTTGTTGATGATGGCACTTGAGCCTTGTTTTTTGCCTTTTAAATTGGCATAAATTTTTCCATCTTTAAATTCCACATTACAAGCTACAAATTCTAAATGCGAACTTTTTTTCTTATAGTCAGTATTTGCAAATGCTTTAAATACATAGTCTTTTTCTTGTAAAAGCCAAGCATTTAAAAGTTCTCTTACATATAAATTAAACATTACCATAGCCGAGTATGGAAAACCCGGCAGGGCAAAGATGAATTTATCTTCAAATTTGGCTATTTTGATATGTTTTCCAGGTTTTACATCGACTTTGTCTAAGATGATTTCATACTCTTTAACAGCTTGTTTTAAAAAGTCAAAATCCCCCATGGAAACTCCACCGGTGGTAACTAAAATATCACACGCATTAAGTGCTTGTTTTAAAACACTTGGGGTTTTTTGCATATCATCTTTTAAAAGTGGAAAAATTCTAGCTTCAGCACCAAGTTTTTTTGCCATATTAGCTATGGCTACATGGTTTGATGAGCGAATTTGTGCAGAGTGCTCTAAGCTTTCGCCTAAGTCTTTGATTTCACTTCCACTACTTAGCACGCCTATGATAGGTTTAGCAAATACACTAATGTGAAAATATCCAAGCTCAGCTAAAAGTGCTATCTCGCTATAACCTAGTTTTGTGCCTTTAGTGAGTAAAATTTCGCCCTTGGTGTAGTTCTCACCCACCTTTCTCACAGCAAAGCCTTGTGGAACTTTTTCTTTTATATAAACTACACTGTTTTTAACTTCGACTTTTTCCACAGGTACTAAGGTATCACAACCCTCACTCATTAAAGAGCCTGTAAAGGTTTTAACACATTCTTTATTTTGTATTTTAAAGCTTGGGAAAATTCCAGCAGGTACTTCACCTATGATAGATAAAGGCTCATCTTGCTCACTAAATTTAATCGCATAGCCATCCATAGAAGCAGTGGGAAATTGAGGGTTGTTAGTAGAAGCTTCGATGTCTATGGCTAAAATTCTATCTAAGCACTGTGTTAAAGCGATGTTTTCTATCTTTTCATATGTTTGTATGTGTGAATGAAGTATGTCTAAACTTTGGTTATAAGAAGTTAGCATTTTAGTCCTTAGTGCTTAAAATTCCTGCTCCTTGAAGTTTCAAAGAGCGTTCTTTGGCATAAATTTTTTCGCCATTAATGATATCATATTTCCATATAGGTGCACTTGCTTTAAAATCTTCTACAAAATCATTAATTAGTTTTAATCCTAATTTTCTTTGCTTGCTTAAAACCCCAGCAAAATAAGAACTCTCATGCACCTTAACTTTACCGATAGAGTGAGCAAACATCAAGCTTACATTTTCATTTACAAGTTTTTGGCACCATTTTTCAAACCAAGTTTTTAATAAAGGCTCATATATATCAAAACTTAAAGCCTCAATCTCATCTTCAGCCCTCACTATACCGCAAAATGTGATTAAAGCTCCGCAGTTTTTATCTTTAGCATATTCATACCATCTAGCATAAATGCTAGGAATTTCTAAGGCTCCTTGATGTAATTCAAACATAACTCATCCTCCACAAACCGGTGGTAATAAACAAATTTTATCCCCATCTTTTAAGGTAGTTTCATCATCAAAAACCATTTCATCATTTAAAGCAACCGCACAAAGCTCAAGCCATTCTTTTAAGCTTTCATCTTGCCCTAAAATTGCTTTTAATTCTTTAAGATTGCTTACATTTAGTTCTAAGCTTTCTTTGTTAATTGGCCCTAGAAATTCAACTTTTACCATTTTTTTACCTTTATTCTTTTATTTCTAAAATTCCCATCATTCCAAGATCTTCATGCTCTAAAATATGGCAGTGAAACATTCTAATACCGGTAAATTTTTGACTCATTCTAAGTCTTAATTCTTCTCCAGGTCTTACATTAATCGTATCTTGCAATGCTCTGAATTTTGCTTTTGTTATTTTACCCTTAAATTTAGAAGATATGAGTTCAAATTGTGTTCCATGTATATGGAAAGGATGATCCATATGCGATTTGTTTTTTATTACCCATTCTTCTACTTCATTTAATTTTGAGGTTAAATCCGTTCTATTCATATCAAATGTTTTACCATTGATTAAAAACATAGAGGCAAGGCTTTTTTTGATTTCTTCTTCACTTTTTTTACTAATACCATGCATTTGCATATGATCTTCGCTCATAATCACTTCTTTAAAGCTTGTAGCTTCTTTTAAAGGTGAAAATTCTCGTAGCTTTTCAGGTATGTTTTCTATAGTTTTTTCTACTTTAAGATCAGCCAACATAAGAGTGTAAGGTTCTTCTTTAACAAGCATTTTATCGCGGTCATAATAAGTACTTTCAAGTTTAAATTCACCCTTACTTGCTTTGATTAGCACTTCTACTCTTGAAGCAGGACTTAAAAATAATTCATCTAATTCAACACCTTTTTCTATAAGCCCTCCATCAGTTCCTACTAAAATAAATTTAGCACCTTTAATGCGTAAATTTAAATATCTTGCCGCACAAAAATTATAAATACGAATTCTTTGAGCTTTGTCAAGTGTTATTTTTGGTTTTAATTGTCCATTGATAAGAACTAAATTTCCTTCTCTACCATTTAGCCAATCAAATAAATTATTATCAGGAATTTGTGCGTTTTTATCTAAACGCAGATCACTAATCACCCAATCTTGTTCTTGTAAATGCGACAACGCATCTTTTTTAGCTTTTACTACAAATACCCCTGCTAAGCCTTTATAAACTTGCTTTGCTGTGGTGTAGTGTGGGTGTGGATGATACCAGTAGGTTCCTGCTGAATTTTCTCCAAGTTTAAAGCGATAAATTCTTTCTCTGCCAGGCATGATAGGATCGTGTGGGTTGCCATCTTGCTCAGGTGGTATGTCAAGTCCATGCCAGTGGATAGTAGTTGGCTCTTTTAAACTATTTTTTACCAAAATTTCTACAGTGTCGCCTTCATAAACTTCTATTTTAGGTCCAGGTATAGAGCCATTGTAAGTAAAGCATTTTGTTTTTTTACCTTTAACAAGCTCTATTTGACTTTCTTTGATTTCTATACTTGATCTAAAGAAATTTTTCTTTGTGCTTGTGTTTTTTAGAAGTTTTAAATTTGCTAATGTTTGTCCGCTAGGAAAGTCTTTTTCATCGAGTAGTTTAATGTTTGGGTTTTCTAGTTTGATAAAAGAAGTATCGATTTCTTTTGTATCTTTTTGTGTATGTTTTGAGTGCATATTATGATGAGAATGATCCCCCATTGCATAAGCGCTGCTAATACTTGCTAAGCCTAAAGCATTAAATTTTAAAAATAACCTTCTATCCATTAAATTTTTACTCCTAAATTAATTTTTGATTTGGATTTTGATTATAGCTATTGTTTGATTAATGATTGTAAATTATAAAAACAAGATATAATTTTAATATGATTTGTTATACAAGTGGTTTTAAATCAAAAAATTAAGGACAAATAATGCTAATTAAAAATCATTTAGATAAAGACTTTCAAACTCCTGCTTATATTTTAGAAGAAGACAAGCTTAGAAAAAATTGTGAGCTTTTGGCTAAAGTGAGTGAGCAAAGTGGAGCAAAAGTCTTGCTTGCTCTAAAAGGTTTTGCTTTTTCAGGTGCTATGGATATAGTGGGTGAGTATCTATCAGGTTGTACTTGCAGTGGGCTTTGGGAAGCTAAATTTGCAAAAGAATATATGAATAAAGAAATTCATACTTTTTCACCTGCTTTTAAAGATGATGAAATAGATGAAATCATAGATCTTTCACACCATATAGTATTTAATTCTTTTAATCAGTTTAAAAAATTTAAAGATAAAGCGAGTAAAAAGTCTCTTGGTTTGCGTTGTAATCCAGAGCTTTCAGTGGCTCCAAAAGAACTTTATAATCCTTGTGGTAGATTTTCAAGATTAGGAATTCGTGCGATTGATTTTGAAAATGAAGATTTAAGCGCTTTAAGTGGGCTTCATTTTCATGCTTTATGTGAAGAAAGTGCGTATTCTTTAGAGCTTGTGTTAAATGCTTTTGAAGCTAAATTTTCAAAATTTATTAAAAATATGAAATGGGTTAATTTTGGTGGGGGTCATCATATTACCAAAGAAGGTTATGACACGCAAAAACTAATTGATCTTTGTAAAAAATTTAGCGATAAATACGGTGTGCAAGTGTATCTTGAGCCAGGTGAGGCTGTGGGTTGGCAGTGCGGGACTTTAGTTGCAAGTGTAATAGATATAGTAGAAAATGAGAAAAAAATAGCTATTTTAGATACTTCAAGCGAAGCTCATATGCCAGATACTATCATTATGCCTTATACAAGCGAGGTTTTAAATGTTAGAATTTTATCAAGTCGTGATGGGGAAAAATATAGCGAGTTAAAAGAAAACGAATTTGCTTATTTACTTGGTGGTAATACTTGCTTAGCAGGGGATATCATGGGCGAGTATGCTTTTAAACAAGAGTTAAAAATAGGACAAAAAATAGTATTTTTAGATCAAATTCATTATTCCATAGTTAAAAACACTACTTTTAATGGAGTAAGACTTCCAAATTTAATGTTCTTAGATAAGAATGAAAATTTATCTATGATAAGAGAGTTTTGTTATGAAAATTATTCAAAAAGAAACTAAAAATTGAGTTTTTTTGTAGTTTTTTGCAAATTTATGTTTTTTAAATAAAACTTTTTTTAAAATAAAAATGGAAACTGAAAATTAACAAAACTACAATGCTAAGCTTTTTCTAGCGTGTAATGTTTAGGAGTAATTTATGCATAGAGTTATACTAGCTCTTTTAGCCTGTTTTAACTTTCTATTTGCTCAAGAAAATTTTGAAGTTAAAAATACTCAAATTTGGGATGTGCAAAGAGTGATGAATATAGAAAGTTATCAAAATTTTGGTGCTTTGTGGACTAAACTGCAAGGTGAGTATATTGCAAGTGCTGTTTTGATTATACTTATAGTGGTAATTTCAGCTTTTGCTTTGCATTATATGGTCATAGGTCCAAAGAAATTTTCTCATGATGGTAAGAAAATTTACGCTTTTTCAGTATTTGAAAGATTGTTTCATTTTGTAGCAGCAATCTCTTGGATTATCCTTGTACCAACCGGACTTATTATGATTTTTGGATCGTATTTTGGCGGTGGATTTTTTGTAAGAATGTGTAAAAACTTACATGGTATTGCTACTATTTTATTTATCATTTCCATCATTCCTATGCTTTTGTGTTGGATTAAAAGAATGCTTCCTGCAAGTTATGATTTAAGATGGATGATGATAGTAGGTGGATATTTAAGCAAAGAGAAAAAACCTGTGCCTGCGGGTAAGTTTAATTTTGGTCAAAAATCTTGGTATTATATAGCTGTTTTTGGTGGCTTTTTGATGATAATCACTGGTGCGTTTATGTTTTTCCTTGATTTTAATTCTACTTCTTTGCAATCTATTTTTGGAATTTCTCATATAGATATTTTAAGAGCTTCAGCTATCATCCATAATATTTTGGGTATTTTATGTGCAGTATTTTTTGCTATTCATATTTATATGGCCGTATTTGCTATTAAAGGAAGTATCCACTCTATGATTAGTGGTTATAAAGAAGAAGAGGAAGTTTATATTTTACATTCTTATTGGTATAAAGAACTAAGCGATAAAAAACAAATCAATCCATCGTTTACTTACGATTCTAAAACAAAATTTTAAAATCTCACTTGATTTTTTTAAATTTTCCTTGTTATAATCAAATAAAAATAACAAGGAAAATTAATGATACAAGATATTGATCTTTCGCGTAAATATTTTTATGAATTTTTTTCAAAAGCTTTTAATTTTATCGATGAAAATGAGTTTAAAATTTGGCATGAGCAAGTTTTAGTTTTAGCTCAAAGTCCTTTAGATGATAGTTTAAAATTTGATTTTGAAAAACTTAGTGTATGTGATTTTGCAAGTTTTAAAGAAGAACAAAATGGAGTGTTTTTTGATTTTTCTTATGTGAATGTGCCTATTAGTGCTTCTTTTTATGATGAGGGTAGAGATGATGGCAAAATGAAGCTTCAAGCCTGTGAAATCATTAGAAAAACCAAATTTAGAAAAAAAGAAGATTGTAGGCAAAGTGAAGATGAATTTGGCTTTTTGTTTGCTTTTATGGCAAGTATTATTGAGCATGATTTAAAAGTTGCACAGCAATTATTTCGTTTTGTGATAAACCCTGTAATAGATGAGTTTATAGAAAAATTACAAATCCACAAAAACTCAAATTTTTACATTGCTATTGCCAATATTATGAAAGTCTTTTTTGCAAATGAAAGAGCTTATTTGGAAGTACAAGCACCTATAAAAAAAGAAGGTAAAAGTATAGCAGATGAGGCTTTACAAAGACTTCCTTATGAGTCAAGACTTCCTACTAAATTTAGCAAAACAAATATAGAAGAACTTAGTAAATTATAGAAATTAATATGTATTTTGTTACCAAAATACATATTATCAAAATCATCTTTTTATGAAAATAGAAATTAAATAAAATCTTAAGTGAAAATATGCAAAATTTATTTTGTTAAGTGTATAAATACTTTGAAAATAAGTATTTATAGTTATTCTTTACTTTTATTTCAAAGGAGAGAACATGGAGGCCAATCAAAGAAGGGATTTTTTAAAAAAATCTTTGAAAATTGGTGCTTTAGGGGTAGTAGCTGGGGCAAGCGTGAATGCTTTAGCTAAAGATGATTACCAAGAGCAAAATACCGTAGTTTTAGGAAAAAGTACTAAAAAAGAAGTGCTTTATAAAAAAACTATGCATTGGGAAAAATACTACAAAATAGCTTATTAATTAAGAAAGGAAGAAGATGGCATTAGCAAGAAGAAATTTTCTTAAGCTTGCTGGTATTGCTGGTCTTGGAAGTGCGGCTTTTGGTAGTGAAAACAAAGCTATTAGAGCTGCAAGTGAACAAGAAGTAGCAAATCCTTATCCAGATTCTAAGATTGTTAGAACAATCTGTAGTATCTGTAGTGCAGGCTGTGGAATTAAAGCAGAAGTGCAAGATGGAGTTTGGGTGCGTCAAGAAAACGCTATAGAACATCCTATTTCTCAAGGATCACACTGCTGTAAAGGGATAGATCAAATCGATCTTACTAAATCAAAGCAGCGTATTAAATATCCTATGAAAAAAGAAAATGGCAAATGGGTACGTTTAACTTGGGAACAAGCTATCAATGAAATTGGTGATAAAATGCTTGAAATCCGTAAAGAAAATGGACCTGATAGTGTTATGTTTTTAGGTTCGGCTAAATTTAATAACCAACAAGCTTATTATTTTAGAAAATTTGCAGCATTTTGGGGTACTAACAATATAGACCACGTTGCTAGAATTTGACACAGCGCAACAGTCGCCGGTGTGGCGAATACATGGGGTTATGGCGCTATGACAAATCATTTTGGTGATGTGACTAAACACTCAAAAATGATGATTATTTTTGGTGCAAATACTGCTGTGGCAAATCCTATCGGATTTAAACACTTATTACAAGCAAAAGATCGTAATAATGCTAAATTGGTAGTTGTAGATCCTGTATTTACAAAAACTGCAGTACATGCTGATGAATATGTAAGAATTCGTCCAGGCACAGATATAGCTTTAGTTTATGGTATGCTTCATTTGATCTTCAAAAACGGTTGGGAAGATAAAGAATTAATCAAAACTAGAACTTATGGTGTTGAAGAAATAAAAGCAGAGGCTGCTAAATGGACTCCTGAAGTTGTAGAAGATGTAACAGGCGTTCCAGCTGCTCAACTTGAAAAAATTACAAGAATGCTAGCTACAATCAAACCTGCTACGCTATTTTGGGCTTTAGGTATTACTCAACACTCGGTAGGTAGCTCCAACACAAGAATTCTAGCTATCTTACAACTCGTTCTTGGTAATATAGGCAAACCAGGTGCAGGAACAAACATCATTAGAGGTCATGATAATGTTCAAGGTGCTACTGATATGGGCTGTTTGGCTGATACTTTACCAGCTTATTATGGGCTTGATGATAATGCGTGGAATCATTTTGCTAATTTTTGGAATGTAGATAGAGAATATTTAAATTCAAGATTTTATTCTAAAGAATGGATGCATGAAAAAGGTTTTTCACTAGCAAAATGGTGGCAAGGCGTTTTACATGAAGAAAAAACTTATTCTAACTCACCTATCCGTGTGCTTTGGGTGCAAGGAACGGGTATTACTTCTATGGCGCATACGGTAAAAATTCAAGAAGCGCTTAAAAAACTTGATATGATTGTAATCGCTGAACCTTTTGTAAATGAAGTAGCAGTTTTAGCAGATCGTTCCGATGGTATTTATATTATCCCTGCTTGTACTCAATTTGAAACAGAAGGTTATGTCACTGCGACTAATCGTGCTATGCAATGGCGTTCTCAAGTAGTAAAACCAATTTATGAAAGCAAAGAAGATCAAGAGATTATGTTTGCTTTTGCTAAAAAATTCGGCTTTTATAAAGAATACACTCGCGGTATGAAAATGGAATTGAAAGATCATAAGCTTGTACAAACAAGAGATGATAATGATGATAATTTTATATGGCCTGATGATGCTACAAGAGAAATGAGTAATGGTCTTTTAAGTATAGGCTTAAGAGGTATTTCAGCTGAACGCTTAAGAAAACACCAACAAAATTGGGAACATTTTGATCCTGATACTCAAAGAGGTCTTGGTGGTGAAGTTAAAGGCGAATACTATGGCTTACCTTGGCCTTGTTGGGATGAACAACATCCGGGAACTTCTATATTATGGAATACTGATGTGCCTTATGAAGAAGGCGGTATGGGCTTTAGAAACCGCTTTGGTTTGGAGCATGAAGGACATTCTCAATTAGCAGATGATGCCTTTACTCCAAAAGGATGTAAAGTTAAAGGTGGTTACCCACAAATCACTAAGGCAAATATTGAAAAAGTATTTAATATCAAACTAAGTGATAGCGAAAAAGAATTAATGGGCGCTAGCTGGAGTACAGATATTTCAGGTATTATTTTAGAAAAATGTAGAGAAAAGAGTGCTTGCTGTTTAGGTAATGCAAGAGCTAGAATGAAAGTTTGGGAATTTGCAGATCCTATTCCGTTACATAGAGAGCCTATTCACTCACCTCGTTGGGATTTGGTTAAAAAATATCCTACTTGGGGCGATCAAGAGAAAAACTTCAGAGTTGAGAGTAAATTTATCAGCGAGCAACAAAAGAAAGATTGGAGTAAAGAGTTTCCAACTATCATTTCAAGTATGCGTTTAGTAAATTTAAGTGGTGCAGGTATGCTTGAGAGAACTAGTAAATATCTTGCTGCAATCACACCTGAAATGTTTGCTAATGTTCACCCTGAACTTGCCTTAAAATATGGTATAAATGATGGAGATATGATGTGGATTCATTCACCGCAAGGTACTAAGATTAAAGTAAAATGTGTGCATAATCATTCTGTTACACCGGATAGAATTTGCTTGCCTTATAACTTTGCGGGTATTATGCAAGGAGTGGATTTAAGTTATAATTATCCTGAAGGCACTAGACCTTATACTATAGGTGAAAGTTCTAACACGGTTACTAACTATGGTTTTGATATAAATACGCAAATTTCTGAATTTAATGCAGGACTTTGCAGACTTGAAAAGGCTTAAGGGGTAAGTTATGGCTAGAATGAAATTTTATGTAGATAATAATCGCTGTATTTCTTGCTTTGCTTGTCAAGTGGCTTGTTCAAGTGCGCACGAAGTGCCAGTGGGGATTAATAGAAGAAAGGTAATCACTCTAAATGAAGGCATAGAAGGAAAAGAGTTTTCAACAACTCTTGCCTGCCAACACTGCACAGATGCTCCATGTGAGCAAGTTTGTCCTGTAAAATGCTTTTATATTAGAGCTGATGGTATTGTTTTACATGATAAAAAAACTTGTATAGGTTGTGGGTATTGTCTTTATGCATGTCCTTTTGGTGCTCCACAATTTCCAAGAGATGGTGCTTTTGGTATTAAAGGTCAAATGGATAAATGTACTATGTGTGCAGGTGGTCCTGAACCTACTAACTCTCATGAAGAAAGAGAACTTTATGGACAAAATCGTATCGCAGAAGGTAAAGTGCCTATGTGTGCTGCGGTTTGTTCTACAAATGCACTTTTGGTTGGTGATGCAGCTGAAGTTAGTGCAATGTACAGAAAAAGAGTTTTGCTTAAGGGCCAAAATTTAGGACTTGATGCAAAATAACCCAAAGGGTGTTTACAGGCACCCTTTTTTACTACTTATAATCCAAGGTTAATTCATGGAAGAATTAAATTTGCAAATTCAAAAAAATCTTGATGAAAATAATAAACTTACTTGTAAAAAAGCACTAGAGTTTTTAAAACAATACTCCAAAGAAGATTTTCAAGCTAGTATAAAAGAATTAGGCGTAAAAATTTCAGATTGCGAGTTAGGTCAATTTGGAAAGTTAAATAAAAATATAGCAAAAAGTGAAATTTTAGAAAAATTAGAAACGAAACTAGATTCTAAGCGTCGCATATCATGTAAAGATGCTTTAGAATGTGCTAAAAACTTTAATATGGCTGATATGAGAGCTACACTTAAAACTTATAAAATTGATGTTAAATACTGCGAACTTGGTTGTTTTGAAGAAAAAAAAGGTAAGAAATTTCATATAAAAAGCAAAATTTGGGTAGAAAATCCTGATGGAGAATTACTTTTTGGTAAAGGGAAAACAGATATTTTAGAATTAGTTGGAGAATGCGGAAGTATTTCCCAAGCGGCTAAACAACTAGGGATTAATTATAAAAAAGCTTGGCTTTATATACAGGATTTAGAAAAAAATATGAAAGAAGAATTGCTCATTGCTAAAAAAGGAAGGGGAAGTCAATCAGGTAGTAAGCTTACTCCTAGAGCTTATGAGCTAATTCAAAATTTTAAAATTTTACAACAAGATGTAGAAGAATACACTAATAAGCGCTTTAAAGAATTATTTTTCAAGAAAAATCAAGAAAAAGATAAAACTTAATTTGAATACAAGTTATAAAAATATATCATTAAGTAAAAAAGGTAAAAAATGAAAATTGATTGTAGAGATTTAGCTTGTCCGCGTCCTGTGATAGAGACAAAAAAGGCTTTAGAAGAGTTAAAAGAAAATGAAAATTTAGAAATTCTTTTAAATTCTCAAGCTTCTAAAGAAAATGTAATGAGGTTTTTAAAATCTTTAAATTTGAACTTTAGTGTGAAAGATGTAAATGATGAAAGTATTATTAGCATTATAAAAGATGGTGATATAGTTCAAATTCAAGAACAAAATTTACAAGAATATAACGTGTTGTTTTTAAAAAGCGATAAAGTAGGCGAAGGGGAACTTGGGAAAAATCTAATGCTAGGTTTTTTAAAAACCTTAAAAGATTTACCTAATAAACCTGTAAAAATCCTTTGTGTTAATGATAGTGTTTTAATGAATACTGATTGTTCTCATATGGCTTTTGAAGCTATGAAAGAGCTTGAAAATTTAGGGGTTGAAATTTATAGTTGTGGGGTATGTTTGGAATTTTTTGGTAAAACTAAAGAGCTTAAAATAGGTAAAATAGGTAATGCTTATGAAATTTTAAATGAACTTTTTGGAAAGGCAAAGATTATCTCTTTATGATATATAAAGACCAAAAACTAACTCAATATGTAAAAGCTGCGGGTTGAGCTGCCAAACTAGACTCGGTGGGTCTTAACAAAATTCTTGGCATTTTAAAACCGCATGAAAACATTTTAAGTGGTATTGATAATAACGAAGATGCAAGTGTTTATAAGCTAAATGAGGAATTAGCTTTAGTGCAAACACTTGATTTTATCACACCTGTGGTTGATAGTGCGTATCATTTTGGTGCTATAGCTGCTGCCAATGCTTTAAGTGATGTATTTGCTATGGGTGCTGAGGTGATTAATGCCTTAAATATTGTAGGCTTTGATACTTGTCATTTTAACAATGAAATTTTACTTGAAGTTTTAGAAGGTGCTAGAGCTAAGGTTGAAGAAGCTGGTGCTGTGCTAGTAGGTGGCCATACTATAGAAAATGATGAATTTATTTTTGGTCTTAGTGTGACAGGTGTAGTTCATCCTAAGAAATTTATAGCTAATAATAGTGCAAAAGATGGTGATGTTATTTTACTTACTAAGCCTATAGGTAGTGGCATTATTAGCACTGCTATCAAGGCTGGTTTGCTAGAAAAAGCAAAGATTTTAAAAGCAATAGAGCAAATGAGTTTTTTAAATCTTTACGCAAGTCGTATTTTAAAGGGGTTTAAAAGTCTTAGTGCTTTAAGTGATGTTACTGGTTTTGGCCTTTTGGGGCATTTAAAAGAAATGTTAAATGAAGAGATTATGATAGAAGTGTATAAAAATGAAATTCCTTTAATGGATGGAGTTTTGCCAATGGCTAATATGGGGATAATCCCAGCAGGAGCTTATAAAAATAAAGATAGCCTAAAAATTTGGGTTGATAATTTAAATGAAAAAGATGAAGATATAGTGTATTTTGATCCTCAAACTTCAGGTGGACTTTTAGCTGCAATGAGTGAAAAAGATGCAAATGAGGCTTTGAAAATTTTGAAAGATTACAATATAGAGGCAAAGATTATTGCTAGATGTGTAAGAAATACTCATAATTATTTATTATTACGCTAATATTTTATTTACAATTAAAAATATATGTTTATATTTGTTACTTTTTTACATAAAAAAATAAATTATAAATAAATATATGTTGATTTTTGTGGCTATTTTTGTATCATAAAAGATATTAATTACTAAATGGAGGAAGAAATGATACAAAAAGCTTTGCAATTAGCTGAAGAATTAGAAAGAAAAATAGAAAGTAATATCTCTCAAAGTGAAAAAGAATTTCACGCCAAAATGCAAAAACTTTTAAACAATCCTAAAAATAAAGTGATGTTGATTGAACTTTTAGATCGCTCTTTTAGATGTAAAGATAAAAGTGCGAGTTTTGAGCTTATAGAGCATACTTTAAACAAATATGGTATAGCAGATTTTTTCAGTGCTTTTGAAAAATTTTTGCTTTTTTCATTTTTAAATTTTGGAAAATTTGCACCAACTCTTAGTGTGCCATTTTTCATTAAGCATTTAAGAGAAGATACTAAAGCTATGGTTTTAGATGCAAATCCTAGTGTTTTAGAGCCTCATATGCGTAAAAGAAAAGATGAAGATAAAATTACCTTAAATGTAAATTTAATTGGTGAAGAGGTTTTGGGTGAGGCTGAGAGTGCTTATAGAGTAAAAAAATATGAAGAAGCATTAAAAACAAGCTATATTACTTATATTTCAATTAAAATCACTACCATTTTTTCTCAAATTAATATCATTGATTTTGAATACTCTAAAGATGAAGTGGTAAAAAGATTGGATAAATTATATGCTCTTGCTTTAGAAGAAGAAAAAAAGCAAGGTGTGTCTAAATTTATCAATCTTGATATGGAGGAATTTAGAGATTTAGAATTAACCGTTGAAGCTTTTATGGAAAGTATTGCAAAGTATAATATTAAAGCAGGTATCGTTTTACAAGCTTATCTTCCTGATTCTTATGAATATTTGAAAAAACTTTTTGCTTTTTCAAAAGAAAGAGTTTTAAAAGGTATGAAGCCTATAAAAATTCGTTTTGTTAAAGGAGCGAATATGGAAAGTGAAGAAACTATAGCTTCGCAAAGAGGTTGGGCTCTACCTACTTTTTATAAAAAAATTGACACAGATAGTAATTATAAGAAAATGCTTGATTTTGTCTTAGAAGGCGATAATTATAAATATATTAATATAGGTATTGCGAGTCATAATTTATTTGAAATTGCTTATGCTTATACTAGAATTTCACAAGCAGGAGCTTTATCATCTTTTACTTTTGAAATGCTTGAAGGTATGAGCTTGCAATGCTCTTATGAGCTTTCTAAAATGCATGATCTTATACTTTATGCACCGGTGTGTGATGAAGCGCATTTTAATAATGCCATTGCTTACTTAGTAAGAAGACTTGATGAAAATACTAGTGAAGATAATTTCATGAGATATTTTTTCAACCTTAAAATTAATGATAAAAATTGGCAAATGCAAAAAGAATTATTTATAAAATCTTTAGAAGGCGTTGCTAGTTTGGATAATTCTACCCATAGAACTCAAGATAGAAATAATGAAACAAAGGCTATTAGTTCTTATGAGAGTAAAGAATTTAAAAACGAACCTGATACAGATTTTATCTTAAAAGCAAATAGAGAATGGGCTAAAAATATAAGAACTAAATATGAAAATTTAGAAAATTATGATGTGTATCCGGTTGCAAAAGAAGAAATTAAAAACGAAAATTTACAAGTAATAGAAGTTAAAGATAAAATCAAAAATCGCACTATAGGTAAAGCACATTTAGCAGGCCAAAAAGAGATTAAATATGCTTTAGATGTAGCTAAGAGCTCAAATTTTAGTGATTTAAGTCATGATGAAATTTATAAGATTTTAGCAAAAACTGCTCAACTTGTTAGAGATCGTAGAGGAGATTTAATAGGTATAGCAGCTTTAGAGGTAGGAAAAACTTTCTTAGAGATTGATCCTGAAGTTAGTGAGGCTATAGACTTTTTAGAATTTTATCCACATTCTTTGGAAAAACTAAAAGAGCAAAATCCAAATACTACTTTTAAAGCAAAAGGCATAGGTGTGGTAATTGCACCATGGAATTTTCCAGTAGGTATTTCAGTAGGAACCATAGCAGCACCTTTGGCTGCAGGCAATAAAGTAATATATAAGCCATCATCTTTATCTATGCTAACAGGTTATATGCTTTGTAAATGCTTTTGGGATGCGGGAATTCCAAAAGATGCTTTGATTTTCTTACCTGCTAAAGGTAGCGATATATCAAAATACTTGCTTGTTGATCAAAGTGTGAAATTTTCAGTATTAACCGGTGGAGAAGAAACTGCTTATGCAATACTCAAAGCTAATCCAACCTTACTTTTAAGTGCTGAAACAGGCGGTAAAAATGCAACTATTGTTTCTAAATTTGCTGATCGTGATAGTGCGATTAAAAATATCATTCATTCAGCATTTTCAAATTCAGGTCAAAAATGCTCTGCTACTTCTTTACTTGTTTTGGAAGAAGAAGTTTATGAAGATGAGGAATTTAAAAAGACCTTAGTAGATGCTGCTAGTTCTATGGCGGTTGGAAATCCATTTGTATTTAAAAATAAACTTGGAGCTTTAGCAGATAAACCAGATGTAAAACTGCAAAAAGCATTAGATGAGTTAGCTCCATATGAAAGTTGGGCTTTAAAACCTAAATTTGTAGATGATAATCCTTATCTTTTAACTCCAGGGATTAAATATGGTACTAAAAAAGGTGATTTTACGCACATGAATGAGCTTTTTGCACCAATCTTAACTGTAATGAAAGCAAAAGATTTAAAAGAAGCTATTGATATAGTAAATTCTACAGGTTATGGACTTACAGCAGGATTTGAAAGTTTAGATGAGAGAGAATGGGAGTATTTTCACACTCACATAGAGGCAGGAAATATTTACATTAATAAACCAACAACAGGAGCTATAGTTCTTAGACAGCCTTTTGGTGGTATTAAAAAATCAGCCATTGGTTTTGGTAGAAAAGTTGGAATTTATAATTACATCACTCAATTTTTAGATATAGAGCAAAGTCAAGCTGATCAAAATGTTTTAGATAATGAATTAGTATCAAATTTAAATGCTTTAAGCTTGGATTTAAATGAAAAAGATAAAGCCGATTTTGAAGTCGTTAAAGCTATAGCAAGAAGCTATGCTTACCATGCAAAATATGAATTTGCTAGTGCAAAAGATTATGTCAATATAAGAGGTGAGGATAATATTTTCTCTTATACAAAGGTTAAAAATATTGCTTATAGAGTACATCAAGATGATAGTTTAAAAGATATTTTAGGAGTTATTTTAGCAGCTAGTGTGTTAAATATTGATCTTATTTTAAGTTATGATGAGCATGAAAAAATAGATCTTGTGCAAAAGATTAATCAAAAAATTAGTTCAAAAACTTTATTCCTTAAAGAAAGTAAAGAAAATTTCATTAGCAAAATAGTTGATTATGAAAGAATTCGTTATTTTGCTCCATTAGATGTTAATGATGAAATTTTCATAAAAGCAGCAAGTTGCGCAAAAATCATTGCCAATACTAAGCCTTTAATGAACGGACGTTTTGAGTTGCTTTTATATCATAATGAAAAAGCTTTAAGTATATCTTTCCACCGTTATGGAAATTTAGGCATTCGTGCTTTAAAATAAAAAGGAGAAAAAATGGAGGTTGTGCACATTAATACTCAAATTGCGATAATGTTTGTCGCATATTCAGCATTAATGCTTTTTATTGGATTTTATTTTTATAAACAAAATAAAAACTCAGAGGATTATTTTTTAGGTGGTCGTTCTATGGGGCCGGTAGTTTCAGCACTTAGTGCTGGAGCTTCTGATATGAGTGGTTGGCTTTTAATGGGTTTACCAGGAGCTTTATATGTAAGTGGTTTAGCTGAAAGTTATATTGCAATAGGGCTTAGTATAGGAGCATTTTTAAACTGGGCTTTTGTAGCAAAAAGACTTAGAATTTATACTAGTGTGATTGCAAATTCTATTACCATACCTGATTATTTTGAGACAAGGTTTGATGATGATAAGCATATATTAAGAGTGGTTTGTGCTATTGTTATTTTGATATTCTTTACTTTTTATGTTTCTTCAGGACTTGTAGGTGGAGCAAAGCTTTTTGAAGCAACTTTTGGAATCCAATATGATTATGCACTTACTACAGGAACTGTGATTATAGTTGCTTATACATTTTTGGGTGGATATAAGGCAGTTTGTTGGACGGATTTGATTCAGGGTTTATTAATGATGAGTGCCTTGATTATCGTACCTATAGTGATGATTTATCATTTGGGTGGCTTTAGTGAAGCTGTTAATATAGTCAAAGAAATTAAGCCAAATACTTTTTCTATGGGGGAAGGATTAAGCTTTTTGGGTATAGTTTCAGCGCTTTCTTGGGGGCTTGGGTATTTTGGTCAGCCACATATTTTGGTGCGTTTTATGTCTATAAGATCAACTAAAGATATTCCAACTGCTACTTTTGTAGGAATTTCTTGGATGGTTATATCTTTAATTGGAGCTTGTTTGATAGGTATTTTAGGTATAGCTTATGTGAGTAAATTTGAGCTTAGTTTGCAAGATCCTGAAAAGATTTTTATCGTAATGTCGCAATTGCTTTTCAATCCTTGGATAGCAGGTGTTTTATTAAGTGCTATTTTGGCAGCCATTATGAGCACAGCAAGTTCGCAATTGCTTGTTTCAAGTTCAACTATAGCAGAGGATTTTTATAAAAGAATTTTTAACAAAGAAGCGTCCAATAAAACAGTGATGACTTTGGGTAGATTTGGTGTTTTAGCAGTAGCTGTGATAGCTTTTATTATTTCTACTGATAAAAACTCAAGCGTATTAAGTATAGTAGCTTATGCTTGGGCAGGGTTTGGAGCAAGTTTTGGTTCTGTAATGCTCTTTTCGTTATTTTGGTCAAAAATGACTAGATATGCTGCTATTGCAGGTATGATTACCGGTGCAGTTGTAGTTGTAGTATATAAAAATTTCTTAGCAGAGTGGCTTGATTTTCCTATTTATGAAATCATTCCAGGATTTTTAGCTGCTTCTGTTGTGATTATTTTAGTGAGCATGGTAACTAAAGTTCGCCCAGGAACTAAAGCAGCTTATGAAACAATGCTAAAACATCTCTAATACTCTCGCAATATGCGAGAGTAACTATGAAAAAATATTAATCAAATAAGTATTTAAAGGTATTGCAACAATATCAATTAAAACAGCACCGCATAAAGGTACTATTAAAAAAGCTTGTCTTGAAGTTAAATTATATCTAGAACAAACTGCATTCATATTTGCTACTGCATTTGGTGTTGCACCTAGACCATGTCCCATAAGTCCGGCACACATAATCGCACTATCATAATTTTTTCCGCATAATCTAAAAACTATAAAAATTGTAAAGAATAGTAAAGCTAAAACTTGCACAATCAAAGTAATAAAAAGAGGTGTAGCAACAGCACTTAGTTCGTTTATTTTTAAATTTATCATAGCCATAGTTAAAAAAATACCAAGGCTTAATTCACTTATAGTATCTATTGTATATTGATTTAGCTTGAAAATATTAAAAGAATCATTAATATTTCTTACAACAATAGCAACAAGCATGGCACCAACATAACTAGGCAAAGAATAGCCGCTATATTGTGTAAATTTGGAACTTAAAAAAAATCCAATACACATAATACATAATATTAAAAATAAAGATTTTAAAAAATCTTTATAATTTGCATTGTGAATTTCATGCTTTAGAGGATCTATATCTTTAATATCTTGATTAGTTGTGATTTTTAATTTGTGTTTATTTATAAGATATTTTGCTACAGGACCTCCGAGCAAAGACCCTGAAATCAGTCCAAAGGTTGCCGCTGCCACTGCTAAAACTTTAGCGTTATTTAAGCCACTTAATTCTTCAACCATACCTCCAAAAGCTATAGCATTTCCATGTCCTCCTTCCAAAGAAACAGCACCACATAAAATTCCATATAGTTTATTTAAATCGAATAAACTCATCATGGAAATGCCGATAAAATTTTGCATTAAAGCCATAAACCAGCAACAACCTAGATAGATTAAAAGTACTTTTCCTCCTACTTTTAAGAGTTTAAAACTTCCACTTAATCCTATTACGGTAAAAAAAGCCACCATTAAAGGAGTTTGTAAACTTGTATCAAAATCAACTTTAATCTCAATAAAACTTAAAATCCAAATGATTATACTGATTAAAAATCCACCTATAACTGGCGCGGGAATGCAAAATTTTTCTAAGATTAAAAAGCGTTTTTTCAAAAACATACCAAACAATAAAACCCCGATACTAATAGCTAATACACTTAAACTATCAAATTTCATATCATTCCTTTACTTAATAAAAAATATGCTAGATAAGCAGCGATTTTTGCAGTGTGATTGTCTATATCAAATTTAGGATTAAATTCACAAATATCTGCTAAAGCAACTTTTTTGCTTTCAAAAATAATTTTTATCGGAGTTAAAATTTCTTTTAAATTGATACCAAAAACAGCAGGGGCGCTTACAGCAGGAGCTATGCTTTGTGAAAATACATCCATATCAATACTTAAATAAACAACTTCATTTTGTTTTAAGAAGTTTTTAATGACTTCTATACATTTTTCAAATTCAGTATCTAAAACATAACTTGCTTTCATATTATCCATAGTTTGAAAAAGTGCTTTTGTGTTAGATAATTTACTTGCACCCAAGCAAAGATAAGAAAAATTATAATTATTTTCTTTTGCATATTCATAAGCTTTGTAAAAAGAATTTCCAGAAGTATGTAACTCCTGAATTCTTACATCAAAATGTGCATCAAAATTTATAACTCCTACACTTTTTTTGTAATCTAAAAGCGCTTTAATACAAGCTAAAGATGTTTCGTGTCCACCTCCTAAAATTACACCATAATGATTATTATGTAAAATTTCTAAGCACTTGTGATAAAGTAGTTCATCGCCTAATTCTAGGGTATCAAAATTTTCAATATCTCCTAAATCATCAAAATCAAAATCATCATGTATAGCAAAATTTGCCATATTCTTTCTTATAATTTTTGGTGCTAATTCACTTCCAATTCTACCATTATTTCTCTGCACGCCCAATGATGAACAAAAGCCTAATAATTTATTATTTGAAGAGTGATTTAAACATTTAAATAATCGTTTATGGATAATTTCATCACCATCATTTCTCCCTTGCCACATGTATTCCTCCTTTTTTGTGTTTAATTTCAATGTAAGATATTTTTTTAAATATTTTTGTATTTTGAGAAATAACATTATTTATTTGTGTATTTTAGTAGCAATAATTTATTGATTAAATAATTTTTTATTATAGTAAAAAATATTTGAAAATACTAAGGTATGGCTTTTAATGCATTTATGATAAAAGTTTCTTTAAGTTTTATTTTAAAATAAGAAAATACTATATATTTACTACTTGAAACAAAAAGGAGATTTATGCAAAAAAATAATCAAAAAACTTATGATTTATTTTTGATAGTGACATCTATCTTGGCGGTTTTTATGGTGATTGTAATTTTACTTATAAATCCTAGTAAAGCTTTAGAAGTAGCAAATTTTCTTTTTAGTAAGCTTACACATATGTTTGGCTCATTTGTTCAACTTTTTGAGTTTATTTGTGTAGTTTTTATTTTCTACTTGGCTTTTTCTAAAATAGGTAATATTAAATTAGGCGATGGGATAAATCCTTATTCAAATACTGCTTGGATTTTTATGTTTATTTGTGCAGGACTTGGATCTGCTACTATGTATTGGGCATTTATGGAATGGGCATATTATTATTTAGCACCTGGATTAAATATTACTCCAAAATCTACAGAAGCTTTAAGAAGTGCAACTTCTTTTGTGTATTTGCATTGGGGTATTACGCCTTGGGCTGTATATGCTTTAAGTTCTATTGCAATGTGTTTTCATTTTTATATTTTTAAAAATAAAAATTTAAAAATTTCAAGTTTAATAGCAAATATCTTGCATATTAATCAAAATATAGTGCTTGATAAAATCATCGATGTTGTGTTTTTATTTAGCACTTTTGGTGGACTTGTGCTTACTACAACCCTTTCTATAATTACAATTAGTGCTGGACTTTCTGGAATTTTTGATATTAATGATGGTTTTTATTTAAAATTTATTCTTTTAGCTATTGTTACAGCTGTTTTTACCTTTTCTAGTTTTGTTGGATTATCAAGTGGTATGGCAAAACTTGCTAAAATATCTTGTATCTTGTGTTTTGTGTTTGCAATATTGGTATTTATTTTAGGAGATAGTGTATTTATATTAAATAATATAATAAATAGTATAGGGGTATTTTTTAGTAATTATGTTTCAATGAGCTTATATAATGATATTGCTGGTGTAAGTAGCTTTAATTCTGATTGGACAGTTTTTTATTGGCTTTATTGGATTACTTACACTCCTGCTGTTAGTATTTTTGTGACAAAAATTTCTAAAGGAAGGACCATTCGTCAAGTAATTTTTGGTCTTATTGTAGGTGGATGTATTGGGACTTGGTTTTTCTTTGGAGTTTTGAGTTCATATGCAATAGATATTTTTCAAAGTGGAATCTTAGATGTTCCAAATTTTATTAGTTCAAATGCTGGAGAAGCTGGAGTGGTAGCATTGATAAAAACACTACCATTTGGTACTATTTTTGCTCTTTTTTATTTCCTGCTTATGATGGTATTTTTGGCTTCTCATATGGATGCTACTGCATTTACTATTTCTTGTGTAAGCACAAAAATAGATAGTGAAAATCCTAGTAAATATTTAAAAGTTTTTTGGTGTATTATGCTTGGATTAATTCCTTTAGCAATGCTTTATATAAATGCAGATTTAAATACCTTAAAAGTTGCAGTTGTTTTGAGTGCTGCTCCTTTTTTGGTAATACTTGCTATTAGCTTTTATGGGCTTATTAAATGGATAAAAAGGATGGATAATGAAAATTACTAAGGTTGAACCTATATGGTTAAGGACAAAAACTTTTGATGAGTCTTGTGAGTGGGGTGAAGATGCCTTTATATTAAGAATTTATACAGATAATAATCTTTATGGAATAGGAGAAAGTGATAGTGCTGCAGCAGTTTTAAAGATAATGTTTGAGCAACCTAGTACTCATGGATCTTGCAGAAATTTAAGTGAAATTTTAATAGGACAAGATCCAAGAAATATTAAGAAGATTATGGATGATTTGATTGAGGGAAGTGCGTATTATGGACTTAGCGGAGCATTAATTTGTGCTTTAAGTGCAATAAATATTGCTTTATATGATTTACTTGGAAAAATTTATGGTGTAAGTGTAGCTACTATACTTGGTGGAAAAAGAAAAGACTTTTTAAATGCATACGCTACTTTTATTCCGAGTAAAAATATGGAAGAAAATATTTCTAGAGTAAAATACTTAAAAGAAGAAGGTTTTAAACTATTAAAATTTGGTGGTGCAGGCTTTGGTAATAATGCATTATCTGATAAAGAGATTATCAAGAATATTAGAGGTGCAGTGGGTGATGATATTAAACTTAGTATTGACTTAGTAGGGCTTTGGAAAAATTTTTCTTATGCAAGAGAAAGATTTTTGGAAATTGAAGAATATAACTTAGAGTGGATAGAAGAACCAGTTAGTGCAAATAATTTTTATGATTATGCAAGACTTAGCGAACACTTACCTTGTAAGATTACGGGTGGAGAGAGTTTTTACACGCTAAATGAGTTTGAAAATTTTATTAAAAAGTCAAAAGTTTCTATTGTGCAACCTGATATTACTAGATGCGGTGGTTTTGACACTATGTTAGAAATTGAAAAAATATCTTTAAAATATGGTTGTGATTTAGTCCCGCATGGTTTTTCTACAGGAATTTTACTTGCTGCTACGGTGCAGTTTCTAGCAAGTACTAAATATTGTAATTTGATAGAGTATTCTCAATCAACAAGTGTGCTTTTTACTCATTTGGTGAAAAATTTAATCCCTTGCAAAGATGGTATAGTTGAAGTCAATGATGCCGTGGGTATAGGAGTGATATTGGATGAAAATTTAATAGAAAAATATCGTATAAATATAAAGATTTGAGTAAATACTCAAATCTAATTTTTAAGGTTTTTGAATTAAAAATCTAAGCGTTGGTCCATCTTGATCTATCTCTAAAATTTCAAATCCGCGATTTTTCGCATCTTGAGGTATAGAATTAATACTTTGTGGGCAATCACATAAAATTTCTAAGACCTCACCTGATTTTAATTCTTTTAATGCATCAATGGTAGCTATAGCAGGATATGGGCATGCCTCACCTTCTAAATTTAAACTATAATGAATAATCATATTTTTCCTTTGTTGTGTTGGAAGAATAATCTTTTAAATTTTAAAACAAACAAAAATAAAATAGCAAACAAAGCTAAATTGATTAATAAGCCATTAAAATAACCAAAATCATTTAAAAGATGAATTTTTATACCATTTGTTAGTATTTTTGGGAAATGATCATAATTTAAAGCTAAGATCATAGTACCGATGATATTGGCAATACCCACTATAATAAAATGACTTTGTCCCTCGCAAGCTCTATATATCCAACCACACTCGCATCCTCCGGCAAAAACTATTCCAAATCCAAATAAAAAAGCACCTATAGCAAGGTTTGGTGATATTTCTATTACTTTACTAGTATGCCCTTGTAATATAAAAGCAAAAGCTATTAAACAAGCTATGATCATACCTATTAAAGCGCCTTTTATAGCATTGTCTCTACCAAATAAAAATAAATCTCTAAAGCAAGAAGTGAAGCAAATTTGAGCCCTAGAAATGATAAAACCAAAAACAAAACCAAATATTAACGCTAAAGGAAAAAAACTTTCTTTGTTTTTAATATCAATATTTTGTTTTTGTAGTATAAATACAACATAAGTTATAAAAATTATAAATACACCAAGTCCTATGTAAAAATATATTTTTGAAATTTTATTTTGTGTTTTTAATTTTTGATTTTCTTTGCAAACGCGTTGTAACTTTGCTTTTGGCTTAAATAAGGCAAGATTACAAACCTTAACACCTAGATAAATTCCTAAAATCATAAATAAAGTAAAAACCCAAGTATGTAAAGAAAAATAAGGTAAACCTGTAAAGAAATTTGCTAAATTACAACCAAAAGCAAGTCTTGCACCAAAGCCTGATAAAATTCCTCCTATAATAGCTTGAAAAATTCGAATTTTGCTAGCAGGCAAACGCCATTTAAATTTATTTGCTAAAAATGCAGCTACTAAGCATCCTATAAACATACCTATGAGCATGATACCATCAATTCTTGTTAAGGGACTGCCACTTAAATTTTGCTTTTGGTAGTAAGTGTAGGAGCTTAAATCCATACCAAAAAATTCTAAAATTTCTCCACCCCAGCGTGTCATTTCACCTGTAACAGCCCAAACACTACCAAAAATTCCAAAATAAATAGCACTTAAAATTCCAAGTATAATCATGCCTTTGGAATTATCCCAAAAATTTATAAAAAAAGATTGTTTGAAAGAATGCATTGATATATCCAAAAATTGTAATTGTCAAAACTTGACACTGAAAAACAAACATTATAACTAAAAAATATAATATTTCAAAGTATTTTTACACGCTTATAATTTCATATGTTTAATTTTTGTTTCAATTAAAAATATTAAGATATAATATCATTTTTGGAAGGTTAGCTTATCTGGTGATGGCCACTGACTTCAAATCAGATGAAAGGGTAGTTGACTACTTTTTGGGGAGTTCGATTCTCTCACCTTCTCGCCAAATTTAAGTCAAAATGGAGTTTTTTTATGAGTAAAGCAGATATTGTCGTTGGTATCCAATGGGGTGATGAAGGTAAGGGTAAGATAGTTGATAAACTATGTGAAAATTATGATTATGTTTGCAGAAGTGCAGGTGGACATAATGCAGGTCACACTATATGGGTTGATGGTATAAGATATGCTTTACATTTAATGCCATCAGGTGTTTTAAATAAGCAATGTATTAATGTTATAGGTAATGGAGTTGTAGTTAATCCTGATGTATTAATTAGTGAAATGGCTCAATTTGAAAATTTAGAAGGAAGATTATTTATAAGCGATAGAGCTCATTTAAATTTAAATCATCATGCTTTGATTGATCAAGCAAGAGAAAGACTTAAAGGCGATAAAGCTATAGGAACAACAGGCAAAGGCATAGGGCCAAGCTATGAAGATAAAATAAGTCGTAATGGACATAGAGTAGGGGAATTGCTAGAGCCTGAAAAACTTTGTGAAAATTTAATGAAAGATTTTGAACTTAAAAAAACTTATTTTGATGTTTTAGGTATTGCAATGCCTAGTTATGATGAAATTTTAAAAGATTTAAAACGCTTTAAAGAAGTGCTAGCGCCATATATTACAGATACTACAAGAATGCTTTGGAAAGCTTTAGATGAGGATAAAAAAGTATTGTTAGAAGGTGCACAAGGTTCTATGCTTGATATTGATCATGGAACTTATCCTTATGTAACTAGTTCAACGACTATTTCAGCTGGAGCTTTAAGTGGTTTGGGATTAAATCCAAAAGAAATTGGAAAAGTTATAGGCATAGTAAAAGCTTACACAACAAGAGTGGGAAATGGAGCTTTTCCAAGTGAGGATTTAGGTGAAGATGGTGAAAAAATAGGACTTATTGGTAAAGAAATCGGAGTAAGCACAGGTAGAAAAAGAAGATGTGGTTGGTTTGATGCGGTTGCGGTAAGATATACTGCAAGATTAAATGGCTTAGATACTTTATCATTAATGAAACTTGATGTATTAGATGGTTTTGAAAGTGTTAAAATCTGTAAAGCATATGAATATAAAGGACAAGAAATAGACTATGTACCTTGTGATTTAGAAAACGCTAAGCCTATTTATGAAGTAATGGAAGGTTGGGATAAAGTTGCAGGGATTAGAGATTATGATTTGCTACCTGAAAATGCTAAAAAATACATTAAGCGTTTGGAAGAATTAAGTGGCGTTAGAGTAGGTTATATCTCCACAAGTCCTGAAAGAGAAGATACTATCATTTTATGAAAAGCAAATATTCTTCTGTGATTAAGCTTAGAAAACAACAGCTTGATAAAGCAGAGGCAAATTTGACTAGAACAAGACAAAAGCTTTTGTTGTGTGAAGAAGAATTTAAAGAAGCTTTAAAAACATGCGAAAGCTTGACTTTGGCTGATAAAGGTTCGGTGGCTTTGTTAAGATCGTCTTTAAAAATGCAAGAGATTGCAAGAGAGGGTAAGCAAAGAATTAAACAAAAATTAGACCTAACTAAAAAAGAACTTGCACATCATCAACATTTATACAAAAAGGCTCATTTGGAATTTGAAAAAATTAAGGTTTTAGAAAATGAAGAATTAAAAAAAATCCAAAAAGCTTTACAAAAAGAAGAAGAAAAATTTATAGATGAACTTGCTATAACAAGACATTTTAATAAGGATAAATGATGAAAAAAATAATATTTTTATTGATTTTCTTAAATTTTGTAAATGCACAGCAAAATTGCGAGCAGTATTTTGAAGCAAGAAAAGAGCAAATGCAAGAGCAAATTAGAGAATATGATGAAGCAAGACAAAGTTTAGAGGCTTATAGAGCTTCTTTTGAAGCTTTGCAAAAAGAAAAAATGCAAGCTTTGGAGCAAAAAGAAGCTGATGTTAATGCAAGTTTAGAGCAAATAAAAAGTTTAAAAGAGCAAAATGAGCGTATATTAGAAGCGACTAAACAAAATCTTCAAGTTATTAATGATAAAACCATGGGGCGTATCACAGAAATTTATGCTAAAATGAAAGATGTGGCCGTGGCAGGTATATTAAGCGAAATGGAACCGGATGAGGCTTCAAAAATTCTACTTTCGCTAGATCCTAGAAAAATTTCATCCATTATGGCCAAGATGGATCCAAAAAAAGCTTCCGATTTAACACTACTTTTGAAAAATTTAGATCAAAATGCAAGTTCGCAGTAAGTTTTAAGCAGTTTTTACCTTTTTTTTAGTATTATTTCAAAATAAAAATAAAAAGGTGAATAAATGCGTATCAAACCAGCTCATATACCTTATATAGCAAATAAAATAATACTTGATTTAATGCATTCTTCTTTTGTTAAAATTAAAGATGATAGTCAAAAACTTTTAAAAACAGCAAAAGAAATTATAGAAATAGATGTTTTAAATGAGCGTAAACTTGATGAAAAAGCAAAAGAAATTTTAGAAAGCCAAGAAGATGAAATTGAGTTTATGCAAATAGATAGAAAAAGTATGTTTTGGATGATTAAGAAAAAACTAGCAAATGAGTTTAAATTTATGCTCGATAGTGAAGATAGATACAATAATCTTTCTCATAAAATTTTAGAAAATTTAGTGGAAGAAGATTTGATAAACTACAATGTGTCAGAAAATCGCGTGAAAAATCTCATTTTTTCAAGTATTATGTCTTATTTAAAAGAGTATGAAAATTTAGAAGATTTAGTCTATGAAAAAATTTCAAATTATAAAAGAAAACTTATTCCAGGTTCTGAAGAATATGAATTGGTATTTGAAAAGCTATATCAAGAAGAGCTTAGAAAAAAAGGACTTTTATGAAAGCATATATTTATATAGAGAATGATGTTTTTTTAAGCGCAAAGGCTTTTGGACAAAGTGGAACTTTTTTTGGAGAGCTTGTTTTTAATACTTCTTTAACGGGGTATCAAGAAATTATTTCTGATCCATCATATGCAGGTCAGTTTGTAGTATTTTCAATGCCAGAAATTGGTATAGTTGGTATTAATGATGAAGATAATGAAAGTAAAGATGTATTTGCTAGCGGAATGATTATAAGAGAATTAAATGAAGATTATTCTAATTTTAGAGCCAATGATTCTTTAAGTGCTTATTTGAAAAAGCATGAAAAAATAGGGCTTTGTGAAATTGATACTAGATTTTTAGTTAAAATGATCAGAGATCAAGGAAATTTGAGAGCGGTAATATCTACTGAAATTAAGGACAAAGAAGAGCTTAAAAAAATGCTTCTTTCTAGTGCTAAAATTGATGAAGTAAATTATGTAGCACAGGTTAGCACTAAAAGCTCTTATAAACATAGTAAAGGTGCTTGGGATCATAGCAACAAAGCTTATGAGAATGTAAAAGCAAATGGTAAAAAAGTAGCTGTGATTGATTATGGTGTAAAAGAAAATATTTTAAATGAGCTTGTAAGTGTTGGACTTGAGGTGGAGGTTTTTCCTTATAATACCAAGGCAAAAGATTTGATTGATTTATATCAAAAAGGTAAAATTCATGGTGTATTTTTATCCAATGGACCAGGTGAGCCAAAAATTTTAAAAGATGAAATCGCAGAGATTAAAAAACTAGCAGAAGCTAAAATTCCTATGCTTGGTATTTGTTTGGGACATCAACTTTTAAGTAATGCTTTTGGTTATGAAACTTATAAAATGAAATTCGGCCAACATGGAGCAAATCATCCTGTTATTAACCTTACTAATAACACAGTAGAAATTACAGCACAAAATCATAATTATAATATTCCTGAAGAAATAGCAGAGGTTGCAACTATTACTCATAGAAATTTGTTTGGTGATAATGTAGAGGGTGTGAGATATAAAAATTATCCTATTATATCGGTGCAACATCACCCAGAAAGTTCTTCAGGACCACATGAGAGCAAGTATATTTTTAAAGAATTTTTAGAGCTTTTGTGAGTTTAGATTTTATTGCTTTAGCAAGTATAGCTTTTCTTTCTAGTTTTGGGCATTGTTATGGAATGTGTGGAGGTTTTGTTTTAGCTTATACTCAGCTTTCAAAGCAAATTAAACTCCCTTTTTTTCTTTTAATTTTCTCATATCATCTATCTCGAATTTTTGCTTATGTTTGCTTGGGCATATTTTTTGGAGTTTTTGGAAGCTTGCTTTCATTTAGTGAATTTTCAAAAGGCATAATGTTTTTTATAATTGGAATTTTTATGATAACATTAGCACTTGCTTTGATTTTTAAAGGAAAATTTCTAAGTTTTTTTGAAAATTCTTTATTTTTTGAATGCGTAATTAAAAAAAACATCTCTAGATTGATTCAACAAAAATCTTTCAAGAGTACTCTTTTTTTAGGATTTTTAAATGGCTTTGTGCCTTGTGGTTTGGTGTATTTTTATATAGCCTTTGGAATGAGTGTGCAAAGTGTGTATTTATCGGCTTTAATTATGCTTGTTTTTGGTTTTTCAACTTTACCAGCATTGATATTTCTTGCGTATTTTTCTAAAACATTAAATGAAAAATTTCAAAAAATAGCTAGTTTAATTTCCTATATTTTAATTTTTTGTTATGGTGTGTATTTTTCTTATATAGGCTTTGTTTTTACGCGATAATTTATTAATAAATAATAAATAATTAGACATAGTTTAAGCTAAAAAAGATATTAAGTATCGTATAATATAAAGATCGCATAATTGCAGAAAAAAACTTAAGGAGAGGAAATGCACCCAGGAAATGCATTAAACTATGACTATACGGTTGCTAAATATTTTATGTTTGCTACCTTATTGTTTGGTGTTATTGGTATGGCTATTGGAACGCTTATTGCCTTTCAGATGGCTTATCCGGATTTAAATTATTTAGCCGGTGAGTATGGTACTTTTTCAAGACTTAGACCATTGCACACTTCAGGTGTAATTTTTGGTTTTATGCTCTCAGGAATTTGGGCTACTTGGTATTATATTGGTCAGCGTGTGCTAAAAGTTAGTATGGCAGAATCAAGCTTTTTAATGTTCATTGGTAAATTGCATTTTTGGCTTTACATGATCACTATGATTATAGCTGTTATTACTTTGTTTGCAGGTGTTAGCACTTCAAAGGAATACGCAGAGCTTGAATGGCCACTTGATATATTGGTAGTTTTAGTTTGGGTTTTATGGGGTGTAAGTATTTTTGGGCTTATTGGAATTCGCCGTGAAAAAACTTTATATGTTTCACTTTGGTATTATATAGCTACTTTCCTAGGTATAGCAATGCTTTATTTATTTAACAATATGGCTGTGCCTACTTATTTTGTGAGTGGAATGGGCGATTGGTGGCATAGTGTTTCTATGTATGCAGGGACAAACGATGCATTAGTTCAATGGTGGTATGGGCACAATGCAGTTGCATTTGTATTCACTGTTGGTATCATCGCTCAAATTTATTATTTTCTACCAAAAGAAAGTGGACAACCAATTTTCTCATACAAATTATCTTTATTTGCATTTTGGGGCTTAATGTTTGTTTATTTATGGGCAGGTGGACACCACTTGATTTATTCTACAGTGCCTGATTGGATGCAAACTATGGGTTCAGTTTTTTCAATCGTTCTTATTTTACCTTCTTGGGGTTCAGCAATTAATATCTTACTTACTATGAAAGGTGAGTGGAGTCAATTAAGAGAAAGCCCATTAATCAAATTTATGATTTTAGCTTCAACTTTTTATATGTTCTCAACTTTGGAAGGTCCTATTCTTTCTATTAAATCAGTTAATGCATTAGCACACTTTACAGATTGGATTCCAGGACATGTTCATGATGGTACTTTAGGTTGGGTTGGCTTTATGACTATGGCTGCGCTTTATCACATGGTGCCTAGAATGTTTAAAAGAGAATTATATAGTAAATCGCTAATGGAAGCTCAATTTTGGATCCAAACTACAGGTATAGTATTGTACTTTAGTTCTATGTGGATAGCAGGTATTACTCAAGGCATGATGTGGAGAGCTACAGATGAGTATGGTAACTTACTTTATACTTTCATTGATACTGTTGAAGCTATTATTCCTTATTATTGGATTAGAGCTGTAGGTGGCTTGTTGTACTTAGTAGGATTTTTCATGTTTGTTTATAATATTTATAAATCAATTTCAGTGGGTAGAGTGCTTGATAAAGAGCCAAAAAGTGCTTCACCTATGGCAGCATAAGGAGGAAAAATATGTTTAGTTGGTTAGAAAAAAATCCATTCTTTTTTGCTGTGGCAGTATTTATAGTGATCGCATATGCAGGTATTGTGGAAGTTTTACCTGATTTTGCTCAAAATGCAAGACCAATTGAAGGTAAAAAGCCTTATACGGTTTTACAACTTGCAGGACGCCATGCTTATATTAAAGAAAGTTGCAATGCGTGTCATTCACAACTTATTCGTCCTTTTAAATCAGAAACAGATCGTTATGGTATGTATTCAGTTAGTGGTGAATATGCTTATGATAGACCATTTTTATGGGGTTCAAAAAGAACTGGACCTGATTTATTGCGTATAGGTAATTTTAGAACTACAGATTGGCATGAAAATCACATGTGGGATCCAGTTTCAGTTGTTCCTGGTTCTATTATGCCAGCTTACAAACATATGTTTAGCAATAATGCAAATATAGAAACAGCTTATGCAGAAGCACTAACTGTAAAAAAAGTTTTCAATGTTCCTTATGATGTTGAAAATGGTACAAAACTTGGTACTTGGGAAGAAGCTCAAGCAGAAGTTAAAGCAGAAGCCCAAGCTATAGTAGATCAAATGAAAAATCAAGATGTTAAAGATGCGTTTGCTAGAGGTGAAATTAGAGAAATTGTCGCTTTGATTGCGTATCTTAATAGTTTGAAATAGGAAAAATTATGGATTTAGAACTAATAAGAGAGTTGCAAGCTTATGGCTTTTTTGCCCTTGTAGTATTCTTAGTGGTAGTTTTGTATTCTTATTGGTTTCATTTGTATAGATCTGAAAAAACAGGTAGAAGAAACTATGAAAAATATGCTGATTTAGCATTACATGATGAAATTGGTGATCGTGTTTTAGAGCAAAATAAAAGGAGTGCTTAATGCAATGGTTGAACTTACAAGATAATGTTAATTTATTATCTTTTATTGGAGCAATTCTTATCATATTGATTACGCTTGTTGTGGTAGGAAAATTGTTTAAAAGTATGAAAGAAGAAAAAAGTCAGGGTGAGCTAAGTGAACATAGTTGGGATGGTATAGGTGAATATAAAAATCCTATACCACTTGGCTGGGCTGTGGTATTTTTCTTAGCTATAGTATGGTGTATATGGTATTTTCTTTGGGGGTATCCTTTAAATAGTTATTCTCAAATTGGTCAATATAATAAAGAAGTGCAAGCGCATAATGAGAAATTTGCACAAAAATTTGCAAATTTAAACAATGAAGATAAGCAAGAAATGGGTAAAAATATCTTTTTAGTTCAATGCTCTTCTTGTCATGGTGTTACAGGTGATGGTATCAATGGAAAAGCTCAAAATCTTAATGTTTGGGGTTCAGAAGAGGGACTTATAGAAGTAATTACTAAAGGTTCTAAGGGCTTAAATTATCCTATGGGTGAGATGTTAAGTGCAGCAGATAATGGTATAGATGAAGCTGATATTCCTGCAATTGCCGCTTATGTTGCTTCTGAAATTTCAGCAATTAAAAAAACTGAAAATCCTCAACTTGTGGCAAAAGGAAAAGAATTATTTGTCACTTGTACAGTATGCCATGGTGAAGATGGAAAAGGAACTATTGATGGTCAATTAGTGGCTCCAGATTTAACAAAATATGGTAGTGCAGAATTTGTAGTAGATGTTTTAAATCGTGGTAAAGCAGGTAGTATAGGTGTAATGCCTCATTTTAACAATGGCTTGTTAAATGAGCTTCAAAAAGAAGCGGTCGGCGAATATGTGATTTCTCTTTCAAGGGGCGAATAATGGAAAATTCAAACAGATGTGTATTTTCACTTTCAGGCGTTAGCGGAATGTTAATAGCAACTATTTTATTATTATCGATTTTAGCAGGATTAACTATTTTGGGTCTAAAAACACAACAAGATGTTATGCAAAAACCTTATAAAATAGAAAATGCAGAACAAATTAAAATGTTTGACTCTAAAAGAGAAGAACATATCATTATAAAGGAATGATTATGGCAAAAGTTCTTGAGTATTTAATCATAGCAGGTTTAGTTGTAGCGGCTGGAATCACTGCTTGGTCGGTTTTAACTGCAAATCATCTTTTTATAGGATGAAAAATATATTTAAAGGCGGTTTTTTAGCCGCCATTTTTATTTGTTTTGCTAATTTTTTACATGCTGAAATATTATTAAATGATAATATCTTAAACACTGCGATAGAACAAAATATCACTACAAGTTCTAGACAAATTTATGAATTAACTGGAGTAAATATCGCTTTAGCATTAAGTGATAAAAAAGATTTTGAAAGTTTAAAAAATTATGAAGCTAATTTAAGTAAACCATATATTTTACTTGTATTTTCTAAAGCTTCACATAAGGTAGATATACTTGCAAGCGATGATGCTTTGGCTTTTTTTGATAAAGAAGGTGTTTTGAGTCCTTATCCTGAAAAAGGAACAATTTTACCTATACTTGCAAATCCTAAACAAAAAGATATTTATAATGCAGCTATTTTAAATGGTTATGCAGATATAGCCGATCAAGTAGCAAATTATTTTAATATAAAACCTTTTTATGGAAATTCAAATCGTGATACTTTAAATATCATGAGAATTTTAATCTATGGATTTTTATGTGTTGCAATTTTAATGCTAGTTCAAAGAAAAATCAAAAGGAGAAAATAAAAATGGAAAATAAGAAAACATTTTGGCCTTATGGTATTTTGATTTCTTTGGGGCTTATTGTTATAGCTTGTATTGTTACGATTTTTATTGCAAGTAAGGCTCCTGTGTATGAAGATAATTTTTATTTTGATTCTTATCAAAACGTAGAGTTAAATTATAATGA
This sequence comes from Campylobacter sp. CNRCH_2013_0671h, assembly GCF_025773055.1. Lineage (NCBI taxonomy): Bacteria > Pseudomonadati > Campylobacterota > Epsilonproteobacteria > Campylobacterales > Campylobacteraceae > Campylobacter > Campylobacter sp. CNRCH_2013_0671h. The sequence continues at coordinate 67,633 of NZ_JAKMTG010000006.1, forward strand.
AATTCAAAACAGACAAAAGACTTTTGATGAAAATTTTAAGCTAAGCATTAAAGACAAAGAAAGCTTTATGCATAAGAAAAATCAAGTTTATTATATCAATGAAGGGCAAAATGAGCTTAGGATTGCAATTGAAAATTTAAAAGATTATGATTTAAGTAAGCTTCAAATTCAAACTTTACTTTCGCGTCCACATACAAATGTAAATGATGAGAATTTGCAAGTAAGATTAGAAGGAAGTGATTTGGTGTTTGATTTTAATATCAAAGAAAAAGGTGTTTGGCAAATACTTTTAAAAATCACTCAAGATGAAAATAGTGTAGGATTTTTTAAATTCTTTTTGCAGACTAAATAATGAAACTTTTTGTATTTAGCTCACTAAGAGCTTTAAGAAAGTATTATGAGAAAAAACTACAGGTTGATAGTTTAGTAGAACCGGCTATGAGTATAGCCGAATTTATACAAAAGTTAGTTTTTTCTCCGCATTTTCAAGCAACACACTATGAGTGTTTACTTTTGATGAAAAAGGCTTGTGAGCAAACTAAAAATTTAGAGCAAAGCTTAAAAATACCGAGTAATTTTTTTGCTTTCTTAAAAAATAATGCTTATTTATTTAGTTTCTTTAAAGAGCTTAGTTTAGAAAAAAAAGATATCAACTCATTAAAATTTCATGATGCTTACGCTCAGTATGATGAACATTTGCAAATTTTAGAAGAACTTTTTAAAAATTATCTTACCTTGTTAAAAGAGCAAAATTTATATGATGATATTTCTTTGCCGCTAGATTATGAAATTAATAGTGATTTTTTAAAAAATTATGATGAGATTATTTTTGATTTTCAAGGTTTTTTAAATGCCTTTGAAGTAGAGCTTTTGTTAAAAGTTAAGGAAACAATTCCTCTTAAAGTGCAGTTTAATTGCACTAAATTTAATAAAGATTTTTTAAATACTCTTAGCTTTTTACAAGGACTTTCTCTTAAGGCAAATTATGCTTATTTGTTTGATTTAAATCAAAAAACAATTTTAAAAGAAGAGTGCTTTTTTAAAGAAAGTAAAATTAGTTATAAAAGTTTTCATTTAAGATCTTTGCAAGCTGCTTTTGTTTTTGAAAAAATTAATTCTTTTTTAAAATCCGGTATAAGCGCAAAAGATATTGTAGTGATTACACCTGATGAGAATTTTGTAGATATTTTAAGACTTTATGATAAAAACAATGTTTTAAATTATGCAAGTGGAGAAAGTATTAAAAATACACTTTTTTATCATAGATTAAAGTCTTTGTATGAAAGTGCTAAAGATGATGAGTTCGAGTATGAAGAAAATGAAGAATTTTATGAAAGGTGTAATTTAAACAAACATTTGTGTAATTTACACTTTTTTTCTTCTAGTGTTGATTTTACAGAGTTTAAAAAGTTTTTTGATGAAAATATTTCTTTTGATTTTTTTGAGAATTTTATTTTTAATTTGCTAGAAGATAGTGATGAGGAATTAAAAAATTATATACATCAAGAGCTTATTTTTATCAAAGAGCTTGTAAAAACACACGAGTTAAGCTTTGTGCAAATTTTAGAATTATTTTTCATGCAAATTGATGGTATAAAATTAAGCAGTGTTGGTGGTGGTGAAGTTACTGTAATGGGACTTTTAGAAAGTAGGGGACTTAGATATGACGGGGTGATTATAGTCGATTTTAATGATGAATTTATCCCAAAAAGAGTTTCAAGCGAGTTATTTTTAAACAATGAAATTCGCAAAAAAGCAGGACTTATCACTCATGCTCAAAGAGAAAATTTACAAAGACATTATTATTATACTTTAATAGCCAAGGCAAAATTAGTTGGAATTTCTTATGTGGAAAATGAAGAAAAAATCAAATCAAGATTTTTAAACGAACTTGAACTTCCATTTTATGAAGACAAGATTTATAGTAATAATGCTTATGTGAAATATTTTCAAACTTATCCATGTACTTTTAATCTTGAGCCTATTGTAAGTATTAAAGCAAAACACGATTATTTTCAAAGCGATCTTTCTTTTTCAAGATTTCATCTTCTTGTGCATTATGGTTTGGATTATTATTATAAATATGTTTTAAGATTAAAAGAGCCAAAGACTTTAGATGATACACTTAGAGCAAATGAGCTGGGGAGTTTTATCCATAAGGCTTTAGAACTTTATTATACACAAAAATCTAAAAATCATTTTGATTATGAAGTTTTTATGCAAGTGGTAAAAAGCATTAAACAATACCGAGTTGATGCGCTAAATTTAGCTTTAATACAAACTATATTTAAAGAATTCCAAACACTTGAAAATGAGCATTTTAAGCAAGGTTATGTGGTAGAAAAATGTGAATTTAATCCACCAAGAAAAGAATTTATTGCAGAAAATGGAGTGAAAATTCACGCCATAGGCTTTTTAGATAGAGTAGATAATAATGGCAATGAAAGATTGATTATAGATTATAAAAGTGGTAAGGCAGATGAAAAGTCTTATCAACTTGCTTTTTATAAGTTTTTATTAGAAAATCAAAATGCCTTATTAAATACAAAAGCCTGTTTTTATGATCTTAAAAATATCAAAATCATACATGAAAATGCTAAAAGCAAGAGCGTGCAAGAACTGAAAGATTTACTTAATGAGCTTGCTAAAGAACCTTTGGAAAAAGAATTTTTTAATCAAAAAAACGACAATACTTACAGCCCTTATACTATGCTTTATAAAAAGGAGTTTAAGCTTTGAGTTATCATTTTGAGCCTTTTTTAGCTTTAGAAGCTAGTGCAGGAAGTGGAAAAACTTTTGCATTAAGTGTACGTTTTGTAGCTTTGGTTTTAATGGGAGCTAAGATTAATGAAATTTTAGCCCTTACTTTTACCAATAAAGCTACAAGCGAAATGAAAGAAAGAGTTTTTAAAACCTTTTTAGAATTTGATGTGCTTGAAAATGGAGAGAATAAAGCAGAGTGTAATGAGCTTATGAAAATGCTAGGTAAAAGTAAAAATGAGCTTATAGCTTTAAGAGAAAAATACAAAGATGAGTTTTTAAGATCTAAGCTTAATATCTACACTTTTGACAGCTTTTTTTCGCAAATCATTCGTTCTTTTGCTTTAAATTTAGGTCTTATGAGTGATTTTGACATTATAGAAAGTCAAGATAGTTATAAAAATTTCATTTCTAAATTAGACGAAGAAGAATTAAGAGCTTTAGCTTATTACATTGTCCAAACAAAAAGTAAAAGTGATTTTTTGCAAAATCTTGAAAGCTTGTATGAAAGATCTTGTGAGATAAAATCTATACAAAATGCACATTTTCCAAATAAAACTTTTTTAGAAAAAAGCTTAAGTGAGTTTATAACTTATGCAAGAAATTTAAGCACAGATAAAAACTATCAAAAAAATTTCGAATTTGAAAACATAGAAGATTTCTTTGCTAAACCTATTATTTGTGATTTAGATAAAAAATATTTTGTAAAAGTCATCGATAGCGAATTTTTACAAAAAAGAGCAGAGTTTTTACAAAGCGCAAAAGAGTATTTTATCCAAATGGAAAATTATCGCATTAGTATGCTTGCAAAGCTTTTGGCGCATTTTAAAGAAGCAAGAAATGAAAACAATGCTAAGCAAAATGCATTGACTTTTTCAGATATAGCTTTAAAAACTTATGAGTTAATTAGTGATGAAACTAATAAAGATTTGATTTATTTTAGACTTGATGGTTATATTTCGCATTTATTAATCGATGAATTTCAAGATACTAATGTTTTGCAGTATCAAATTTTAAAACCCATCATTGCTGAGCTTGTTTCAGGCGAGGGAGTGAAAAAAAATAGAAGCTTTTTTTATGTGGGCGATAAAAAGCAAAGCATATATGGTTTTAGAGGGGGTAAAAAAGAGCTTTTTGATAAGCTTTTAAAAGATTTTCCACAAATTAAATTAGAGCATTTAGATACTAATTATCGTAGTAAAAAGATCATTGTTAATTATGTAAATGAAGTCTTTAAAGATAAATTTTTTGATAGCTTTTTAAATCCTATCTTTACTTTGCAAAAAAGCATTAAAGAAGGTGGATATGTGGAAGTTTTACAAAATCATATCCCGCCAAAAAGTTCTTTGCATGAAGCAAGTGGTAAAGAAGTTTTAAAGATCATTCAAAAGCTTTTAGAAAAAGGCGTAAAGCTTAGTGAAATTTGCATTTTGGTATGGATTAACAAAGACGCTACTTTAATGAAAGAATTTCTTGAAGAAAATGACATTAAAGCTTATACGCAAAGCAATGTAGCTTTGATGGATTGTATTAGTGTAAGAGTGCTTTTTGAGTATGCAAAGGCTTGTGTGCTTAAAGATGAGTTTAGTTTGTACTTTGCAAGTAGTATTTTAGAAAAAGAGCTTGAGTTTATCACGCTTGATTTAAACCGCAGTGTAGGTGAGATTTTAAAATACCTAGTACATGTTTTAAAACTTGACTTAAGTGATGTTAATCTCATTGCATATTTAGAGTATGCAAGTGCTTTTGATAATTTTTTTGATTTTTTGTTTGCTCCATGCGAGTTAAAGTCTTTACAAGTTCAAGATGATGGAGTAAGTATTATGACTGTGCATAAATCTAAGGGGCTTGAATTTGAAAATTTAATCGTACTTGATAGACTTAGTAAAAAAGCTCCGGATAATGAAACTTTAATGTTTGAGTATGATTTAGAGCAAGGTTGGGAAGTAAAATACAGACATAGCGCTAGAAAATATCTTGAAGATCAAAATTACAATACCTTTTTAGCTAAAAGAGAAAAACTTCAAGCAGAAGATGAGATAAATTGTCTATATGTAGCGCTTACTAGAGCTAAAAACTCTCTTTTTATTATAAAAAATGATGAGAGTTTTAAAACCTTTAAGAGTTATTTTCAAGACTATGAAGAAAAACAAATAGGTATTATAGAAGAACAGCTTGTCAAAACAAATGAGCCTTTAGAAAATTTAGAACAAATAGAAAGCTTTGAAGAATTTCAAAAGGTAAATTTGCAAGAAGTCAAAGTAAAAAGTCATCTTTCAAGCACGCAAATACATTTTGGTTTGGCTTTGCATGAGTTTTTGCAATATTTTGATTTTAATACTAAAAGTAATTTTGAATTTTGCAAGCAAATGGTGTATAAAAAATATCGTTTTTACTTAGATGATGAAGGTTTTAATGAGCTTCTTAAAAGACTTACTATGCTTTTAAAAGATGAGAGCTTTAACGCGCTTTTAGTGGGTAAAAAGCTACTAAAAGAGCAAATCATCACTTATAAAGGCGAACAAAAACAACTTGATATGCTTGCATTTGATGATAATGAAGCTATCATTATAGACTATAAAACAGGCTTAAATTTAAACGAACATAAAAAGCAAGTTTTACTTTATAAAGAAGCCATAGAAAAAATCTTAGCCAAGACTTCCACTAAGGCTTTTTTGGTATATATTTTAAAAAATAAAGTGGAGATAGCGGAGGTTTAAGGAAATCGTATGAGATGTTTTATTGTAAATTCAAATTATAAATCTACTGATGGTGAAAAATTTTTAATTAAATATTTAAATGATAATTTACCAGAGGATTATGAAATTTATGTCCAACCTAATTTGAATGGAAATAGACCTGATATTATTCTTTTTCACGAGCATAAAGGTGTATTTATTATCGAAATTAAAGATTGGAAATTAGAAAGATTTGAAAAAGATAGTAAAAAGAATAAATATTATAAATATACCAATGGTGGACGTTCTGAAATAGCTAATCCAAATTCTCAGCTTAGAAGATATAAAACTCAATTTAATTATTTTAAGCAACTTCCTGCTATTTGTATTCATTATTTTTATAATAGCTACACCCAAGATGTCATTGACTTTATAGGGGAAAGAGGTATTGAAATTTTTGGATGTGATAAAAAATATAACTTAATTAAATTTATAATAAATTATCCAAATAGCTTTATAAAATCACCAAACGAAATAAGAGATTTTTTACTTCCAAAAAAACACAAAAAAGAAAATGGAGAATATATAAATTTAACACAACAACAAAAAAGACTTATAGAACATATTCCAAAAACATGGAGAAGATTAAAAGGGGTTGCAGGGAGTGGAAAAACCCTGGTTGTTGCACAAAAAGCGGTAAATATAGCAATAGCTAACAAAAAAGTATTAATTATTTGTTTTAATAGAACATTAAAAAGATATATAAGAGACCAAATAAATAAAACATGCAAAGATTTTGAATGGAAATTTATAGAATATAATCATTTTCATGAATTTATTAAATTATATGTAGAAGAAAATGGATTAGAAGTAAAAAAATATGGCAATAATTTTGATTTATATGAATGTGCTTTAATAGAGCAGGTTTTAAAACTTCAAGAAAAAAAATCAAATTCGAAAAATAGAAAATACGATGCAATATTAATAGATGAAGCACAAGATTTTAAAAAAGAGTGGTTTGATATTTTGCTTTATTTTTTAGATGAAAATAGTGAAGTTTTATTAGCAGCTGATGATAGACAAAATTTATATAACAGAAGTGTATCATGGATTGAAGAAAGTATGGGTGGATATAAATACAAATTTAAAGGTGCTTGGGGTGTTTTAAAAGAAGTGAAAAGATCTACCCGTTTGCCAAGTTTAATTCACAAGACTAATCTATTTTTTGAAACATTCTTAAAGGATTATTTAGAAAATCATCCTGATAAGAACTTTGGTAATTTTTTAAATTCAGAAATTATCATAAATGAAAATACTTTAGATTTGTATTCGTTGGTTTGGGAGAATATTGAAGAAAAAGATCTGTATGATAAAATTTTATATTATTGTAGGTTTTTCATAAATGAGAAATATAAACTAAAAGATATAAGCATTTTAGTACCCAATAAAAATATAGGGCATAGCATGATGTGTTTTTTAGTTAAAAACAATATAAACATTGAACATATGTTTGATAATAAAGATGATTTCTCGTTAGAAAGTGATGCTGTGACAATATCTACCATAAACAGTTTTAAAGGTATGGAAAACAAAGTAATTATTTATGTTAGTGAAAATAAAAGTAGTATTTGTAATGACTTTAGAACCTATGTTGCATTAACAAGAGCCAAAGAAGCTTTAGTGGTGTTAAATAACAATAAAAAATATTTAGAATATTCTAAAGAATGGATGTAGCATAATTTACAGCCATTCTCAATTGTTTTAAATTTCTAAAGTTTTGCTATATTATTTTTTATTTTTCAACCCTAGTATGATAATTTAATCTTTTATAATATTACCTTTTTTGTCAATATATACCCATTTTCCGTTTAAGTTAACTTCCGCTAATCCTTCTCTAAAATCCAGTTTTACATTATCAAATGTAGGTTCTATTGCAATTTTTCCACTTGTATCAATAAAACCCCACTTACCATTCAGTTTAACACCAGCCAAACCTTCATTAAAACCCCACGTATAATCAAATGCATTTTCAACTAAAATTTTATTATTTTCATTGACTAAATTCCATTGATTATTATCTTTGATAGCTCTTAGATCCTTATGTTTGTGTATATAAGCACCTATACAAGCTTTACTATCTCCCTTATCACATTTTTCTTTGTAGATAGCTTGGAGTATTTTACAACTTGCTTCATCGCTGTGGCATTTACTTTCAAGTTTGCTTGTGTAAATTCGGCTGTATTTTCCACCGTAAAAATACTGATACACACTTGCTAAGGCTATCAAAATCAAAATCATCACACTAGCTATGATTTTACTTTTGTGTTTTATGATGAATTCTTTTCTTTGTTTGAGTTTCTTTTCTCTTTCTTCTTGGGCTATTTTTATCTCTTCTTCGATTTTCTTCTTTCTTTCTTCTTCTAATCTTTTTAATTCTTCTTGTCTTTGTCTTTCTTTTTCTAGTTTTTCTTTTGCTTGTGGATCGTATAGTTCATTACTTCCACATCCTTTACAAAATTTAGCTACATCTAAATTTTTCATATTGCAATGTTTGCAAATAAGCATCATTCACCCCTTGCTTGTTTTATGATTTCATAGGCTAGGTTGATCTTTTTCATCATCTCTTGAGCTATCTTTAAAAGTTCAGGTGGAAGCTCTTTAGAATGAAGATTATCATAGTGGTATTCTTTAGCTAGTTTTCTATAATTTTTCTTTATACTTTCAAAATCATCATTTGGATGAGAATTTAAAATTTCATAGGCTTGTTCTAGGGTGATTTTTTTTTCATCTTGGTGTTTTTCTTGTTTTTGCTGAGTGTTTTCATGTGTGAAATTATAAATTTGCTCATATCTTATTTTTATTTCCCTAAAGCTTATGAGGTTTAATCCAAGTCCTATGATGATATTTTCTATTAAGGTGTTTTCATTTGCACTCATTTGTTTATCATAATATATTAGATCAAGCAATAAACATATAAGAAAATCTGCTTCTTTCTTGCTTATGCGTATATTAGAGCAAAGCTCACTAATGCTTCTGCCTTGACTTTTCTCATACTCAAAAATACTTGCATAAGTATTTCTAAAGCCACTATACTCTTTAGTATAAAACATTTCTATCTTATCAAGCAAAGAAGATATAAATTTAGATAAATCTTGAGTAATGATTTTATTATCTACTTTGGCAACTTTTGCTAAAAAAGCAACCATGATAGCAGGATTTTTACTATAAATAAAATCAAATTTTTGTCTTGCAGCATGGTATAATTCTTTTCCGCAAAATATACAAAATTTAGCGTCTTTATCAGGATTAAATTCTGAGCAATGCTTACAAATTCTATATTCTTGAACTTTAAATTTTAAAGAAAACAAAATAAAACCTTATTTTTAATACAATAGAAAGTTATTTTATAAAGAACTTACTTAAAAAGTACTATTTTACTTTTATCTGCAAGAATTAATCAAAATATTTAAACTTTAAGTATTCTTAAATTAAGTATTAATTAAGATAAAATAATTATAATCTCATTTTTAAAAAAATTTTTGGCAAAGGTAAGATGATGACAAAGATAACAAAGCCAAACGAAGTAAAACGTGAATGGATCGTTTTAGACGCTGAAGGAAAGCGTTTTGGTCGTCTTTTAACAGAAGTAGCGACTATTTTAAGAGGTAAAAATAAACCTTGCTATACTCCAAATGTTGACTGTGGAGATTATGTAATCATTATCAATGCTTCTAAAGCAGTTTTCACAGGTGCAAATAAAGCAGAAGATAAACTATATCACAGACATTCAGGGTATTTTGGAAGCGTAAAAAGTGAAAAATTTGGTGATTTATTAGAAAAAAATCCAGTTAAATTATATAAATTAGCAGTTCGTGGTATGCTACCTAAAACAAACCTAGGTAGAGCTATGCTTAAAAAATTAAAAATTTATGCAGGTAGCGAACATCCTCATACTGCTCAAATTGCTAATAAAGGAAAATAATCATGGCAACAACATACGCAACAGGTAAAAGAAAAACCGCTGTAGCTAAAGTTTGGGTAAAAGCTGGTAGTGGTAAAATCATCGTTAATGGTATGGATTTAAACACTTGGCTTGGCGGACATGAAGCTATAAAATTAAAAGTAGTTCAGCCTTTATTAGTAACTAAACAAGAAACTTCTATGGACATTAAAGCAACAACTTTAGGTGGTGGTTACAGTGCTCAAGCTGAAGCTTTAAGACATGGTATTTCAAGAGCTTTAGCTGCTATGGATGCGGATTTTAGAGCATTATTAAAACCAAAAGGACTTCTTACTAGAGATAGCAGAACTGTTGAACGTAAAAAATACGGTCGCAGAAAAGCAAGAAGAAGCCCACAATTCTCTAAACGCTAATATTTTTTGGATCCATTTTGGATCCATTTTCTCTATTTTTTTAAAAAAAATCATATTTTTTTCATATATTTTTATTTTATTTAAAATCAAAGGATTTTTTGTTTAGAATAAATATTTATAATTCCAAGGTCCGATCAGGGAAACCTCCTTTTTGTAGTAAATTTAAGCCCCTTACCCAAAGGGGCTTATTTTATTTTAATCTTCTTTTTTATATAATCGCTCAATTTATTTTATAAGGATTGTTATGAAAAAAATTATAAGCTTAGTTAGTTTAGCTAGTGTTTTATTTGCTTTTGATGCTAGCAAAATAGAAATAACCCCGACCTTTAACTATACAACACCAGAAGGAAATTTAGATCTTAAAAATTATGGTGGAGTTGGCTTAAGATTTGGCTATCACTATGATGATTTATGGATAGATCAAGCTGAACTTGGTTTAGAGTATTATGATAATGCAAAATATAATAATCCAAATGATAATACACATACAAATACTAGTGTTTCGAGATTTTATGTGAATGCTATTAAAGGAATTGATTTAGCTAATCATGTGTATTTATATGGATTATTAGGAACAGGTTATGAGTATTTAAGTCATGGGGTTTATGAAAATAAAAGTGGTATGTTTGCTCAATATGGTGCAGGTTTTAAATTCGCGCTTGGAGAAGATTTAGCTTTAAGACTTGAAGCAAGAGATCAAATTAAATTCAACAATGGCGAACATAATTTAATTTCTAGTGTTGGTTTAAGTTTTTATTTTGGCAATAAAGCTCCAAAAACTCCTAATGTTGAAACAAAACAAATTGAAGAAAAGCCACAAGTAAAACAAATCGATAAAACATGTTCAGAACCAAGAAAAGGTGCTTTGCTTGATCATATAGGTTGTGAAAAAACAATAGCCCTTGAGGGACATTTTGGTTTTGATCAGACTAATATAAATCCAGAATTTGCTCAAAAAATTCAAGAAGTAGGTAAGATCTTAGAAGAAAATCCTCAATACTATACTATTTTAGAAGGCCATACAGATAGTACAGGTCCTAAGGCTTATAATCAAAAATTATCATTAGAGCGCGCTAATGCCGTAGCGAAGGAACTTGAAAAAACAGGTGTTGCTAAAGAAAAAATTGTAACTAAAGGCTATGGTTTTGAAAAGCCAAAAGCAAGCAATGATACCAAAGAAGGTCGTGCGCAAAATAGACGCGTTGAAGCAAAATTTTTTATTAAAGAATAAACTTTGCTAAAAAAGACAATTTTATTTGATTTAGATGGCACTTTGATAGATTCTACAAGTGCCATTTTAGATGGATTTGATGCTGCTTTTAAAGCTTTTAATGAGCCTTTAAGAGATCATGAAGCTATTAAGGCTTTGATAGGTTTTCCTTTGGATGTAGCTTTTGAAAAGCTTGGTGTGGCAAAAGAGAAAACAAGTGAATATATTAATGCTTATAGAAATGTATATCAAAAAATCTATATAGAACAAACTTCTTTACTTCCTTTTGCAAAAGAAAGTGTATATGAGGCTAGTTTATTTGCTGATTTAGCTGTTGTTACGACTAAAAGTTCTAAATTTTCTAAACCTTTACTTGATCATTTAGGTATAGGAGAGCATTTTAAAGTTATTATAGGTAGAGACGATGTAACTTGTCCAAAGCCAGATGCTGAGCCTATTTTATTAGCTTTGAAGAAACTTTCTAAAAACAAAGAAAATGCTTTTATGGTAGGTGATACTCATTTAGATATAAAAGCTGCTCAAAATGCCAATATTATTCCTGTGGCTGTAAGTAGTGGTTATGAAAGTAAAGAAAGTTTAGCTAAATTTGAAATTCCGCTTTTTAAAAATACCTATGAAGCCATAAAATATATAAGAAATATCCGATAATTTCCCATTTAAACTCTATACCTATAAATAATAAAAAATTTTTATTATTGTTTAAGACAATTAAAGATAAAGTAGTTATTGACTTTAAGTAATTATTTAATTATAAGGATAGATTAAATGAGTAAAATAATGAAAACGATGGATGGTAATGAAGCAGCAGCTTACGCTGCTTATGCATTTACAGAGGTTGCTGGAATTTATCCTATCACTCCAAGCTCTCCTATGGCTGATTATACTGACATATGGGCTTCTCAAGGCAAAAAAAATCTTTTTGGAGTGCCAGTTAAAGTTGTAGAAATGCAAAGTGAAGCAGGTGCAGCAGGGACAGTTCATGGATCTTTACAAGCGGGTTCTTTAACCACGACTTATACCGCTTCTCAAGGACTTTTGTTAAAAATACCAAATATGTATAAAATTGCAGGTCAACTTTTACCTGGAGTAATTCATGTGGCAGCTAGAGCTTTAGCATCTCAAGCGCTATCTATTTTTGGAGATCATCAAGATATTTATGCTGCAAGACAAACAGGTTTTGCTATGCTTTGTTCACATTCTGTGCAAGAAAGTATGGATTTAGCAGGTGTTGCACACCTAGCAGCTATCAAAGGTAGAGTGCCTTTTATGCATTTTTTTGATGGTTTTAGAACCTCTCATGAAATCCAAAAAATTGAAGTAATGGATTATGCACATTTTGATCGCTTATTGGATCGTGAGGCTTTATTGGAATTTAGAAATTCCTGTCTAAATCCAGAAAATCCAAAAACAAGAGGTACGGCTCAAAATGATGATATTTATTTTCAAACAAGAGAGTTGGCAAATAAATATTATGAAGCTGTTCCTGATATTGTTAATGAATATATGCAAGAAATTTCAAAAATTACAGGAAGAGAATACAGACCTTTTGTGTATTATGGGGATAAAAATGCAACGCGTGTTGTTGTAGCAATGGGTTCAGTGACTGAAGCTTTAAAAGAAGTTGTAGATTATTTGAGTAGCAAAGGTGAAAAAGTAGGGGTTTTAAAAGTTCATTTATATAGACCATTTAGTTTAAAATATTTATTTGATGTAATGCCTCAAAGTGTTGAAAAAATTGCTGTTTTAGATAGAACTAAAGAGCCAGGAAGTTTAGGCGAGCCACTTTATTTGGATTTAAAAAGTGCATATTATGGAAAAGAAAAAGCACCTTTAATCGTTGGTGGTAGATATGGACTTTCTTCAAAAGATGTGGATCCTGCTCAGTTAATAGCAGTGTTTGAAAATCTAAATCAAGCAAACCCAAAAGATGGTTTCACCATAGGAATTAATGATGATGTAACCTTTACCTCATTGCCTGTGGGAGAGAAAATTTCTTTGGGTGATGAAAGTACTATAGAGTGTTTATTTTATGGACTTGGTGCCGATGGCACTGTAGGTGCAAATAAAAACTCTATTAAAATTATAGGAGATAAAACAGATTTTTACGCGCAAGCTTATTTTGCTTATGATTCTAAGAAATCAGGTGGTTATACAAGAAGCCATTTAAGATTTTCTAAAAAACCTATTACTTCAACTTATTTAGTTTCTACACCACATTTCGTAGCATGCTCAGTGGCTGCGTATTTAGAAATTTATGATGTTTTAGCAGGTATTAGAAAAGGAGGAACTTTCCTTTTAAATAGTATTTGGAGTGCGCAAGAAACTATTGAAAAAATTCCAAATGCAGTAAAAAGAGTTTTAGCACAAAAAGAAATTAATTTTTATATCATTAATGCTACAAAACTTGCTAGAGAGATAGGATTAGGTAGTAGAACAAACACGATTATGCAATCAGCATTTTTCAAACTTGCTAATATCATTCCTTTTGAAGATGCGCAAAAATATATGAAAGAATTAGCTTATAAATCATATAGTAAAAAAGGTGATGCTATAGTTGAAATGAATTATAAAGCTATTGATGTAGGTGCAGATGGACTTGTAAAAGTTGATATTGATCCTTCTTGGGTAAATTTAGCTAATGAAGCAAAAGAAGAAACTATAGCTTATAAAGGTACTGAGTTTGTTGAAAAAATCGCAAAACCTATGAATGCAGCTAAGGGCGATGATTTACCAGTTTCGGCATTTTTGGGCTATGAAGATGGTAGTTTTGAGCATGGTACTACTGAGTATGAAAAAAGAGGCGTTGGTGTTATGGTGCCAAGATGGATAGAAACTAATTGTATTCAGTGTAATCAATGTGCTTCAGTATGCCCTCATGCAGTTATCAGACCTTTCTTGATTGATGAAGAAGAATTAAACAATGCTCCAGCAGGTGTAAAAGAGCACAGCTTAAATGCAAAAGGCGTGAAAGAGCAAAAATTAAATTTCAAAATTCAAGTTTCGCCGCTTGATTGTACAGGTTGCGAGCTTTGTGTACATGAGTGTCCTACCAAAGAAAAATCTTTAGTGATGGTACCACTAGGTGAAGAGCTTGATCATGGTGAGCAAGAAAATGCAGATTATTTATTCAAAAAAGTAAGTTATAAAGATAATATTTTAAATAGAGAAAATACCAAAGGCATCCAATTTGCTCAACCTTTATTTGAATTTCATGGAGCATGTCCAGGGTGTGGAGAAACTCCTTATATTACTTTAATTACTAGATTATTTGGTGAAAGAATGATTGTTGCTAATGCAACTGGTTGTAGTTCTATTTATGGTGGCTCAGCTCCTTCAACTCCATATAGAAAAAGCAATAAAAATGGTCATGGACCTGCTTGGGGCAATTCTTTATTTGAAGATAATGCTGAATTTGGTCTTGGTATGAAAATAGCAACTGAAACTACAAGACATAAAATAGAACACATAATGAATAAAAGTATGCAAGAAGTACCTAACGCACTTTCTGCATTATATAAAGAGTGGATTGCAAATAAAGAAGATTCTAAAGTTTCTTTGGAATTAAGAGATAAATTAGTTCCATTGTTAGAAGAAAATAAGCAAATCAAAGCAGTTAATGATATTTTAGAACTTAAAAGCTATTTAAGTAAAAAATCACATTGGATTTTTGGTGGTGATGGCTGGGCTTATGATATAGGTTATGGTGGACTTGATCATGTTTTGGCAAGCGGTGAGAATGTAAATATTTTAGTGCTTGATACTGAAGTGTATTCTAACACAGGCGGCCAGAGCTCAAAATCTTCAAGAACAGGTTCGGTAGCACAGTTTGCTGCAGCAGGTAAGCCAGTGCAGAAAAAAGATCTTGGTCAAATTGCTATGACTTATGGTTATATTTTTGTGGCTCAAGTAAATTCTAATGCAAATTATGCACAATTGTTAAAAGCTGTAATGGCGGCAGAAGCTTATGATGGACCTTCTTTGATTATTGCTTATTCTCCTTGTATAGCTCATGGTATTAAAGGTGGACTTGGAAATTCAGGAAATCAAGCAGAGTTAGCTACAAAATGTGGATATTGGCCAACTTATATTTATGATCCGCGTTTAGAAGCTGAAGGTAAAAATCCTTTAACAATTTCTTCAAAAGAACCTGATTGGGATTTATATGAAAGCTTTTTAATGAATGAAGTTCGTTATAATTCTTTGAAAAAATCAAATCCTGAGCAAGCAAAAGAATTATTTGAAAAAAATAAAGCAGAGGCACAACGTCGTTACAGACAGCTTAAGCGTTTAGCAAGTGCTGATTTTAGCAATGAAAATTAATTTTGTTTCGAATTTTTATTCTTGTTTTATGGATAATTAACGCTTTTGGTGTTAATTATCCATTTTTAAATCAAAATTGTTATGTTGATAATTTAATTTCAATTCAAGATCCTTTTTTTAAAAAGACTACAAATATAAAATCTAATTTTTCTTTGCAAGCTATTGTTTCAAATAAGATTAAGATTAATGATAAGTGGTATGCTTTAAACGATTATATTGATGGTTTTAAAATAGTTGAAATTAGAAATTCTCAAGTTGTATTAAAAAAGGAAGAAAAAATAATGGTTTTAAATTTGTATGAAAAAAATAGTATTTTTATGTATTAATTTTTTGTTTTTTACAAATGTATTTGCCATGCAGTGTAATCAGCATTTTTTTAATATAAGAGTAGAAGACAAAACTTCTTTGCTTGAAATTTTAAATGAACTCGGAAGAGAGTGTGATTTTAGTATTATTATTAAAGATATTTTTGCTCAAGAAAAATTAATGCATGCTCAAAATTATTTACATATAAAGAAAATGTCTTTAAGAGAGATTTTTAAGCTTTTATTGGTGGAAAACAATCTTGCTTATGAATACGATAAAAATGCTTTAAAAATTTATGGAAAACAAGTTAAAACTTTTAAAGTGCATTATATAAGTTCTATTAGAGAAGGACAAAGTATTACTAAAGCTTCAGTGGATTCTAGACCAAAACAAGGAGATTATGATAATTATAAAGAAGTAGATAATTTAGTTATTAGTACTGATAAATTTGATTTTTGGGAGAAAATTTCAGAAGAAATTCAAGCTTTGTTGGATGAAAATACAACTAAACCTATTGTCAATACTAATGCAGGAATTATTACTTTAAATGCAACTCCATATGAACTTGCAAGAGTTGGAAAATATTTAGATGACTTAAATAAAAGACTTAAAAAACAAGTTTTAATTGATGTAAGTATTGTTGCTGTGCATTTAAACAAAAATCATTCAAGTGGAATTAATTGGCAAGAACTTGCTTTTAAACTTAATGGTGATGATAATGATTTTATAATTAATAAAGATGGTGTTAGAAATATTAACTTAAAAGCAAATATTGAAACCAAAGCTATTTTAAATTTATTACAAGAAAATGGTAAAACAACTATACTTTCTAACCCAAAACTTATGGCTTTAAACAATCAGCAAGCTATTATTTCTATAGGCGATACAATAAATTATCAAGTAAAAGAAAGTTCTAAAGGAACAGAAAATGGTACAATAGTTAGTGAAATATATAATAATTACTCTATTTTTGTAGGAATTTTACTTAATATATTGCCTGAGATTTCAGATGATCATAAAATTATGCTTAGGATTAATCCAAGCTTGAGTGATTTTAAATATAGTTTTGATAATCATAGACAAAGCAAACCAAGAAATATAGCGCCAGATACTATACAAAAAAAGCTTTCTACTGTAGTTGAGGTTGATGATGGACAAACTTTAATTTTAGGCGGATTGATTAGTAAAAATACCATTAATAATCATAATGAAATAAGCATTTTATCTAAAATTCCACTTTTTGGAGCTTTATTTCAAGGAAAACAAAATTATGAAGATATTAGCGAAATAGTTTTTATTATCAAACCAAGTTTAGTAAAAACTAATAATAAAATTTTAAGTTTAAAAGACCTAGGTTTTCAGCATGAAGATGATATGTTTTAAAATCTTAATATGTTTTTCTTTTTTAAATGCTATAGAAATTCAAAACAATAGTTTCGATCAAAACATATTTTATGAAAAATTCATTAATCAACCAAACTATGAAAATGCTTTAAATTTAGCAAAATATTTTTATCAAAATAAAGAATACAAACAAGCAGTTTTTTGGGCTATAGAAGCTAATGATTTTGATTTATTGCAAAAAGAAGCTTGGCTTGTTTTTATTAATGCTAAAATAAAACTCGGAAGATATGAAGATGCTTTAATAGCTAAAAAAGAATACGAAAAGCTTTTGGAGATTTATTTTGAGTGATACACATCAAAAATTAAAAAACTTAAGTGAGTATTCTTTAAAAGAAATTGCTTCTCAATATAAAATGGAATTTTTAAATTTAAATCAAACTTTTGATTTTGAAAAATATCTTCACATTTTGCCTTTTTCTTTAATAGAACAACATGATATTTTTTGTTTTTATGAAGATGATGAAAAAATCCATATAGCTTCCTTTAAACCATTAGAAGAGAATGTTTTGGAAAAAATACAAAATTTATATCGTTTTAAAACTATCAAGATTTTTCTTTGTGTTTTTACACAATTTGAATTTTTGCTAGAAAGAGTTAAATTTTTAATTAAATTTCAAAATCATCTTAATAGATTAGAGCTTAGTTTGAAAAGTGATGAAAATAAAGATGAATTTTTATTAGAGCAGTTTTTGAATTTAATTTTAACTTATGCTTGTTTTTTAAGAGCAAGTGATATCCATTTAGAGCCTTTAGAAAATGAAGTATATATAAGATTTAGAATAGATGGGGAGTTAAAATATATATATAGTTTTGATGCAAAATCATACCAAGCCTTATTGTTGCATGTAAAAATTATTGCTTTGCTTAATGTAGCTGAACAAAGACAAGCTCAAGATGGGAGTTTTTCTAAAATCATTTTAGAACAAAAATATGATTTTAGAGTTTCAATTATGCCTTTATTATTTGGACAAAGCATAGTGTTTAGAATTTTAAAACAAGATGGATATGTTTTAAAACTTGATAAACTTTTTATCAAAGAAGAAAATTTAATTCAGCTGAAAAAACACACGAATGCATCTTATGGTCTGATTTTGTTTTGTGGGCCAACAGGGAGTGGTAAAAGTACTTTTATGCATGCTATTTTAAATGAAATTGAACAAAGTAAAAAAATCATCACTCTAGAAGATCCTATAGAATATAAACTTAAATATGCTCAACAAATTCTTTTAAATTCTAAAGCCGGATTTGATTTTCACAAAGCTTTAAGAGCAGTTTTAAGACACGATCCTGATGTGATTATGATAGGTGAAATTAGAGATGAGGATAGTTTGGATATAGTTTTAAAAGCTTCTTTAAGCGGACATTTAGTTTTAAGTACCCTACACACTAATGGCGCTATAGAAGCTATTTTTAGAATGAAGCATATGGGTGCAAGAGAATACTTAATAGCTCATTCTCTTAATTTAATTATAGCTCAACGATTAGTAAGAAAACTATGTGAATGTAAAGAACCTAACAAGGAAAAATTTTACTTTCAAAATCAAGTTTTTGAAGGAAAATTTTACAAAGCAAAAGGTTGTGTTGAGTGTATGTATAGTGGATATAAAGGGCGTTTGATGGTAGCTGAATTTTTGTTTTTAGATCATAATTTAAAAAATATGATAGAAAATAATGCAAATTATGAAAATATTTTAACATACGCTTTAAAAAAAGGTTTTTTGACTTTAGGTATGGATGCTTTAGAAAAGGCAAAACTTGGCTTAACAAGTATAGATGAGTTAAGAAAGATTAGTTTTTGAAAAAATTTGTTATTTTTTATGTATTAAATAAAGAGCAAAAACAATATATAATAAGGGCTAGAAATTTATATGAAGCTAGAAATTTTGCGTTAAAGTCATTTGTAAATATTATTAGTGTTGAAGAATATTTCAAACCGATAAAACATAAAATCAAAGAAGAAGAGCTTATTTTCATTCTTAAGGATTTAAATATGATCTTAAAGGCAGGATTAAGCTTACAGGAAGCAATTTTAGAATTTTTAAAATCAAGCTATGAAAAACAAAATATTAAAATTTTTAATACAATTTATAATAAACTCAATAATGGAAGTTCTTATAATGAAGCCTTTAAAGATATTTTAAATTCTAGAGAATGTGCTATTTTAAAAATTTGTGATGGCAGAGAAGATTTACATAAGGCTCTTGATATTATTATTAGTTTAAAAGAAAAAAATCTTTATAGTTTTAAGCAGTTAAAAAAGGCTATAGCTTACCCACTTTTCGTTTTTATGTGTATTATTTTTGCTTTTTTTATTCTTATAACTTTAGTTTTGCCTGAATTTAAAACTTTATTTTTACAACTTGAATTGGATTTGCCAAAAATCACTCAAATTCTTTTTATTATAGCTGATTTTTTTAGTCATTTTTACATGATTATTTTATTAAATATAGGATTTTTTATAATACTTACTTATTTTTTTAGGAAGTCTTTGTTTTTTCATAAAATTCTTTTTTATTTTCCCATTTTTGGAAAAATAATATTTTATCAAGATAAATTTTGCTTTTTCTTAATTTTTTCATATTTATTAAAAGCAGGGGTGGATATAAAAAGAGCTTTTAAACTTGCTTGTGAAGGTATAGAAAATCAATTCTTTAAAAACAAAATGTTTATTATAAAGACTTCATTTGAATCAGGACTTGATTTAGCTCAGGCTTTTTCTAACACAAAGCTTTTTGAGTCTTTTGTGATAAGAATGTTAAATTTAGCTTTAAAAAGTTCTAAATTAGATGAAAGCACTTATGAGCTTGCTTTGTTTTATGAGTATAAAAAAGAAAATTATACTCAAAAGCTTTTGAGTGTTTTGGAGCCTTTGATGACAATTTTTATGGCGAGTTTGATTTTAGTTTTAGCCTTGGGTGTATTTTTACCTATGTGGCAAATTAGTCAAGAAATTTAAGCAAGATAATCATAAGCAACCTTAGCTATAGTTAAAGCAACCATAATCAAAAAGAGTTTTTTGATAAAAGTTCCTTGCGTTTTTAAGACTAGTTTTGATCCTATAAAAGCACCTAAAATTTGACCTATACCCATTAAAATACCAACTTTCCAAAGCACCTCATAAGAGTATAAAAATACCCCTAAAGCTACTACATTGCTAGTAAAATTTAAGATTTTAGTATTAATGCTTGCATTTTTCATGCTAAAACCAAGAAATATCACGCAAGCAAAAATCCAAAAAGAACCAGTACCAGGTCCTAAAAAACCATCATAAAAACCAAGTAGCAAGCCAAAGATGATTTGAAAGCTTGTAGTACTCATTTTAGCTTTATTATGTACATGGCCTAAATCAGGCTTGAAAATAGTGTAAAAAAAGATTAAAACAAGGCAAATTAATACAATGATTTTAACAGCATTTTGATCTATTAGTAAGACTGCATAAGTTCCAATGGCAGCTCCAATAGCAGTAAATAAAATTCCCAAAGCTATCTTTTCTATATGCATAGATTTTCTATAAGCTAAAACCGCAGTGAGTGATCCAAAGGTACTTTGAAGTTTATTAGTAGCTAGGGCTAAATGAGGAGGAATACCACAAGCAAATAAAGCAGGTATGGTAATAAGCCCACCACCACCTACAATCGCATCAACACAACCTGCAAAAGCAGCAACAAAGAATAAAATCACATAATAAGTTAATTCAAGCTCCATAAGCTTTCCTTGTTTTGTCCGATTCTATATAGAGCAAAATCATATTTTATAGGATCAGCAGGATCGAATTTTTTAAGACTTTGCGTAAGTTCTAAAACACTTTTAAAATCATAAATCTTACGCTTTAAAAGCTTAAGTTTTAATGAAACTTTATGAGTATGAGTATCTAAGGGTATGAGTAAGTCTTTTTTATCGATATTTTTAAACAAACCTAAATCTAATTCATCTTTTCTTACCATCCACCTAAGATACATATTGTATCTTTTTAAAGGACCTTTTGGAATGTTAAATTCTTTTGAAAAGAAAAATTCATAACCATAACTTTTATAAGGATTAAGCTTGTAAATTGTTTCTATGAAAGCTTTTATCGCTTGTGTTATGTTTTGTTCTTTTTGATAAGTTTTGGTAAAAATATTTTCTATACTATCTTCATTTTTTAAGCGCTTGAGTGTGATGAAAATTTGAGCTATATCTTGAGAGTTTTGAAAGCGGTATTTTAGATTTTTACATTCTTTTTTAATAATCTCATCGCTTTTCTCAAGCAAGGAAAAATCAAGTTTATTTAAAAAATTTACAATATTTTTAGCATTTCCATAGGCAAATAAAGCACAAAGCAAGGCTATATTTTCATCTTTATAAACACTTGCAATTTGTAAAGGATCAGGATGAGAGAAAAGCTCTTTTTGAGTGTTTTTGCTTAAAATTGCTTCATCTAAAAGAGCTTTAATTTGCATTAAGATTTTAAACCAAGTAAGGTTTCAAGCATTTGATCAACGGTAGTTACGATTTTAGCTGCAGCGCCATAACTTGCTTGATATTGTATGAGTGCTGCTAATTCTTCATTGGTATTTACACCACTTTTTGATTGATATTCTGCATAAGCTGTATTAAATACCGTCATATTAGTTGCATGCGCAAAGCCATTGCTTTCAGCATCTGAAGCAATTTGGCCTGTAAATTTTCTATAATATCCATCTAAAGTCATAGTATCTACTGTACCATCTTTATTATAAAAATTTACTTTTTGATTTTGAAGTTGCAACATAGCATTAGCTACATCGTTATTTCCATCAACTCCGTTTGAACTAGCTTTTAAGCTATTTGGATCATTTCTAATGCTTGAATTTACATTAATGCTACTTGCATCTTGACCATTGAAAAATGAAGATACATTTAAAGCGCCTGGGAAATTTGTGCCATTATCCTTAAAAGCTATTTTATAACCTTTTTTTAAGCCATTGATTTGGAAATTTCCACTATCACTTTTTCCATCATAATGATAAAAGGCTTGAAAATAATCATTTAAATCATTACCGCTAACACCATCTTTATTATCATCAACATCTGCATTGATTTGTTTAATAACATCTTCTATAGTGGTATTGACATCTATTTTTATAGTTCTAGTAGCTACTGCATTACCTTTTTCATCATAAACTGTGATGTCAAAGCTTCCTGCTTGGATGTTTTTATCATAACTCATTAAAGAAGTATCAGATTTTAAACCTTTTAAATCATCTGAATTTACTTTATCGGTTGCTGCTTGAGCATAGACATTATTAGTTTGAGTTATGAGTGTTTTTGTAAAGGTATTGAGCATATCTTTATACTCTTGTAATTTTCCATCGCTGTAAGTATCATGATTGCCATCATAATTTCTACCTCTAAGATCAAGTTGAGCACCAAGCTGCCCACCTGAAATTTTGCTTGTTAAATCATAGCGGTTTTCATCATTTACTTCATAATAAATTTGATAAAAACCATTAGGGTTGTTATTATCTAATTTTAAAGGGTGAAAGCTAGAGCCATTTACTATACTAAAGCCTTGAATGCTTAAATCATAATATCTTCCAGAATCAGTCATGGTAGATTCTAAAGTACTATCTTGAGAGCTTGTTCCTTTCCAAGCAACAGCATTAACTAACTTTGAAAGTCTAAGTTCAAGTTCATCTCTTTTATCTCTTAGTTGATTTGCATTATCGGTAGGTAAAACTTCTTCATTTTCAAGTTGTTTATTAATATTTGCAATTTCTTGACCAATGTTATTAATCTCATCTACGGTTTGTTGAATTTGCTCATTAACTGTTTGTTGCATTTTGCTAAGATCTTGTAATGTTTTTTGTATGTTTTGAGCTAATGTGTTTGCGCTATTAACAAGATCTATTTTACTTGCTCCATCGCTTGGGTTGGAAGCAAAGTTATTCCACGCATCATAGTAATTTTTATAATCTTGTAAAATACCAGTTCCTTGCATATCAGGAAATCTTTGACTTGCTTCTTGTAAAATTTGTCCTAAATAATTTGTATAGTTTTGTTGAGTAGTGGCGTTTTTTAGCTCATAATAAGAATGCTCATCATGCAATCTTTTAATAGTATCAATTTGCGTACCTGTTCCTAAGTGTAAGCCACCTCTATCAAGAGACATACCTGAACTTTGCACCGCTCTTTGTCTAGTATAAAATACTGCATTTGCATTAGAGATATTGTTACCTGTGGTATTGATTTGAAGTTCAGCAGCTCTTATACCACTAACCCCTGTATATAAACTATCAAAAATTCCCATGACTTAGCCTTTAAACATTGATCTTAAATAATGAATCTGGAATTGTCTTATTATCCCCATAAGCATTATTTGTTCCATTTTGTTCAAACATTGTATTTAAAAGATTGTCGTAAAAATTTTTAATAATAAGAGCCAATTTAGCATATTCTTTATTTTTTTGATGTAAGGTGTTTAAATTTTGCTTTAAAAGAGCAAGTTTTTCTTTATCTTCATCATCTAAAAGTTCGTCTAAACCTTTATTGTTTCCTTGATTACTAAGTTCTACTAAAGCCTTATCAAGATTTTTTTTAGCAATTTGAAAATCATTTACAAGTTTAGTTTTTTCTTCTACGCTTTTGCTAACATGTTGGTGATTAGCAGCTTGAATTTGAGCTATATCTTCTAAAGTAAGATTGATGAGTTTTTCTAAAATAGAATTTGTTTTGTCTAAGTGTTGTTTAACCATTTTTATCCTTTCTTAGGCACTAACCCAAAAAAGGATAAAAATTATAATAAAGAATCTACTATTGCTTTTGAAGTGGCTTGCAAGTCTATTTTATACTCGCCATTCTTTATTTGTGAAGCAATAAAAGATGCCTTATTTTCTTCTACCTTTTGAGTTTCTTTTGCCTTGTTATTTTCTTTGTTTTCTGTTTTATTTATATCGCTAGTAGCAACTTGAGCCACATAGCTTTGATGTATAGGGTTTATCATTTTAAGCCTCCAGTTCTATTGAAAAACTCTAAGAACCATATCGACACTTAAAAAAATAACTTAACGCCTTTCTTTTAAATAATCAAATAATAATTTTGAAAAACCTAAACCACCACTTAATGCTTTGCTCATAGTATCATTATACATAGATGAATAAATTTCATCACTTGCATCTTTTCCAAATAAAGAATTTTCTTGTTTTAAAGAAATATCCAAAACACTTTTAATTAAGAAAGCTTCAAAAGCATCGGTTTGTTCTTTTAAAGCTTTATCTTCATCATTTAATGCTTGTATATGAGTTAAATCATTTTTAAAAGCACTATCTGCATAGTTTTTAGCAGCCTTATAGCTATTATTATGCTTGGTAATGTTTTCATAAAGCTCACTGCTGTAATTTTTGCTCGCTAAATAATTATCAACTCTCATCATATCACCTCTAATTCAGCACTGATTGCACCAGCTCTTTTTAGATTTTGCATAATAGCTATGATATCATTTGGTGCTGCTCCAAGTTTATTTAACATTCTAGCTATGTTTGCTACTGTTGTTTTATTGTTTGTGATTTTTAAAGTATTAGATACAGGGTCTAAAATACCACCATCTTTCATATCGATTTCATTTTGTCCTAAAGCTACGGTATTGTTTGGATCAATTTTTATAGTAATATCTTTATGAGTAATTAATATAGGTTCAACTTCTATATTTACTCCCGCTACGATAGTTCCTGTTCTTTCATCAATAATCACTTTGCTTTCTGGGGTATAAGCTATATCTTGTTCTAATACTCTTGCCATAAATTCAACATGAGAAAATTCTTCAGGTTTTGTTAATTTTATAGTTCTAGAATCTAAAGCTTTTGCTATATCTGTGTCAAAAATAGTATTTAAAACTCTTTCTATATTATTAGCTGTTTTAAAATCTGCTTCTTTTAAGCTTAAAATCAAATCTTCACTTTGGCTAAAGTTTTGTGGAATTTCTCTTTCTACTACAGCGCCATTAATAACATTTGCTGAGGTTGAGTGTGTTCCTGCTGCACCCGGTCTTGGGCTAAGTCCACCTATAGCTAATGAACCTTGAGCTACTGCATAAATCTCTCCATCAACTCCTTTTAGAGCTGTCATAAGTAAGGTTCCACCTTGTAAAGATTTTGCATCACCTAAAGAAGCCACACTTACATCAAGCTTATCCCCACTTCTTGCAAAAGCAGGAAGCTTTGCTGTTACCATTACTGCTGCTGTATTTTTTGATTTTATATCACCTGGGCTAACTTTTACATTCATACCCTGAAGCATATTTGAAATAGATTGTAGAGTAAATTCACTACTTGTACCATCTCCACTTCCGTTTAAGCCAACAACCAAACCATATCCTATAAGTTGGTTATCTCTAACACCTACTACATTAGTAAGTTCTTTAATAGTAGCTGCAAAAATGCTTAGATTTAATACCAAGCAAAATAGTAATATTCTCATCGATTCTTCCTTTAATCTATGCTATTTTCATAAAATTAAAGCAAAAAAAGTTCCAAATTTATATAAAGGAGTAAAAACTTAGAGTAGTTGAGCCAAATTTTTTTTCTTTAGTTTTTTCATAATCTTGTATTTTAGTTGGAGTTTTAAAAGTGCTGTGGTGTTCTATGATAATGATTTTTACATTTGAATTTTGTATATTTTCTATCAATTTTAAAGTTTTTTCATAAATATCAAAAAAACCTTCTCTAATATCAAATGGAGGATCAAGATATAAAATAATATCTTCTTTAGAATTTTGAATAATTTGAGGAGTTTTTTTAAAAGTATCATCATTAAAACAAAGGGTATTTTGATCAACACCAGAAGCGTTTTTTAAAGCTATTTCATAAGCCTTTTTATCTTTTTCTATGGCATAACTTTTTAAACAACCATTGCTTCTTGCTTCTAATGCCATCAAAGCACTTCCTCCAAAGGCCTCTATAAAAACCTTATCTTGTAAAGAAAAACGCAAAACATTAAAAACACATGATTTTACTATGCTTTTAGTGCTTCTTGTGGTATCTAGGCTAGGAAGTAAAATTTTTTTACCCTTATAAATTCCACTTTCTATAGTGGTGTAAATTTTTTGAGCTTGTTTTTTTGAGCTTGTTTTTTTATCCTCTTTGTAATTTTTTAAAAAATCTCTTACGCTTTGATATTCTTGTGTTTTATGCATTATTATTTTCTTCTTTGATAAGATTTTTTAACTCTGTTTTATAAAGATCAAATATTGCATCGATTTTTTCATGACTTTCTTGGCGTAGTTGTTCTAAAATGGCTTCACATTTTTGATTCATAATTTTTTTCTCACGCATTGCTATTTTATAGGCAATATTTTGCAAGCTTGCATTGAAATCATTTAAAGCACATAGCAACTCTTCTATGTTAAAAGGGTGAGTTAAGAAATTTGATTTTTTGTTGATGATAAATTGTGGCTTTTGTGTGTTGATTTTTTCATCACAGACTAAAAAATCACAATCTTTTTTTAAAACTAAAAAATCTTTTAAAGCAATTTCTAAAGTTTTTTCTAAAATTAAATCCTTGCATTCAAGAGCGATTTTCATTGACTAAACTCACTTTTAATTTGTGTTTTTTTAAAGTGTATGGTACTATACCTAGAGCTAAATTTGCAAGCTCTGCGAAACTTAAAATATAAAAATCTTCAAAATTTCTATTTGAAATTGCTTGTAATTCTTTAGAACACTTATCAAACATATAAAAAGAATAAAAATCTTCTACAACTAAAAAATCACAACCACTATCATAAGCATCTAAAATGATTGCTGCTGCACTTTTATAAGCTAATTGCGCATTTAAACTTAAGAACCCATAGCCACAACTCTTATATTTTCTTTCAAAATCAATTATATTTGCTTTAAGAATCTTAGCAAGTTCTAAAGAGCAATTAGCATAGGAAAATCCTTGATATACACCTATGTTAAATTTATCAAAAAAATATTTAATGTGTTCTGTTTTTAAGTATTTTAAAAAAAACTCTGGAGCGTATTTAATCTTATCGATTTTACTCATAATTTCATAAGAGCTATATTCGCAAGCTAAGATATTATTCTCATCCATCATTCTAGAATATTCATCTAAAATATCTTTAGGATCATAGTCAATAATAAAATAATTTTTACCCAAAGGTTTTTCACATAATGTGCTTTCAACACTGACTGTATCTAAGACATTTTTGATAATATCAAAATAACAAAATAAATCATTATTGCTATTGGTGTAAATTTTATACATTTTAATTCCTTAAAAAATACTTCTTGCAAGACCTGATTTTACAAGCATAACTTTTAATTCTTTGATGTAAGATTCATAGTCAAGCTCATTAGATGAAATAAAATTTTTGAATTTAGTATGATAATAAATTCCTTTTTCTTCATCTGCTATCAATTTTAAAAATTGTGGAGTTTTTTCTGGATATTTAAGTAGCATTTTATAGGCAAATATAAAGAAACTATCTCCTAGATATTCAGGTAGAAATTCTCTTACTTCGCTTGTATAATATAAAAAGTCATATTGCTTGTAAAGCTCTATATCATGTATGTCAATAAGTCCTTTAAAAAGTTCAAGTTTTTCTAAAAAATCACTCTTATCCATGATCAAGTCTTTAATAGCTCTTTTAGTATCGAGTGGTTCTATGATGAGTTCTTTTCCAAATCTTTCAATAATATTACTTAAATCTCTTCTTTGTCTAATGGTAACTTGATTAACTTTAATACAACTTTCTGGATTTTCTTCAAAATCAAAATATATATCATCTTTTTTAATCTGACTTAAAATATCATAAACACTTTTAAAATTTTTACTATCATAAACATATGGTTTATAATAAGCTAAATAATCACTATCTTTATCAAAACGAAAAATTCTTAAAGTTATTTGCATTTTTTATCCTTGGTATTATTTTTGATTATATACATTTTAAACTTATAAAAATTTGATTATTATATAAAATTAAAAGCTTTTTGTATAAAATATTCACATGGATAAAGAAAAATTTATTATAAATGCTTTTGCAAATTCTATCAACGGAGATGATGGAGCAATCATCGATGGATATTGTTATTCTAAAGATTTATTTTGTGAGGATGTGCATTTTAAACGCTCTTGGATGAGTTTAGAGCAAATTGGTGCAAAAGCTATGCTCGTTAATATTTCTGATGCAATTGCTATGAATGCTACACCAAAATACGCTCTTTTAGGGCTTTCTTTACCAAAATGTTTAGAAATGAAACAAGTTAAAGCTTTGCAAAAAGGCTTGCTAGATAGCGCAAAAGAATTTGGGGTGCAAATTATAGGCGGAGATACTATAGCAGATAGGAAAATTAATATTAGTATAACTATTATTTCTAAAGTGAATAAAAGGGCTATTTTTAGAAAAGGTTTAAAAAAGGGAGATTTGCTTGCTTTTAGTGGGAAATTAGGTGAGAGTTTAAAAGGTTTAAATATACTATTTCGCGGTGGAAAATTGCATTCTAAACATCGTTTTATAAAACCGAATTTAAGGCAGAAATTTTTTTATGATATAGCAAAAAAAGTCAGAGTGAGTATGGATATTTCAGATGGTTTAAATAAGGATCTATCGAGAATACTCTTTATAAATCAACTTGGTATAAAATTTCTTAAAAAATTAGATAAATTTAGCTTAAATAGTGCAGAAGAGTATGAAATTTTATTTGCTTTTGATAAAAAACATAAAGTATTTATACAAAATATGGCTAAAAAACATAGAATTAAACTAAATATTTTTGCAAAAACAACAACAGGAAGGTATAAATTTTATGGAAGAGAACATCATTTTTAAGCCCTTATATACTTTAAAACACAGCCCGATAAATGTGTATTTTTCAAAAAATAGTAATGATTTTGTAGTAAGAGAAAAGCCTTTGTATGAATTTAGTGGTAAAGGTGAACATCTTATTTTACATATACAAAAAAAAGATCTAAGCACCAGTGAAGCTTTGAGAATTTTAAGTGAGCAAAGCGGTGTTAAAATGAGAGATTTTGGTTATAGTGGTTTAAAAGATAAACAAGGCTTAACTTTTCAATATATTTCTATGCCTAAAAAATTTGAAGAGGGCTTAAAAAATTTTAAACATGATAAGATGAAAATTTTAGAAAGTTTTTATCATGATAATAAACTTAGAATAGGGCATTTAAAAGGAAATTCATTTTTTATAAGATTAAAAAAAGTTTCAAAAGTAGATGCTTTAAAAATAGAACAAGCTTTCAAAAATATCCAAGAACAAGGTTTTGCTAATTATTTTGGATATCAGCGTTTTGGTAAATTTCAAGATAATTTTTTACAAGGACTAGAAATTTTAAAAGGTAAAAAAATCAAAAATAAAAAAATACAAGAATTTTTAATTTCTGCCTTTCAAAGCGAACTTTTTAACAGATATTTGAGTAAAAGGGTGGAATTATCACATTTTATCAATGATTTTAGTGAAAAAGAAATAAAACAAATTTATGATTTAGATAAAGATGAAATTAAAAGTTTAAAAAATCAAAAGCAGTTTTTTAAGATTTTAAAAGGTGAAGTTTTAGGGCATTATCCTTTTGGTAAATGCTTTGTATGTGAAGATTTGCCAAGTGAAGTAGAAAGATTTAATCAAAAAGATATTAGTTCTATGGGGCTTTTAATAGGCTCTAAAGCTTATGAAACAAATGAAGGTCTAGCTAAAAAATTAGAAGATGAGATTTTTTCTTTTGCATATGAGTTTAAAGATAAAATGCAAGGTTCAAGACGCTTTATGTGGTCTTATTTGCAAGATTGTAAAAGTTATTATGATGAAGAAAAAGCTCATTTTACTTTAGAATTTTTCTTGCAAAAAGGTTCATATGCTACAGTGGTTTTAGAAGAGATTTTACACGCAGATATTTTTGATCAAACCTATAATACATAATTTTAAAAATTGATATTGAGTATCAGTTAAAATTTATCTTTTATAAATTATAATAACAATTATCATTTTTATAAAAGGAAAGCTCAATGTCAGTTTTGGTTATAGGTGCAGATGAAATTACTCCAATTAAGGCAGTTTTGACAAATTTAGGCGCAAAAAGTATAGAGCATTGGGATGCTAGAAATGAAAATAGGGTAAATAGAAAACCCATTCCGCAAAATACTGAATGCATAGTCATGCTTACTAGTTTTTTAAATCACAACACCATGAAAAAAATTAAAACAGAGGCAAAAAAACGCAATATACCTTTGGTTTGTGCTAAACGCAGTGTGAGTTGTGTATATTGCGAATATTGCAAGGTTTTTGGTCTTGAACAAACTTATGAATGTACAAAAAAGGCATAATATGTTTGGTTTTAATAACAAAGAGGATTTGGTACCTAAAATATTTAGAGATTTAGAACAAGAAAATATTAATTTTATTTTTTTAAATTTGTATAATTCTTTGGTGGAAAATGATCTAAAAATACCTTATATTTATGCAAAAAAAGCTACTAGTTTAAGAAATATTTTTGAGTTAAAAATCCAAAATATGATCACAGAAAGGGTTTTGAAATTTAGTAAAATAAAACAATTTTGTCCATATTCTCATAAAATCATCAAAGCATATAAAGAAGGAAATTTAAATAAATTACAGCTTGAAGCAAAGATGCCAAAATATGCTTTAGCTAGATTAATACAAAATGTTTTTATGTCATCAAATTTTATCTTAGATCCACAGGTGGCTTTTGAGTCTTTTGTGTATGATAAAATTTGTAAAAGCAATGTAAAGGCTAGGGTAGATATTCAAGAAAATATCATTATTATCAATGATAAAATGGCTATTATGCCTTCTTTTTTTGAAGATAATAAAAAGGATATAAATTTAGCTTTGCAAATTATCAAAAAAAATGTTTTTGAAATATTTTATATTGTGTATCCAAGAAATAAAAATTTTACTCAACATAAAGAAATAAGACATAATTTATGTGAAAATAACAAAACTTTGCTAAAATTAGTTCCCTATACTATTAATAATCAAATTTTAAGGAGATGTTAAATGTCAGTAGCAGTAATTTATGGTAGCTCTATGGGAAATACCGAAGGTGCGGCAAATATGATCGCTCAAAAATTAGGAATTTCAGATGTGTTAAATATTGCAGATATTAATGCAGAAAAAATCAATTCTTATGATAAATTAATCTGCGGAACTTCTACTTGGGGAAGTGGAGATTTTCAAGATGATTGGGATAGTTTTGATTTTTCAGCTTTAAATCTTAGTGGAAAAACCGTTGCAGTTTTTGGTATGGGAGATAGTGAAAGCTACTCAGATACATATTGTAGTGCTATGGGAAAACTTGCTCAGGCTTTAAAAGCAGCAGGTGCAAATTTAGTAGGTTCAGTTTCTACAGGTGGTTATACTTTTGAATCAAGTGATGCGGTAGAAGGAGATAAATTTGTAGGGCTTGCATTAGATAATGATAACCATGAGGATTTAACCGAAAGTAGAATTGATGCTTGGTTAGAACAAATTAAACCTTCTTTTTCTTAAATCTAGATGCCAAAAAGGCATCTTTTAAAATTTTCTTTTTTTTTGTTTCACTTAATATATCTTGTGCTAAAGAATCTACTTCATTTGCAATAGCATTTGTATGTATTGCTGTTTGAGAATTTTGTTGTGTAAGTTTTTCTATAGTAGCCACTGACTCATTAATTTGGCTAATATCATTAGCTTCTTCCTTTATAGCTTCGCCCATATCATTTATAGACTGGGCTAAGATATTAGTATTAGCTTCAATCTCACCTAAAGACTTTTGAGTTCTTTCTGCTAAGTTTCTAACTTCATCAGCAACAACAGCAAAGCCACGACCATGTTCTCCTGCACGAGCTGCTTCAATAGCTGCATTTAATGCAAGTAGGTTAATTTGATCAGCAATATCTGAAATCATAGTGGTAACACTTTTAATATCATTACTTTGTTTAACTACATCTTGTGCTTTGATAGAAATTTCACTCATAGTTGAATTCATTTGCTCTAAAGCTCTTGCACTTTCTTGTAATGATGAGGTTTGATGTGTGGCATCATTTGTAAGTTCATGCATACTTTGTTTGAGTGCTTCGGCTTTTTGATTTAATAACTCACCTTGGTTTAGTGATTTTGAAAGCATGTTTTTGATTTCATTCCCAAGGGCATTGA
Source organism: Campylobacter sp. CNRCH_2013_0671h (assembly GCF_025773055.1). Lineage (NCBI taxonomy): Bacteria > Pseudomonadati > Campylobacterota > Epsilonproteobacteria > Campylobacterales > Campylobacteraceae > Campylobacter > Campylobacter sp. CNRCH_2013_0671h. Next base: position 99,834 of record NZ_JAKMTG010000006.1, read on the forward strand.
TTGCTTTTTCAACATCGCCTTTTGGGGTATTAATAGCTGCAGTAAAATCTAATTGTTTATAACTATCAAATACCGCTTGAATTTCGTTTAAATTATTACCAATTTTTTGTTGTAAAGTATCAAGCATTTTATTTAAAACATCTATGAGTTCTTGAATTTGTGGATTGTTAGCATGAGAGCTAATGTGTAAATTAAGCTCACCTGTTTCTATTTTTCTAGCAACATTTACAGATTCTTCAATAGCTTTTGCATCTTTACTTAAAGCCTCTTTGATAATATTAATATTTTCATTAATCTCATCAGCCATTTTTCCAAATTCATCTTGAGTTTTTAGTTTAATAGGGTGTGAATGAATGTCTTTATGATTTAAATAGTTAAAGAAATTATGCAAGCCTGAAGATATAATAGCAATTGGCTTAAGATTATAAGAAATGATTATTCTAATAAAAATCAAAGTAATAAAAATAGCAATTAAGGAAATAATAATTTGTTCCATCAATGTTTGTTTAGCTGTATCGCTGTAAAAATCATAATCAGCTATAGAGCAAATAGTATATTTTGGATTGATACTACCATTACAAATTAAAGCTTTGATCCCTTCTTCTTTAGTTTGAATTTTGAAAATATCCCTAGAAAGACCTTTGTTTGCACCTTCAGTTGTTTTAAAATAATTTGAAATAATATCTTTACTAATATTAGTTGAGGTTAAGATTTTGGAAGAATCGGTATGAAAAAGATAAGTTCCATCATCAGCTAAAACAGCAGCATGTGAATAAGGTGTTTTACTTATAGCCAAAACTTCTTCTGAGAATTTTTTCAAATCATAATCAGCAGCAACTACACCTATAACTTCTCCATTGTCTATAATAGGACTAGCATAAGAAATGGTTGGTTTTTGCATACTAGATGATATGTAAGGATCTGTGACAATTAACTCTCTTTTTTCCTTGGCTTCTTTATACCATCCTCTAGATCTAGGATCATAACCACTTTCTGGAGTTTGATTATTGCCATTTGATCTAAATATAGTTCCATCTTCAAAACCCACATAGGTTAAATCAAAACCCAAAGAATTTCCTATAGAATTTAATAAACTAGTATATTGTGTTGAATTTAGATTATTTTTATTTTCTTTGATGTATTTTGTTAAAGAATTGATCACATTGCGTCTATCGCTTGCGTATAAATCAAATCTTTTACTCACATCAAAAGCAACCTTTTGTTGAAACTGAACTAACAGTGTATGGCTATTGGATTTAGATTTAACATAATTAAAAAAACCTAAAACACATAGCAAAACTACAACAAAAATACAAACTAAGAAAGCTATTTTGTTGGAAAAATTACCTAGTAGGTATTTCTTAATAGAAGAGAGCATTTTTTCTCCTTGACAAAGTCAATATTTGACTTTATGATTATGATAGTTTGTATGATTTTATTAAAAAAATATTTAAAAAATTATAAAAAAATTAATTTTTATTAAAAAATATTATATTTTTAGGATATTTTTAAATAAAAAATTCTAATTTTTTAGAAAGTAGAATTTTATTATCGGTATATTTTGCCCATTGTATATTTAGAGCAAAAATACAAGCTTTTGCAAGTTTTGCAAAGGGAAATTTTTCATAATATATTTTTTCTTGTTCTGCGGTAGCTTTTCTAAAAATAGCTTTAATTTGTACTCCTTTAATAAGATTGATAATATTTGTATCTAGTGCTATATTAACTCCTACTTTTGGATTTTTATAAGAAAGCTGAATGTGTCTAGTATGTTCTTCGCTAGCAAAAATCAATGCAAGATTTTTATCATCAAAAGTATAATAGCAACTTGCGCAATATATTTCATCATTATCTTGCACGCTCAAGGTTAAGAGTTTTTGAGAATGAATGAATTTTTTAATTCTCTCATCCATTATTTTTAGCTTCTAAATTTAAGATCTTTTGGTAACTTAAATGAGTTAAAAAAATTACATAAAATACTTGTAAAAATAGTCCAAGTAAAGGAATGCTTGATAAAATAAAAAATATTAAAGTACTTATTTTAAAGTTCAAAGGTGAAGAGTTCTTATAAAAATTATTAAAAGAATTTTTATCCAAGACATTGCTTAATACATCTAAGAGTAAAAGTTTATGAAATAAATAATAAAAAACTCCATAATAAATCAGAATACTTATAAAAGGTATGATTAGTAAAAAAGTAGCGATTATAAATAATACGCAAAAAGTCAATATAAATTTAAATGTTTTGAGTAAAACTTCTAAAGAATTTACTTCTTTTTGTATGAAATAGTTGTAGTATTTTTGATTTATTTTTTTTACTATATAAGGCGTTAAAAAAGAAATAATTAGCATGGATAAAAATACTGAGGCAAAAACTACTATGAAAAATCCACCTATGGCACTCAAAAATGTAAGTGAAAATTGTACTATGGAAAAGCTAAAAAACCAAGCCATGAAAGTTCTGCTAATGACATCTTCAATATAAGAAAAAAAGATATCATAGGTGTAGAATACAAGCAAGGCTAAAATAATTAAACTAACAAAAAAAGGCAAAAAAGAAAATTTTAAAAAAGGTTTACTAAAAAAATTTTGCAAGCTTAGATATAAAATATTCATTTTAATTCATCGTAATAATTTTGAAGTTTTTTGTAAATTTCTTTATAATCTAAGGTTTCTTTTAAAATTTGATTTAAAACTTCATTGTCTTCTACACCATTCCATGTTTTTTTATATGTGCCTTCTTTATAGCCATTTTCTTGTCTGAATTGATTTAAAATATTTTTTCCAATATATGTTTTGTAAAGTTTAAAGAAATTTAAGCCACATTTTCTAGCTAGAATAAAATAGACACTTAAAAGCTCACCTAAATCATAATCAAATCCACTGCATTTATGGATAATAAGCTCAATATCATTTAAAATTCCATAAATATCTGCTTCGTTTGGATTAGAAGTTTCTTTGCAAAAATCATCAAAAAAACTTACAGAAGAAACTTCTTCTGCTATGAAATTTTTATCATTAATTTGTTTTTCTTTGTATTCTTCTAAAATTAAACTCAAGATAAAATGCCATATATCTACTATTTCAATACATACATTATCCCAGTTTGCAGGAGTGTGTATACTTTTCCAATGCTTCCAGGCAAAAGAGTCAATAAGTTCAGCACACTCCATATAAATGCATCTTCTAAAGCTAATTAATTTACCTTCTTTGGTATAGCCATTTTCCCATCCTATACCATTAGTATCATCATTTAATTTTTGCTGGAGTTCTAGCATGCTTTTTAAAATATCTTTTACTTGCATTTATTTTCCTTCTTAAGCGTAAAATCCAAATTCTTTATTATTTTCTTCTTCTTTTTTCTTTTCTTGATTGTTATATTGCTTCCAAATTTCTTCTAATAATTTAGCACTATCTTGGAAAATCTGTTTTTTAATATCTTCAAGATCAGTTTTTGTCATTTCTTTATTTAAACTTTTATCCATAATATTAAATAACTCATGCAAGGTTGCTTTTTTGTGCTCTTCATTTTTTGGTATAGGCAGAGCATCACCAATTTTCATCGCAGTGGTGATAAGCTCTTTTGGCTTTAAGGTTCCTACTCTTGAGTTTTTCATAAATTCATCAATTTGAGGCTGTACTTTGGCTACTGCTTCTTTAATTTCTTCAATTTCTTCTTGCGAAAGTTTTGTGCCACTATATGAAAACGAAAAACCAAATTGATTTCTTAAACTCAAAGATGCTGAATTTCCATCTTTATCTAATTTTGCTTCTTTTTTATCGTACATAGAAAAAGAAAGATGATTGCCATTTTTTGTTTTTATATCCATAGAAAAATTTTGAGAGTTGTAGCTAGAAATTTGCATAATGTTCCTTTCAAATCAAGATAAAGTTATATCGTCAAAATAACTAAATCTTAAATAAATTTGCAAAGTTTTTAAGCTTTGCAAATTTCAAATACTAGGGAGATAAATATTTTATCATTAAGTCTTTAAACACTCGTTAAATCCCAAAATAATTTTAGTATTTTTTCATTATTTGAGTGTATTAAAATTTGTTTTTTGTTATGTATATTTTTACATGCTTTTAAAGCCTGTTTTAAATTTTCTTTTAAAGAAAAAATCAATCCAAAAGCAATAGCTTCTTTATCTAAACCACCTAAAATATAAATCAAAGGCATACGCATTGATTTAGAAATATCAAGCTTTGCTTGTTCATTAATGGTAGTTTTAAAATCAAATTTGCTAGGATGTTTGAACTTATAAGCTAAAGCAAGATCTAAAAACTCATCTAAATGGCTTAATTTTTTTCCGCTAATAAAAGGATATATAAAATAAAATAAATCTAAGATATTATTACTAATTTTGCTTTCATTATTATAATTTTCTTGTATAAAATTATAATATGTTTTAAATTGCTCTTGATAGTTTTGTACTAAAGTCATAGCCATTTTAGTTTTTGCAAAATTATTTAAAAAAACTTTAGGATTAGCTTCAAAACTAAAGTCTAAAAAATTAATCTTTGTGTCATTTTGATAAAAAATTCCACTAATATCGCTTTCTAAATCTAACAAAATATTATCTGAATTAAGCTCATTGTTAGAGCTATTATGGACTATTTTATTATCCAATATAATAGAAAAATTATTATAAGCAAATTCATTGCTCATAGGTTTTTCATAAAAACCAAAATCATCCCAAAAATTCTCTTCACTACAGGCAATACAGCCATGTCCTGCAGCTACTGGCCAAGAGGTTTTGGAGTTAAATTTAACCTTAGGGCAATTATTATAAGCATAAGGTCCTTTACAACCTACTTTAAAAAGACAATAACCTTGTTTTATATTTTCATCGTTAAAACTTTGAGCAAAATTACCTGCTTCAAATTTAGCTTTTCTTTCACATAAATCATGCAAACATTTACCATAAAAAGCCAAAGGTCTATTTTGTTCATCTAAAGCCATGTCTTGCTCAAATAATATATAAAAGCAAAGCGCTGCAATGATATTTACATCACTTGGAGGACAACCTGGTATATTGATTACTTTTTTTTCCAAGACTTTAGAAATTCCTATGCTTTTGGTAGGGTTTGGATGTGCAGCTTGAATTCCTCCATAGCTTGAGCAAGTTCCCATAGCAAAGATTGTTTTAGCATTTTTGGCACATTTTTGTAAAATTTCATATCCATTTTCACCATGTGCCCCTATAGTTAGATAAAAAGGATCTATAGCACAAACCCCGCCTTCAACGGCCAAAAGAAAATCTTTTTTTTCTAAAACTTCCTCTAAATGCGATTCTGCTTGGTGTCCGCTTGCACTCATAAAGGTTTCATGATATTCTAAAGAAATGAAATCAAAAATCAGATCTAAAAAGTCAGGCAATGAAGTTCTAAGCAAACTCTCACTACATCCTGTGCATTCACTTAAATGAAGCCATATGAGACTAGGTGGGGTGTGAAGTTGAAAATATCTATGTGCTAAAGGGCTAAAATCATTTGGCAAACCTAAAGTTTTAATGATAGAATTTACGGCTTCTAATGAGATATTTTTCTCTTCTTTATGCGAGTTTTCTAATAGAGCAATTTTATGCTCTAATATGCTTTTTAATTCTTCATTGCTTAAAGACATTTTTTAACCTTTGGCTATTTGTATCATATTTAAAAAATCATTTGCATTTAATGCGGCTGAACCTATTAATACTCCATCACAATTTTTTAAAGCACAAATTTCTTTAATATTGTTTTGATTAACACTTCCACCGTATAAAAGCTTAGCGTTAGTAAATTCTCTTAAAAAATTAAGTATGGTATTAATATCATCAAGATTAGCACTAACTCCTGTACCTATAGAATAAATAGGCTCATATGCTATGATAAGTTTTTTATAAGATAAATCAATATTTTCAATTTGTTTTTTTAAAAAATCTAAGCTTTTATTAGTATTTTTGGTTTCTAAACTTTCGCCTATACAATAAATGATATTAAAATCAAGATTTTTTGCAAAATCAAATTTAGCTTTTAAAAAGCTTTCATTTTCATTTAAAGCTCTTCTTTCAGAATGACCTATTAAAACACTTTTGATATTAAATTCTTCTAAGTGAATTTTACCAATTTCTCCGGTATAGGCTCCATTTTCACAAGGGTAGAAATTCTGCGCGCCTTGCTGAAATGAAAAATTGTCTTTTAAAAAAGCTATGCTAGGAGGGAAGATGAAAATTTCATCTTCTTTGTTTAAGTTTTGGTTTAATTTTTGAGCGTAAAGTTCAAAGCTTGATCTTGTATGATTACACTTTAAATTTGCTGCAAAAATCATTCATTATCCTTTATGGTCAAAGGTTTTACACCAGGAAGTTCTTTTCCTTCTATAAGCTCTAATGATGCTCCACCACCGGTTGAAATGAAAGTCATCTCATCAGCATCACCTGCTCTTGCTACAACATCAGCAGTATCACCACCACCTATTACAGTTGTTGCATGAGATTCACTAATATAATGACTCATTTTAATGCTACCTTTTGAGAATTTATCGATTTCAAAAACTCCCATAGGCCCATTCCACCATATAGTTTGAGCATCAGAAAGTGCCTCTTTAAATAATCTTACGCTAGCAGGACCTATATCAAGTCCCATCCAACCTGCAGGAATTTCTTGCACAGGGGTGTATTTCATTACTGCTTCTTGAGAGCAAGTTTGCGCTGCTGTAACATCCACAGGAAGATAAATTTTTACACCTAGATTTTTACCTTTGAGTAAGATTTTATTTGCTTCTTCAATTAAATCTTCTTCTAAAAGAGAATTTCCTATATCATAACCTTGAGCTTTTAAGAAAGTAAAGGCCATACCTCCGCCTATGATTAATTTATCTACTTTTGGAAGTAAGTTAGTCAAAGCTTGTAATTTCCCACTTACTTTAGAACCACCTACTACGGCCACAAAAGGACGCGCAGGGTGTTTGATAAGATTGCTTGCAAACTCAATTTCTTTTTGGAGTAAAAATCCCGCACCCTTGTTTGTATTATCAAAGTATTTTGTAATAGCTTCAACGCTAGCATGGGCTCTATGACAAACCCCAAAAGCATCATTAATATAAACATCAGCCATAGAAGCAAGTTCTTTGGCTAAATTTTCATCATTCTTAGTTTCACCCTTTTCAAAGCGTAAATTTTCTAAAAGCAAAATTTCACTTGATTTTAATTCGCTAGCTTTTTTCTTTGCATCTTCACCTATAACATCTTTAGCCATGATGACTTCTTTAGCCATTAAGCGTGCAAGTCTTTTTGCAACTGGTTCTAAAGAGTATTTTGAAGCTATTTCTTTTGGACGCCCTAAATGTGAAGCTAAAATAACCGCACAGCCATTATCTAAACAATACCTTATAGTAGGGATGGCCGAGCGAATACGACGATCGTCGGTGATATTTAAAAACTCATCTTGAGGAACATTAAAATCACATCTTATAAATACTTTTTTCTTTGCAAGATCAATATCTTTAATCGATAAAATACTACTCATCTTAAGCCTTTGCTATAAATACTGCCATATCTACTAAACGAGAAGAATAACCCCATTCATTATCATACCAAGCAACCACTTTAACAAAATCATCACAAATAACTTGAGTTAAATCACTTGCTACAATTGCACCATAAGAGCAAGTTATAAAATCACTAGAAACTCTTTCTTCATCATCTACCAATAATATGCCTTTTAAATTACTAGCAGCTGCTTTTCTAAAGGCTTCATTGATTTCTTCTTTACTTACTTTTTTCTTTAAAGTTGCAGTTAAATCTACAGTTGATACATCAGCTACAGGCACACGCATGCTTTGACCATGTAATTTTCCATCAAGTTCAGGCATAACAAGCTTCATAGCTTTTGCTGCACCGGTAGAAGTAGGGATGATATTTTGTGCAGCAGCGCGTGATCTTCTTTTATCTCTTGCTTTTGCATCAATAATACTTTGACCATTGGTGTAAGCATGTATAGTAGTCATTAAACCTTTTTCTATGCCAAAATTATCTTGCAAAACTCTACAAATTGGTCCTAGGCAGTTGGTGGTACAACTTGCATTTGAGATGATATTTTCGCCTTTATATTCGTGAGCATTTACTCCTAAAACATAGGTTGGAGTTTTATCTTTTGCAGGTGCACTCATGATGACTTTTTGCACCCCATGATCTAAAAATCCTTGACATTTTTCCATAGTTAAGTGTGCACCGGTACACTCTAAAACAATTTGTGCGCCATATTTTGCAAAGTCTAAATCTGCTACATTTCTACTTTTTAAAACTTTTATTTTTTTATTATCAATTATTAAATCATCATTTTCATTTTCAACACTACCATCATATACCCCATGAACGGTGTCGTATTTAAAAAGATATTTTGTGAGTTCAATATCAGTAGTATCATTAATCGCTACAAGTTCTATATCATCGCGTTTCATGATAATTCTTGCAACACATCTTCCAATGCGTCCAAAGCCATTTATTGCAACTTTTACAGCCATTTTCATTTCCTTTTTATGATTAAGTAGATAAAATTCTACTAAAAAAAGGTTAAATTTTAATGAAAATCGCACTTTTTGGCGGTAGTTTTGATCCGCCTCATTTAGGTCATAATGCTATAGTCTTAAATGCATTAGAAAATTTAGAGCTTGATAAGCTCATTATTATGCCTACTTTTATTAGTCTTTTTAAACAAGAATTTACTGCAGATGAACAAAGACGCTTAAAATGGTGCAAGGAAATTTGGGAAAGCTTAATAAAAGTTGAAATTTGTGATTTTGAAATAAAAAAGCAAAGACCTGTGCCTAGTATAGAAAGTGTTGAATTTTTATATAAGCAATATGAAATTTCAAAATTTTATCTTATTTTAGGAGCTGATCATTTGCAAAGTCTTGAAAAATGGCATGAATTTGAAAGATTGCAAAATTTGGTAGAATTTGTTATAGCTAAAAGAGATGATATTTTTATACCAAAACATTTTAAAACTTTAGATACTAAAGTAAATATCTCTTCATCTTTTATAAGACAAACTTTACAAACAACGCAAGTTTGTGAGCAAATCAAAGAAGAAGTTAAGCTTTATTATTCTAAATTTAAAAATATTTAACAAAAGGAAAACAATGCAAGAAAGAATTAATAATATAGTGCAGATTTTAGATGATAAAAAGGCAGATTTAATAGAAAGCTTTGATATGCAAGATAAGGATTATTTTGTTAAATTTGTAGTGATTGCTACTACTATGGGGGAAAGACACGCGCTTTCTTTGATTGATGATTTAAAAACTAATCTTAAAAGCAAGGGTGAGGAGTTTTTAAATATAGAAAGTAGTGAAGAATGGACTGTGCTTGATTTAGGAGATATTTTGATTCACTTAATGAGTGAAACTTATAGAACAAAATATAATATAGAAGAATTTTTGAAAAGTTTAAATAAAGAAAATCAAAACTAGGGTTAAGATTTAGATAATTTAATTACTGAGTTATCAGATTTAGCTAAAGAATATTTTGAAAATTCAGAATTTGAAAAATGCGATGAAGTTTTAAGCGAGCGTATTGTTTTTGGAAGCTTATCATAATAGAGCATTTTGTGGATTTAATTGTTTGAAATTTCAAGAAGTACTTTTGACTTTCATAAAACCATGTACTAGATAATATATATTATTTAGTATATTTTAACAGAGCTAGAGTTTATATACTTTTAGATAAGCAAATAAAAGCCTTAAAAAAATTGTAAACTTGTATTGATCTAGCTCTTGTTTAAGAAGCGACTTTGAGAATTTGGAAGATTATCAAAAGGCTATAGAATTTTTTAATAAAATGATTGAGTAAACAAGTTTTAGAATATACCAAAGAATTATCAAAGCTTGATGGAGAAAATGAGTTTGCATTAAAAAATCAAAATATTTTAATGCAAAAATTAAAACAACAAAATAAAAAATGGTGGCAAATTTGGAATTAAATTAGAGTTTGTTGATGTATTCTTTAATCTCTTTTTTGATTTTGTCTTTTTTGTCTTTTAAAGCTTGTTTTTTATTTTTATACTCTGTTTTACTCATATAATCTTTTTGTTTTTTTAATTCTTTTAATTCTTGTTCGATTTTTTCTATCTCTTGCTCTTTAAGTTTTTTGCCCTCTAATTTTTTATCATAAAAAAGAGGATCTTTTGCGCAATCTGCCTGAACTTCTTTTAAGGCTAATTCTAAACTTAAAGCTTTTTCTTGATGATTGTAATTTTTAGCATAAGCTATTTCTTTTTGAATTTGCTTTATTTTAACCTCACATTGCGTGGAAAATGCAAGTGAGCAAAGTGTAAGTAAAAATAACAATTGCTTCATAGTTTAAACCTTTCTTTTTTCAAATTTTAGTTTATTATATTAAATAATTTATTTGCTGTTTTTAATAAAAACATGAGTTTTAAAAAAAGTTATTTGACCTTTTATAAAAATAAAGATGAATTATTATCAAGCTTATAGTTTGATTTTCTCATATTTTAAACTTATATGATTTTTATACTAAAATAATCCTAAGTAGATAATGTAATAGGATTTGATAACTAGAATTAATAAATTTTTAAACATGAATATTGTTTATTTTTTTAAGTAAAATTGATACAAATCCTTCAAAATCAGGCAATTTTAAATCCTTAATTTCTCTTTGTTGTTTTCCCCACATGCATTCAGGAAAAAACCCATCTTCTTTAAAGCGTGCCATAACATGAAAATGCACTCTTGGCACATAGTTTGCAAAGGAAGCTATGTTGATTTTTTCTGGGTTGTAGTATTCTCTAAGGCTTAACTCACAAGCTAAAACATACTGAAAAAGCATATTTTGCAAAAAGGCTGGACAATCACTTAATTCTCTGTAATTTTCTTTAGTAAAAATTTTTACCCAAGGAATTTGAGAATCTTCTTTTTCTATAAATAAAAAATCATTTTCATAAATCATCTAAATCCTTAAAAAGACTAGGGTTATTCCTAGTCTTTTGATTATTTTTTTACTCCTATCATTTTTGTAGGATCTACAAATTTAGCAAAGTCTTCTTCGCTTACTAAGCCAAGTTCCATAGCACTTTCTTTTAAAGAAATACCTTTTTTATGAGCATTTTTTGCTACTTTAGCTGCATTTTCATAGCCAATATGTGGATTTAGTGCAGTTACTAGCATTAAAGAATTATGCAAGTTAAAATCAATTTTTTCTTTATTTGGTTCTATACCAACAGCACAATGGATATTAAATGAATGCATAGCATCAGCTAATAAATCAAGGCTTTGCAAGAAGTTATAAATAATCACAGGTTTGAAAACATTAAGCTCGAAATTTCCTTGGCTTGCTGCAAAGCCAATAGCTGTATCATTTCCCATAACTTGCACTGCAACCATAGTTAAAGCTTCGCATTGAGTAGGATTAACCTTGCCTGGCATGATAGAACTTCCTGGCTCGTTTTCAGGTATGTTTAATTCCCCAAGACCACATCTAGGACCACTTGCTAGCCATCTAATATCATTTGCTATTTTCATTAAATTTGCAGCTAAGCCTTTCATGGCTCCATGGGTAAAATTAATTGCATCATGGCTTGTTAGGGCATGGAATTTATTTGGACTTGAAACAAATTTAGTGCCTATTAGCTTGCTTAATTCTTCGCTTACTTTTTCACTAAGTTCTGGATGCGCATTCAATCCTGTACCAACAGCTGTCCCACCTATTGCAAGTTCTCTTAATGTAGGTAAAGAAGCGATGATTTGCTCTTTTGAGTGAAGTAACATAGAAAGGTATCCGCTAAATTCTTGAGCTAGGGTAAGTGGTGTAGCATCTTGAAGGTGAGTTCTTCCTATTTTAATAATTCCTTCAAATTCTTTTACTTTTTTTTCAAAAGTTGCAATAAGCTCATCTAAAGCAGGGATAAGTTTTTTCTCTACTTGCTCTACCGAAACTATACTCATAGCAGTTGGAAAAGTATCATTTGAACTTTGACTCATATTTACATGATCATTTGGATGAACAAGCTTTTCTTTTCTAAAATCTCCACCCATAATTTCAGTTGCACGGTTTGCTATAACTTCATTCATATTCATATTGCTTTGAGTGCCTGAACCTGTTTGCCATATTGCTAGTGGGAAATTATCGTCAAATTTTCCTGTTACAATTTCATTGCAAGCTTGCACGATAGCATTTTTTTTAGCATCATCTAATTTACCAAGTTTATTATTTACCAAAGCCAAAGATTTTTTAAGATTTGCAAAAGCATAAATTAAAACTTTTGGCATTTTTTCACAACCAATTTTAAAATTTTCAAAACTTCTTTCAGTTTGTGCTCCCCAATATTTATCATTAGGAACTTTAATCTCTCCCATAGTATCGTGTTCGATTCTGTATTCCATGGCCTTTCCTTGTAATAAAATAAGTTGTGATATTTAAACTAAATAAACCCTAAAGTTTGCTTATAATTTAAGAAGTATTTATAAAATTTTTGAAGAAAGGTGTAGTTTTTTTCAAAACTACACAAATATTATTCTACTGTAACACTTTTTGCTAGATTTCTTGGCATATCCACATCATTGCCAAGTCTTATAGAAACTTCTAAAGCTAGAAGTTGTAAGATTACCATCATTTCGAAAAATTCGCACATATAGTGCTCTTGCTTTGAAGTTTTTATAAAATCATCACTTAAATCAAAATCAAGTGGAGAGATAGCAAGTAAAGTAGAATCCCTTGCAGCTAATTCTTCTACATTTGATTTTGTTTTTTCATAAAGACAATTTTGCGGCATTAATGCAACGGTAAAAAGCTCACTATCTGCTAGAGCAATAGGTCCATGTTTCATCTCTCCTGCTGGATAGCCTTCAGCATGTAAGTATGAAATTTCTTTAAGTTTTAAAGCTCCTTCTAGTGCTAGTGGATAAAATACATCTCTTCCTATAAAGAAAAAGCCATGGCCATGTAGGTATCTTTTTGAAATTCTATGTACTTTTTCATGCAAGTTTTGTTCAACTTTAACTATACTTGGTAAACTTCTTAGAGCTTTGATTTCTTTACTCATATCTAAATTTGCTTTTTGTGCAAGATAGATTGCAAGCATCCATAAAGTTGCTACTTGAGTGGCAAATGCTTTAGTTGAAGCTACGCCTTTTTCAATACCCGCTCTAGTAAGTAAAGATATATCAGCCAAACGCACGATGTTAGAATTATCCACATTGCATATTGCTAAAGTTTTAACTCCTTGTGTTTTTGCTATTTTTAAAGCTTCTAGTGTATCAGCTGTTTCGCCGCTTTGAGAGATTACTATAAAAAGAGTATTTTTACCTATAATGGCTTCTCTGTATCTAAATTCACTTGCTACTTCAACTTTAGTTTTAATTTTTGCAAGTCTTTCAAGTAAATAAGCCCCACTTAATGCTGCATGATAGCTTGTACCACAAGCACAAAGTGTGATTTCATCTATGTTTTGTAAAAGAGTTTCATTTATATCTTCAAAAACAATCTGCTCACCTTGTAATCGTCCCATTAAAACTTCGCCTAAAACTCTACTTTGCTCATAAATTTCTTTTTCCATGAAAAACCTATAACCATCTTTTTGAGCATAACTTTTATCTTGACTTAAAGCCACAAAAGTAGGTTGTATACAAGCTTGATCATGACAAATTTTACATTCGTTTAAATTAACATATCCATAATCTCCATCTTCAAGATAGGCTACTTTATCCACTAAAGAAACTAAAGGTGCATCACTTGATGCAAAATAATATTCATTTTCATCGCCATTTTTTCCGATGATGAGTGGCACAGCATTTTTAGCAAAATAAATTGTATTAGGATCTTTTTTACTCACAAGCAAGATTGCAAAAGCACCTTTTAGTTCAGCTATAGTCTTTTTAAAAGCTTCAAATGGTTCTAAATTACTCGCATGATATTCAAATAAATGTACAATAACTTCAGTGTCTGTTTGACTTAGAAAATTAATACCTTCTTGTGTGAGTTTTGTTTTTAATTCTTGGTAATTTTCTATGATTCCATTATGTATTACACAAGAGTATTGTCCTAAATGTGGATGCGCATTTATTTCGGTTGGTTTTCCATGAGTTGCCCAACGCGTATGGCCTATAGCAAGCCCAAATCCATCACTATTAAAATTAGCAGTTTTGTTAGCTAAATTTTCTAATTTTCCAACTGCTTTAAAAAAGTCTAATTCTCCATCTTTCATTACTGCTATACCGGCGCTATCGTAGCCTCTGTATTCAAGCTCTTTTAAACCTTCTAATATGATTTTTTTCTTTTCTTTAGTTCCTATATAACCTACTATTCCACACATCTTTTACTCGCTTATTAGTGATTTAAGAATTTGATCTTTATGATCTTGCAAGCTTTCATTTTTATGCAAAATCAAAACATTTCGCGTTCTTTCTTTTATGGTTTGAATTTTTGCTGCACTTAAGATAATATCATATCTTGCAAGTACATCCATTACATAAGCCATTAAACCTTTTTGATCTTTTGTGTTTAAGGTTATTTTGGCATAGCTTTTGGAATAATTCATGTCTAATTTTAATTCATCTTTTTTAATGTTTGGTTTTTTTGCCTTTTTTTGTACTTTTAAATGCAATTTAGAATTAAGTAAATTTTCTAAACTTTGTTTTTGATTATCACTTACTATATCTGAATATTCAAATTTCAGATAAACTTTTTCATCAAATAATTCAAAAAAACTCATAAAGACTAAATTTAAAGAACTTAAAGTGTTGAGTATATTTTCAAGATTATTTTTTCTATTCATTATAAGCTCTAGAGTAAAATTATCTTGATTGTCAAGCCAAAAAGTAAAATTTTCTTTTTGCGCAATCTGTGTTATTTTAATAATTTTTTCAAAGCTATTTTTTATAAAAAAGAGATTAGATTTAATATGAGTGATATTGTTTTGAGTTTGCTCATCAAGATCTAAAAAAGCCTTGCTTCTTTTTAGAGTTTGTTCTTTTTTTACCCTTCTTTGACTCTCATCAATTAAATTTTCATCCTCAAAACCTTCTAGTGCATTTTGAAACAATCTTTCTAAACTTTTATAATAAAAATGATTTTCTATACCCAAAGCTTTAGCATTGCAAAAAGATAAAAGATGTAAGGTTTTTAGGGTATGAGTATCATTTAATTTGGAAATAAAATTTAATACAATAGTAGAATTATAAATATCTTCTTTTTCTATAATATCTTTAAAAGCATTGAAATTTTTAAATAATCTTAAGCCAAAATCTAAAAATTCATTATCAACTTGGAATTTTCCAACATAAGCTCTGTAAATATTAGCTAAAGAAATTTCATTTTCTTCATGAATAGCACTTAAAAGTATGGTAAGCTTTATTATTAGAAGTGTTTTTTTATCAAATTTGCAATCTTTTTCTTCAAAGTATTTTAAGCAAAGTAATGCTCTATCTAATGCGCTATAAACACCTTCTTCTTCGAGTAAAAATTTACTTTGAATTAATGGTTTGCAAAAATCTTTTAAAATGTTTGCATTGTTTAGTAGTTTTAAAATACTAAAAGAATGTTTTTTTTCTAATATACCTTTAAATAACTCCAAATTTTCATCATTATTTTTTGCTCTTTTTAATGCAAAAATTAGTTTAATATCAAAAATAAAATCCTCATCTTCTAGTTTTAAAAGTCGATTGAGTATTAAATTTAAATTTTCATTTTCATCTGAATGAGTAAAAAAGTTATCTTGTATTTCATAAAGTTTATTTTCTTTATAATGTTTTTCCTGGATGCATCTTGCTAAAAAATGTGTATAAATTCCACAAATTTGCATACTTTGCATTGCTTTTTGAATGAGTATGGATTTAAGATCTAAATTTTTCTTTTCTTTTTTATGCATTAAGTTAGCAAGTTCTTGTGAATTTTGTATTAAAAATAAATTTGTGTTTTTACCTTCTAAAAGATTCATTGCACATTTAAGTGAAAATAAAAAATCACTCGCAAGCTTAAATTCGCTAAATTCTTTTTCATTGATAAAATTAAGCATATAATTTTTGGGAGAATCTTTAAATAAAATATTTAAATTTTCTATATTAAGTTGCTCATCTAAACCGCCAAAATTTTTATTAATATCAAATTCTTGCTTGATTAAAGGTTGATAATAAGGGTTAAATTCTTGCAAGATTTTTAGAGCAAATTCTTCTTTTAACTCATCTTGAGCTTGGGAAATTTTTTCTTTGATTTGTTTAAATAAAATCTTAGAACCACTAATATAGCGATATTGTAAAATATTTTGTTTAAGCTCATTTTTAGCTATATTATAAAGTCCATTTATTTCACAAATTTGATAGTTAATGCTTAAACCAATATCGTTTAAAAAAGTAATAAATGCTTTCATTAAAGGCTTAATATTATAAGCTTTTATATCTTTATAAATAAGCAATAAATCAATATTTTCTTTTATGCTTAAATTCATTTTAGCATATTGTTTAATGGCGATAATACAAAAAGGAATTTTGTCATTATGTGGAAAAAAATCATCAAAAAAATCATTTAAAACAAGCTCATAAATATCTTCTATAAAACGATCAATCTCTTTAGAATGGTAAAAGCTAAAAGAACCTTGCTTTAAAAAAAGTCTAGAACAATATGCTTCATAGTCTTTTAAAGAATTTTTTAATTTTTGAATTTTTTGCATATCCATTTTTGAAAATTATTCCTTGCTTTAAATTTTTATTAAAATCATACCAAAAAATACTTTGTATTAAATTTTAAGTAAGTTAAAATTATAATTGTAGTTTAAAATTAAAAATATGGTAAGAATATGCAAACAATTATAGAAAAATTAGAAAATCAAGAAAGATTAAACGAAGAAGAGGCTAATAAACTTTGGGATTTAGAGCTTTTTACTCTAGCTAAATATGCACAAAAAATTCGTACTAATTTGCATGGCAAAAAGGTTTATTTTAATATCAATCGACATATTAATCCTACAAATATATGTGCAGATACTTGTAAATTTTGTGCTTTTTCAGCACATAGGAAAAATCCTAATCCTTACACTATGACACATGAAGAGATAATGAAAATAGTTGATGAGACAGTTTTAAGAGATACGAAAGAAATTCATATTGTTTCAGCGCACAATAAAAATACATCATGGCAGTGGTATTTAGAAATTTTTAAAATGATTAAAGAAAAATATCCATTTTTACACATTAAAGCTCTAACTGCTGCTGAGGTTGATTTTTTAAGTAGAGCTTTTGATATGAGTTATGAAGAAGTGATAGAAAAAATGCTTGAGTATGGTGTTGATTCTATGCCAGGTGGTGGAGCTGAAATTTTTGATGAAGAAGTTAGAAAAAGAATTTGTCATGGTAAGGTAAGTAGTGAAAATTGGCTAAAAATTCACAAACTTTGGCATGAAAAAGGCAAACAAAGTAATGCTACTATGTTATTTGGGCATATAGAAAGTAGAGAAAATAGAATTAATCACATGATAAGATTAAGAAATCTCCAAGATCAAACAAGTGGGTTTAATGCTTTTATTCCTTTAGTTTGGCAACAAGATAATAGTTTTATTACAGGTAAAAAGCCACTTGGCTCGGTGGAAATTTTAAAAACTTTAGCTATAGCAAGAATAGTGCTTGATAATATTAAAAATATCAAAGCTTATTGGGCAACTATGGGTATAAATTTAGCTATGGTGGCTCAAGATTTTGGCGCAAATGATTTAGATGGTACCATAGAAAAAGAAAGCATACAAAGTGCAGGTGGAGCAAAAAGTTCAAATGGCTTAAGTTTAAAAACCTTCATAGAGATGATTCAAAGTTCAGGTTATATAGCAATAGAGCGAGATAGTTTATATAATGAACTAAAAATTTATTAAGGATTAAAATGGATTTTTTTAAACTTAAAGAGCATAATAGCGATGTAAAAACTGAAATTTATGCAGGTATTGCTACCTTTTTAGCAATGATTTATATTATACCAGTTAATGCTAATATAATGAGCAATTCAGGTATGCCACTAGAAGCTTTAATCGTAGCAACCGCTTTGGTAACTATTATAGCTACTACTTTAAGTGCTTTTTTCTCTAATACTCCTGTGGCTATGAGTGTAGGCATGGGATTAAATGCGTATTTTACTTTTAGCGTGTGTAATACTTATCAAATTCCTTGGCAAAGTGCTTTGGGGGCTGTTTTTTTATCAGGTATTGTTTTTACTTTATTATCTTTTACTAATTTTAGAATTTGGGTTATAAAAAGCATACCAAATGATCTAAGAAAAGCTATATCAGCGGGTATTGGAACTTTTATAGCTTTTATGGGACTTGTGCAAATGGGAATTATCACCAAAAGCGAAGCAACTTTAGTAGGCTTGGGAGATTTTTCAAGCACTAAAGTACTTTTTGGATTATTTGGTTTGTTTTTAGTTTTTGTTTTTTGGGCTTGGAGGATTAAAGCTGCTTTTATCTTAGCTGTTTTTGTAAGTGCTTTGTGTGCTTGGATTTTTGGTATTGATGGAGCTAGGTTTCCAGAACAACTTTTATCGATGCCAGTTATAAACGGAGATAATGGTTTAAGTGCAATATTTGGTAAGCTTGATATTAAAGGAGCTTTAGAGTTTAGTATGATTCCTATAGTGCTTACTTTTTTTGTTACTCAGCTTTTTGATAGCGTAGGGACAATCACAGGCGTAGGCTCAAGAGGAAAAATATTTGATGATCCAAAACAAGGTGATAAAAAACTAGGAAAAACTTTAGGAGTAGATGCTGTTAGTTCAGCTATGGGAGCAGTTGTTGGTACCTCTACTGTAACGGCATTTGTGGAGAGTTCAGCAGGAGTTGAAGCAGGCGGTAGAACAGGTCTTACAGCTTTAGTTACTGCTATATGTTTTGTTTTCACTTTATTTTTACTACCGGTATTTAAAGCTATTCCTGCAAATTCTATTTATCCTGTATTGGTTCTTGTTGGAGTTTTAATGTTTATGGAAGTTGCAAATATCAATTTTAAAGATAAAGCAATAGCTGTGAGTGCATTTTTTATTATTATTATGATGCCGCTGACTTATTCTATTACAACAGGCTTTGCTTTTGGTTTTATTGCGTATTTATTTATGCGTATTATGCAAAAAGAATTTGATAAAATTAATCTCGGAATTATCATTTTAAGTGCAATTTCATTATTGGTATTTTTATTACAATTTTTATAGGAAGTGATTATGTATTATTATACTTATGAAGAATTTCAAAAAGAAATTATCCCTTTTACGCGCAAAATAAAAGAGGAATTTAATCCCGATGTTTTACTTGCTATAGCAAGAGGTGGTATGACTTTGGGCCATTTTTTAGCAGAAGGTATGGGTAATAGAAATTTATTTTCTTTAAATTCTATCCATTATGAAGATACTCAAAAATTAGATACGATTAAAATTTTTAATATTCCTGATCTTAGTTCATATAAAAAAGTTCTTTTGGTAGATGATATCATAGATAGTGGTGAAACTATGATAGAAATTAAGAGAGTCTTAAGTCAAAAGTTTCCTCATTTAGAGCTTAAAGTAGCAAGTGTTTTTTACAAAACTTCAGCATTATTAATCCCTGAATTTTATATTAAAGAAGCTAAGGAATGGATTGATTTTTTCTGGAGTATTAAAATTTAGTTTATTATTAGCTATAAATAATACAATATAATTAAATACTAAACTAAAAGGAAGGACAAACATGAGTTTAACAAGAAGAAAATTCTTAAAAGGTCTTGCTGCAACTTCAGCAGTTGCTTCCGTTAATCCTTTAATGGCAGCACAAACAAAATTTTACGATACTAAAAAAATTCCTCATGCAACTCACTTTGGTGCTTTTTGGGCTGAAGTAAATTCAGAAGGAAAAATAGTAAAAGTTACTCCACAAAAATCTGATAAACATCCTTCAGTAATAACTGATGCTATTATCGATAGAACTTATTCAGACACTAGGGTAAAGTATCCTTGTGTTAGAAAAAGCTTTTTAGAAGGTAAAAAAAGACCTAAATTAAGAGGTAAAGAACCTTTTGTAAGAGTAAGTTGGGAGAAAGCTTTAGAGCTTGTATTGGAAAAATTAAAAGAAACCCCTATTGAAAATTTATTTAATGCAAGTTATGGTGCATGGGGACATGTAGGTTTATTGCACAATTGCAACTCAGTAGCAGGAAGATTTTTTAATACCGCTTTAGGTGGCCATATTGGCACTGATGGTGAGTATAGTAATGGTGCTGCTGGTAAAGTAAATGCTAGTATAGTAGGAGATTTGGAAGTTTATTCTTTACAAACTTCTCATGAAGTTATTTTGGAAAACACTCAGGTTTATGTTTTATGGGGAGCTGATCTTTATAAATGTAATCAAATTGATTTTAAAGTTGCAAATCGTGGTAATGATGATTATTATAAAAAATACAGCAAATCAAAAATTAAATTTATAACTATCGATCCTCAATATACTCAAACAGCAGAAATTTTAAATGCTCAGTGGATTAAGATTCGTCCAAATACTGATGTTGCTTTAATGCTTGGTATGATGAATTATTTATATAAAAGTGGAAAATATGATAAAAAATTCATTGAAAAATACACTGATGGTTTTGACAAATTCTTACCTTATCTGCTTGGAAAAACTGATGGTATTGATAAAACTCCAGCTTGGGCTGCAAATATTACCGGCGTTGAAGAAAAAGTTATTACCGCATTGGCAGATACTTTTGTAAAAAATAGAACCTTTTTAGCAGGTAACTGGGCTATGCAAAGAGCACACCATGGTGAGCAAGCTGATTGGACTTTAATGGTTTTAGCTTCAATGATAGGTCAAGTAGGCTTACCTGGTGGTGGATTTGGTTTTTCTATGCATTATTCAGGTGGTGGTCAAGCATTTTCAGGTGTAAGATTACCAGTAGGTTTACCACAAGGTAAAAATAATCTTGATACTAATATTCCTGCAAGTAGAGTTTCAGAAGCTATTTTAAATCCAGGCAAAACAGTTAAATTTAAAGGTAAAGAAATCACTTATCCTAAAATTAAACTCATGTATGTAGTGGGCGCTTCTGTATTGGGCCATCATCCAAATACAAATGAACTTATCAAAGCTTTAAGAACACTTGATACGCTAATTGTACATGAGCCTTGGTGGACTCCTATGGCAAAAATGGCAGATATTGTATTACCTTCAACTACAACTTTAGAAAGAGATGATATTAGCTTTGGTGGCTCTTATTCTCAAGATTATGTTTATGCTATGAAAAAAGTAATTGAGCCTTATTTTGAAAGTAGAAATGACTATGATATTTTCGAAGAATTAGCAAAAAGAATTGGCGAGAGAGAGCATAAAAAATTTACAGGTAATAAAACAAAACAACAATGGCTTGAAGGTTTTTATGGAAGAAGTGATTGTCCTTATTATATGGAATTTGCTGACTTTTGGAAACAAGGTTTTATCCATTTTGAACCACCAAAAGAAGCTTATAATTTTGTAAGACACTCTGAATTTAGAGCCGATCCTGTGGCAAATAAACTTGCAACAGAAAGTGGAAAAATCCAAATTTATTCTCCAAAATTTGAAAAATACAATTTAGATGATTTTAAAGCACATCCAACATGGTTTGAGCCTGCAGAGTGGCTGGGTAATGAAAAATTAGTTAAAAAATTTCCTTTCCATTTAGTAAGTCCACATCCAAGATATAGAGTGCATTCTCAACTTGATAATACTTGGGTGAGAGATTTGTATAAAATTCAAGGTAGAGAACCTGTGATGATTAATACAAATGATGCCAAAAAACTTGGTATTACCCACGGAGAAGTTGTAGAAGTATATAACGATCGTGGATCACTTTTAGCAGGTGCTTTTGTAACAGATAATATCATGGAAGGAGTTGTTAGTATCCAAGAAGGTGCTTGGTATGACCCTGAAGATGTAAGCGATAGCAAGCCAAGATGTAATGCAGGTCATGTAAATGTTTTAACAAGCTCAAGACCAACTTCAACTATGGCTCAAGCAACTAGTGTAAATACTTGCTTAGTGGGTATTAAAAAGCTAAAAGAAGTTATAAAACCTTATAATTCAACTACACCACCAGAAATCATAGGAGCTTAAAATGAAGAAAATTATATTGACATTAACTTTTTTAGCTAGTGCTTTGTTTGCTAAAGATATGTTTATTTTTAATGAAAAAGTAGATCTTTTAGATAGTGCTAGTAAAAAAGTAGTAGGACAAATTTATGAAGGCTCTAAAGTGGAGCTTATAAAAGAAGAAGGTGAATACTCTTTAATTAAAGTCAAAGGTGAGGTTGTGGAGTCAAATCCAAAAAGCCTTGCTTATACCAAAGATGGAATTTATCTTTTACTTACTTTAAATGCTAAAAATGCAAGTAATGAAATGGAATTTTTAGTTAAAAGTAAAGATTTGACCGATCAAGAAATTCTTGCTTGGGATGAGATAGAATTAACTTATTATGATACTTGCACAAGTTGTCACGCAGCACATAAACCAAAAGAACATTTAATGGAAGAATGGGATGCATATTTATCTGCTATGCAAGGTTTTGCTAAAATCACTGATGCGGAAAAAGATAGAATTTTAAGATTTTTACAATCTCACGCAAGTAATGGGCCTGTAAAACTTGACTAATCAAAAATGAAAAGGTATTTATTAGCCGTTTTATTTTTTGATTTTTGTGCTTTATTATATGGTGTAAGCACTTTATCTATCAGCTACAATGAAGCACAAATTTATTTTTACGATCATAGCTTAATTGCTATGATTGCTAGATTTGGTACTGCTCTTCTTGGACAAAATGATTTTGGATTAAGACTTCCGTTTGTTTTGTTGCATTCTTTAAGTTGTATTTTGTTGTATATTTTGGCTTTAAGATACACCAAAACTTCTTTTGATGCTTTTATTTCTGTTGTGCTTTTTATATTGCTTCCTGGTAGTGTAGCCAGCGCTTTGCTTATCAATGAATCTAGCATAGTAATATTTTTTACGCTTTTGATTTTGGTGCTGTTTGAATATAAAAAATTTTTTTTATTTTATATCTTGTTTTTTTTAGTTCTTTTTGTAGATGGAAATTTTGTAATTTTATATTTATCTTTTTTCTTTTTTGCTATATATAAAAAAGATAAATTACTTATTGCATGCTCTTTGATTTTATTTGCTATTGCAATGAGTATTTATGGTTTTGATGCAAGTGGAAAACCTAAAGGATATTTTTTAGATACTTTAGGTATTTTTGCAGCTTGCTTTTCACCTTTAATTTTTCTTTATTTTTTTTATGTTATTTATAAAATTCTTTTACAAGATGATAAACCTCTTTTATGGTTTATTAGTGCAACTACTTTCGTTTTTTGTTTGATTTTTTCTATAAGACAAAGACTTTTTTTAGAAGACTTTTTACCTTTTTGTGTAGTTTGTACTCCATTATTAGTTCGTTATTTAATGTCTTCTTATCGCTCAAGAATGCCACAATTGCGCCTAAAACATAAAATTTTTATAGAATGCTCTTTAGTTTTTTTACTATTTTTTTATCTTGGTATTATTTTTAATCAAAGTTTTTATTATTTATTAAAAGATCCAAAAAAACATTTTGCTTATGATTATCATATTGCTAAAGAATTGTCTTTAAAGTTAAAACAACGAAATTTTACACATATTTTCACTAAAGATAAAGAGTTAGCTTTAAGACTTAAATTTTATGGTATTTCCAAAGGTAAATTAGAACTTCATTCTAGTAAAAAAGCCAGTAAGATATATGTTAGTTTAGGTAGGCATAAAATTTATTATTATATAAAATGAAACAAGCTTTTACTTTAATAGAATTAGTTTTTGTTTGTATTATATTATCTTTATTGTTTTCTATGGGGTATTTTTATTACAAACCTGACTATTTGCGTTTAGGGGCTGAACAAATTTTAAATGATATTAAATACACAAGACATTTAGCATTAATACAAAATGATTTTAGAGTAAAAGAATTTAATATTGCTAAACGAGAGTGGTTTAAAGCCAAATGGCAATTATATTTCATACGCTCAAAGTCAGCTACAAATAATGAACAAACTTATACTATTTTTTTAGATAAAAATGGTGATGGTAATGCAAATATAGGTAAAAACATGATTAATAAAGACAGAGAAATAGCTGTTGATTTAATTAATCCAAACTTATTGATGAACTCAGGACAAAGCGGAGTAATAAATCAAAATGATTCTAAGGCGAATTTAAAATATAATATAGAAAAAACATATGGTATTTCAAAAGTTTTGTTTGAAGGTGCTTGCAAGGGAAGTACGCGTTTAATTTTTGATGATTATGGTCGCTTATATACACCTTTGAAAAATGCTATGCGTCCTTATGATAAACTCTCATCTTTTAATAATAACTGCATTATAAGATTATCTAATAAACAAGATCAGCATATATGCATAGTTATAAATCCTATCAGCGGTTATGCTTATATACCTAATTTTTCTTCACTAAACCAGCAGAGTATTATTTTAAATAATAAACAAATATTTTGTCATAATATATAATTTTTATTAAAATTTATTATTTTTTTGATAAAATATATTTACTAAAATACTTCAATTTAAATACAAAAAAGGAGATATATGAATGTAAATACACAAATGAGTGTGAAAAATAAATTGTCCATTGTTGTTGGTGTTATTGTCTTTTTAGCTTTATCAATAATCACTATAATGGCATTTGTTTCTAGTAGAAATAATTTAATTTCAAACAGTAAACAAGCGAATGAAGATTATTTATTGATCACAGAAACTCAGGTAGAAGGATATGTTGATGGCTATATAGATATTTTACTTGCCATAAAAAAATACATTGATTCTTTGGGAAAAAATCAAGTTTTAAATTTTGATTCTATGGAGCAAATACTAGGAGATGATTTAAAAATTTTTAAAGATGGATCAAATACTTTAGCTGTCTATGTTGGTTTTCCCGATGGAACTATGCTTGTAAGCGATACTGTTTCTGATAAAAAAGGAGTTAATTTTAGAAAAAGAGGTGGTGGAGTTTCTTCTTATGATGATCCAAGTTACGATGCTACTTCTAGAGACTGGTATAAAGGGGCTATTGCAAATGATGGAGTGTTTATAAGCGATGTTTATGAAGATTCTGTTACAAAATTACCTAGTTTTACTTATTCTACCCCGATTAAGAAAAATGGTAAGTTGATAGGTGTTTTAGGTGTTGATTTACTGCTAACATCTTTGCAAAAGACCTTTGAAAAACTTCCAGGAAATGTTTTTGTTTTTGATACAACAAGCTCTATTCCTTTTGCATCAAATAATAAATCACTAATCTTAACTCAACATCCAAGTATAGAAGAGATAAAAAAATATCATCAGCAATTTGGAGATTATAAAACATTTGAATATATAAGCGTTGATACACAAGAAGAAAGATTTGGAATTTGCGCTAATATAGATAATTCAAAAGCTAAAGTAAGCTATATTGCTTGTGCAACTCAAAAGCAAGATGAGTTGGAAATGTTGGTTTTAAAAGACGCATATAAGCAAATTATTTTTTCTATTATTATATTGTTTATTTCATGTTTTGCTATTTACTTTTTTTCTTCAAAATTACTATCCCCTTTACAAGCAATCCAAAAAGGTATCAAT
>NZ_JAKMTG010000007.1:0-94291 GCF_025773055.1 Campylobacter sp. CNRCH_2013_0671h
TGATCAAACTCCAGGTGTTACCACTCTTAAAGGTGCTATGGCTGTGATGGATATAGTAGAAACCGCCACAGCAAATCTAGATGCCATTAGAGCTGATATTGGTGCGGTGCAAAATCAAATCACAGCTACACTAAATAACATCAGTGTAACCCAAGTAAATATCAAATCAGCTGAATCAAACATCAGAGATGTAGACTTTGCAGCAGAAAGTGCAAATTTCTCTAAATACAATATCCTAGCTCAAAGTGGATCTTATGCTATGAGTCAGGCTAATGCTGTGCAACAAAATGTTTTAAAACTCTTACAATAAATCCAAATAATATAAGGCAGTTTTGCCTTATATTAAATTTCTTTTTTCTAAAATATCTTGTAAAGGTATAATGGCTATTTTTAAAGCTTTTTCTTGGACTAAAGCTAACTCGCTGATTTCTTCTAGCCAAGATTTATGTGCTGTAATCCAAGCAACAAGTTTATTTTGTTTATCACTATCATTGTGCATAGGATTAACATAGATTTTTGAAAAATTACTTTCAAGATGAAATAAAGAAGGATTTAAAACTTCTCTTAAGAAAATGTATTTATTACTTTCTATAGTCTCTTTTAGTTGATCTATTTTTATATTTAACTCATGTAAGGTATAGTGTGTTTTGCTTTGATAGTTTAATTCTTTATGTAATTTTTTACAAATTTTTAAGAATTTTTCATTAGCTTTTATATTTTGTTTGATTTGTTTGTAAGCTTTTAGCATAAGCTCTTGGCTATCTTTGCGTTTTGGTGGATTTAGTTTTGGAAAAGGTTTTTTTACTTCATCTTTTAAAAACTCTTTACAAATTTCTTTAAAAGGTTTTTCTATGGTTCCTTCTATCCTTGCCCCACCTTCTGTGGCATTGTAAATTTTTGCCTTTGTTTGTTTGTGAAATAAACTTTCAAAAATTTGTTTAAATAATATCCAAACCTCTGAACTTTGCACATAAGTTTTTCCACCATAAGCTAAGGTTTCAAATTTTCCATGATCGCGTTCAAAATCTCCTTCGTGATAACTTTCATGTAAAAATCCTTCACTATGAGATTTTCCATCATCACTATAAGCTAAATCTTGTCCTATTAAGATGATATTTTCATGTCCTAGTAAAAGTGCTAATTCATAGTTTAAATGTGCTACACTCATTCCACCGCTTACATAGCCAAAATCATGCAATCCTAAAGAATAAGCAAAAGGTAATGATCTTGAAACTAAAATATATTTTCTTTTATTTTTTTCTAAAAATTTTATACTATCTTTATATACTAGTGAAACTAAAATAAAAGTAATGTCTTTATCAAATTCTTTAAAATCATTGTCAAAGCATTTTGATACCACATCATCTCTTTCTAGCATGCAAACATAATCAGGTTTTATACCCGCCTTTGCTAAGATAGGATAAGCGCTATCAGCACAAAATATAGTAGCTTTATTAGCATATTTTTTAAGTAAAGGAAGTTGTTTTTTTAAAGAAGGTCCAGTAGCTACCAATATAGCATTTTTGCTTTTATTTGATCTTTTTTTCTTAAATTCGCTAAAACTTGGATGTGTAAGCATTTTAGGTAAATTTAGAACAAATTGCTCTATACCTTGCATAGCATCAATTGGGGCATTTCCTCTTCTTAAGGCAATATTTTTAATAACTTTGGAATTTAAATCATTTATGTTTTTAATTTCTTCTTTTTGTTTTTCTTCATAAAATTCACAATGAATATGCAGAGTGTAAGTTTTTAAAAATAAATTTAAAAAAGAGCACAATGTATCAGCTTTTGTATAGTTAAATTCCTTTGTATGGATTAAAATAAATCTACCTTCTAAAAGTTCTTTGGAAAAATCTATCATATTAAAAACTAAAAATATTAACTCAATGTCTTTTTCATATACAATAACTTTTTTATGTTCTTTATTTGCAAGCAAACTTTTGTAAAATATACCATTGCCTAATCCATAGAAAAAAAGTATAGGGTATCTTAAGTATTCTTTATTAAAAAGCTCAATTTTTTCTTGTAGTTCTTTTAAAGGATTTATATATAAATTTTTTATATTTTTATAACATATATTACAATTTAAAGGATCTTTATCAAAAACATAAATATAATCTTTAGCTTCTTTTATTCTACCTAATTTTCTTTTTAGTGTTTGATAATCACTTCCTTTTAAGGCTTTTAAATTTTTTTTAAAAATCTCTGTTTTCATTTTTATCCTTTTTGATTAAAGAAATAATATCGTCATTTTTTAATATATTTTTCTAAATTATTTTTAGTCAGAATGTCTTTTATAAAACATTTTTTGTTTAAAAGAATTATTTCTAATTTTTTTAGGGTGATAATAATGAGTTGAAAGTATTCTAAATGAGAGTTGATCCAAAATTTACTTTTTTCTTTTTGCATTTGTTGGCTTTTTGGGATTATTACAAAAATTTTTGCAAGATGAAAGCGTAGTTGATCTAAATAGCAAGCGAGCAAAAGTCTTATTAAAGTATTATCTTTAAAATCATCAAGATCAAGCTCGTCTAGATATTTTAATGTAATATTTACATCAGATGAATTGTTGATAAAATTGATTATATTTTGATACTTTTTTAAGTATTTTTCTATATCTTCTAATAATTTAATTAATTTATGATAGGTCTTTAGCAAATATTCTTGTTTTTTATCCGGAGTAAAGTTTTCTAAAATAGGAAAATCTTTTTCAATTTTTTCTTTTAAAAACTCTTTGCAAATTTCTTTAAAAGGTTTTTCTATAGTTCCTTCTATCCTTGCTCCACCTTCTGTGGCATTGTAAATTTTTGCTTTTGAATTTGTGATTAAATGTTCAAGATTAGTTTTAAACATATCCCATGCAATATGTGTTTTTACATAGCCCTTGCCACCATAAGCCAAAGTATCAATTTTTTCCAATCGACTTTCATAAGTTGGACTATGCTTGTAGTTTGTAGGGTGAGAGTGTCCTAGATCATTAAAAGCTAAGTCTTGTCCTATAAAAAAAATATTTTTAAAATTTAATAGATTAGCAAATATAAAAGCTAAATGTGCAACAGAAATTGCTAAATCAACATAACCAAAAGCATTTAAACCAAAATAAGTTTCAAAAGTTTCTTTTGATATACATATAAATTTTCTATTATTTTGCTCTAGATAGTTAATTGCATTAGGATGAACTAATGAAGTTAAAATAAATAATGTGTTTTTATCAAAATTTTTAAAGTCATTATTAAAAAACTCCGCAGTAATTTCTCCTCTTTCAACCATAAAAACATAATCAGGCTTGATATTTTCTTGATATAAAATAGGATAAGCACTATCAGCGCAAAAAATTACCACATTATCTTGATATTGTTTGAGTAAAGGTAGCTGCTTGCTTAAAGATGGTCCAGTAGATACTATGATTGCATTTTTACTCAATGTATTTCTTTTATTTAGCAATTCTTTTAAGCAAGGTTTTGAAAGCATTTTTGGAATATTTTCCATGAATTGTTCTATCCCTTGTAAAGTATCTTTAGTGTCTGTTCCTTTTATAGTTGCAATAGATCTTATACAAGAGAGTATTTTTTGATTTAAATTTAAAATATTATTTGCAAATCTTTCATAGTATCTAGAATGTATTTCTAAAAAATATGTTCTTATAAATTCTCTAAAAGGATTTCTTGACATTAAAGAAAGTAATGCAGAATTTGGCATATTGCATTGTGCTAAAATTAGTTTATTTGTTTTTAATTCTTTTGAAAAATCTATATGAAAAAACAAGCTATAGATTAATTCCAAGTTGTCTTCAAAAACTATGATATGCTTTAAATTTGGATTTTGTAAAAGAGCTTTATATAAAATTCCATTTCCAAATCCAAAAAAATAAAGCACAGGATATAATTTATACATTTGATCATATTTTGCCAGCATAGTATTTAATTCTAAAATAGGATTTTCATAAATTATCTTTCCTTGTTTATCTTTAATATTAATATCTAAAGAATCGTTTCCTTGTATTATTTTATATGGTGTTTTTTTGATGTTTTTAAAAAGTTTTTGAAAAGATGGGTTAAGGGATTGGATATTTTTCTTAAAAAGCTCATGATTCATAATTATGCCTTTAAATTTTCTTTTATAGTTTTATTATAATTTTCAAGATATAAAATAATCTCATCAAAAAAATCGATTTGTTGTTCTAAGAAAGATTTTGTATTTTTTTCTTTTTCAACTTTGTATTTTAAAACCTCACATTCATTTTGAAAGCATCTAGCTTGTAAAATATCTGAAAAAAATTCACTTTTTGGGAGCTTAAGTCTTAGTTTTTCTAATCTTTCTAAGCTTTTATCTTTAATAGCTTTTTTACATTCATTGATAAAAATTTCACTTTGTTTTATTTGTTTGTTGAGTTTTTCTTTGCATTGTTTTAGTTTTTTTTGTGGATTTTTTGCTTTTGTTAAAATAATATTTTTTTCAATTTTTTCTTTTAAAAACTCTTCACAAATTTCTTTAAAAGGTTTTTCTATGGTTCCTTCTATCCTTGCCCCGCCTTCTGTGGCATTATAAGTTTTGATTTTTAATATATCTCTAGCTAGAGCTATATCTTTTTCAAAACTTTTTAAAAACAAATACCATGTGAGTTGTGTTTTTACTTCTTTATTGCCTCCATATGCACAGATTGTTTTATAAACAACTTCTTCGTCTCCTTGATCACCATATAAATGTTCTTTTGGGTGAGACTTTCCATCATCACTATAAGCTAGATCTTGCCCTATTAAAATAATATTTTCAAATCTTAAAGCTCCAGCTAACTCATAAGCCATATTAGCAACACTCATGCCATTTCCCAAAAAACCATATTCATTTAAGCCGAGTTTGCTTTCAAAAAACAAAGGTCTTAAAACAAGCATATAATTTCTATTGTTTTTTTCTAAATATTCTATAGTTTTAGGATGAGTTAAAGAAGCTATGATAAATAATATATTTTTATCAAATTCTCCAAAATCATTATTAAAAAATTCGCTAGTAAAATCTACTCTTTCTAGTGAAAAGACATAATCAGGCTTAATTCCCTCTTTGGCTAAGATAGCATAAGAGCTATCAGCACTAAAAATCACAACATTTTCTTGGTATTTTTTTAAAAGCGGAAGTTGTTTCATCAAAGAAGGACCTGTTGAAACTATAATGGCATTTTTTGCTTTTGCTTTTCTATCTTTTATTAGATTTTTAAAAGGCGTATGAGTGATGATTTTTTCTAAGTTTATAATATTATGTTTTATTCCTAGCAAAGCATCTTTTGGGTCATTTCCACGAGCAAGCATTAGTGTTTTTATGAGATTTAATAAAATTTGCATCACATTTTGAGCATTGGGTGTATAAAAATTAATATAAAAATCATTATAAAAATGAAAATTGAAAATTTTCAGCGTATGTTTGATTTGCGGATAATTAAATAAAACTTTAAGTTGAGCAGTGTTGATATTTGGTGTAAAAAACAAAATAAGTTTTTCTTTTCTAAGAAGTGTGGTAAAATCAATCATATGAAAAGCTAGATATAAAATTTCTAATTCTTCTTCAAAAATAACAATATGTTTTAAATTCTGATTTTTTAAAAGTTCTATAAAAAATTTTCCATCGCCAAAACCATAAAAAAATAATACTGGATATAATTGAAATTTATCATAATCAAAAGAATGATTTTCATCTAAAAAAACTTGATTTTGCAAATCAAAAATTTTATTTTTTATGATTTTAAATTTATGATTTTGAGTGATTTTTCTCAACTCATAAGCTAGTATTTGATCTACTTCAAAAAGAGCTTGGGTGTTTTTTAAAAATAATTCTTTATTCATTTAAAGTCCAAATTTTTATTTTATTATATCAAAATTACTATATTTTATAAAAACATTAAAACAAAGTATTTTTTATTCTTGAAATTTGTTTTTGGAGATTTTTATTTATCAATTCTTTTTCTAAATTTGTAATATTTTTTTCTAGACTTTCTTGTAATTTTTTTATATGACCTATTATAAGTTCTAACCATTCTAAGTGTTCTTTAATCCAAAGATAATTTTTGTTAAAAACATCTTCTTTTGTTTTTGGGTTAAGTACATAAATTCTAGCAAGATTAAGCTCAAATTGAGTGTTTAAAGGATTAACTAATTCTTTTAAAACATTTATTTTTTCAAATTTAGTTTTAAAACAATCTAATTCTTTAATCAATAATGAAAAATTCTTTTCATCATTTCCCATAAAATTTAATTTGTTTGATAAGTGAATGCATTCTTTGATTAAAGTGTGGCTTAGTTTTAAAACTTGATGAATTTTGTAAAATGCTTTTAACATTAATTCTTTTTGCTTGTTCTCATTTAATTTTTCAAGTTTAGCAAAAGGTTTTTTGAGTTCTTTTATTAGTAGTTCTTTGCATACTTGCTTAAATGGTTTTTCTATGGTATGATTAATTCTGGCTCCACCTTCGGTGCAATTATAGGTTGTGATATTAAGAAATTTCTTTGCATTAAAAACAGCTTCTTCTATTTGGGTTTTAAAAAGTATCCAAATTTCATTTGTTTTTACATAAAGATTCCCATTGTAAGCTAATGTTGTTAAGCTATAATCAATTTCTTGAGGATCATAAGTATCATATTTTCCATAGTAATATTCTTCAGGATGTGAAGCTCCATCATCAGCATAAGCTAAGTCTTGGCCTATAAATATAATGTTTTCAAAATCTAAATTTAGGGCTAAAAAATATGCCATAGTCGCTACACTATTCCCCATGCCCATATATCCAAAATGAGTTAGTTTTAAAGAATGTGCTATCGGTGAAAAATCCATAATATTAATAATTTTTAATTGCTTTTTGATTAGCTGTGTAAAAGTATTTTTGTGTACTAAATGTTTTAAAACAAACACTATATCCTTGTCAAAATCACCAAAATCATTATTAAAAAATTCTGAAGTTTCTATTACTCTTTCTAAAGATAATACATAATCAGGTTTTATATTGTGTTTTGCTAGTATAGGATAAGCACTATCGGCACAAAATATACTAGCATAATTAGCATATTGCTTTAATAAAGGAAGTTGTTTTATTAGCGATGGTCCTGTAGAAACTATGATTGCGTTTTTTGCTTGTTTTTTTCTTTTTAAAAGTAATTCTTTGAAAGAATAATTTGAGATAATATCAGGAAGATTATAAACAAAATTTTCTATACCTTGTAAGGCATCTTGAGATGAATTTCCATTGCTTAATACAACTTGCTTTATGTGTTCTTGCATTTTTATGTTGAGTTTTAAAATATCTTCTTGATATTTTTCATAATAATCGCAGTGTAAATCTAAAAAATATGTTCTTAAAAAATTAAAGAAAGGGTTATTGTAGAAAAGTATTTGAAAATCAATCGCTTTTAAATCATTATTATCTAAAATAATCAAAGAATTATTTTCTAATTCCTCACTAAAATCTATACATTGAAAACTTAGATAAATAAATTCTATTTCTTTTTCAAAAACAACTATTTTTTGTCTATTTTTGTTTTGTAAAAGGGCTTTATATAAAATTCCATTACCAAAACCATAAAAATAAAGCACAGGATATAAAAGATATTTATCATTATATAAGTTTAGTTTTTCATTTAACTCATTAAGAGTATTGCTATATAGTGTATACCCCCCCCATGATGTATAAAATTAATATCTAGGGAGTCTTTTCCTTGTAGAATTTGGAAATTTTGGGGTTTAAAATTTTCTAATTTTTCTTTTAATTTTTTATTTTTTAAAGCTTCTAAATTTTTATTAAAAATATGTTTTTCCATGATTATTCCTTGAAATGTTTTTCTTCTAAAGCTTTAGCAAATTCTATATCACAACTTGCTTTTTTACCAAGCATGATAGGTAAAAATTTAGGATGCAAACCTAGGCTCGGTCTTATGCTTTTTATATTTTCTCGTGTGAAAATATCACCTTTTTTGATGTCTTTGCTTGCGTATAAACTTCTTGCAAAATGGCGGTTTTTTAAAGTTTTTTCATCCATGCTAAATTCTTTGTTTCCTAAAGCTTGCTCACTTAAACGCACCATAGAACACATTTGCTTAAATTCCTCAAAATCAAGACTAAATTTAGCATCAGCGCTATTTAAAGTTTTGTCTAATATAAAATGTTTTTCTATAACTCTTGCACCAAGAGCTACGGCTAAAGTTGGTGCTAAAAATCCCTCGCTATGATCACTTAAACCAATAATAGTGTTAAATTTTTCTTGTAAAGTTTTTATGACATTTAAATTTAAATCACAAATTTGTGAAGGATAAGCTGAGGTGCATTTTAGCAAAATCAAATTCGGATTGTTTTCTTCTTTAAAAATTTTAACAATCATTTCAAGTTCTTCTTCATAGGCTATGCCTGTAGAAACTAAAGTAGGTTTGTTTTCTTTTGCTACATAACGCAAAAAATCATAATCATTTGCTTCAAAGGAAGCGATTTTATAAGCTGGGGGATTAAATTGCCTTAAAAAATTTACATCTTCTTTAGAAAAAGGACTAGAAAAGCAAATTAAACCTTCATTTTTAGCACATTCAAAAAGTTTTTCATGCCACTCATAAGGAGTTTTAGCTTCTTCGTAGAGCTCATATAGTTTGCGTCCATGCCATAAACCACCTTCAATAATAAAATCTTTTTTGTCAGAATTTAGTGTTAAGCTATCTGGGGTATAGGTTTGAATTTTTATAGCATTAGCTCCTGCTTTTTTGGCTGCTTGTATAGTTTTTAAAGCTATTTCAAGACTATTTGCATGATTGGCTGAAAGTTCAGCGATGATGAAAACTTTTTCATTTATGTTAAAATTTTCTATAAACATCAAAAAACCTTTTTTAATTTAAATAAAAATTTACTATATTTTATATTTTAATTATTAATTGTGATTAAAGGTTTATTTAGTAAAATAAATTTACTATAAAGTTATCTAAGGAAAAAACTATGACTAAAACACTAGAATATTCGATTTATCACTTTTGTGAACACATTTTAAAACTTAAAATTACACCAACAAGCGTGATTAGAGGCGAGCTTTATGGGGCTTCTATACCTTTGTATTTTAAAGATGAAGAATATAGTTTTTATCTGTTTTTTCAAAAAAAGGCTCTTAATGAGATTGCGCAATTTTTATTGCATGAAGAGTTAAAAGAAGATGATCTAGCAGATTTAGTAAAAGAAGTAGCTAATCAAATTATAGGTTATGCCAAAAAATTACTTAATGACACTAATGGCAAAGATGAATATCGTTTGGGTGTTCCTGAATATTTAGGACGTATTGATGGATTTTCAAAAATCAAACTCAAAGAAAAATTTACTTATGAAATGAAAAATGCTCGTTTTAGAATAGGTTATAAAAAATTATGATAGAAGATCATTTAGGATTGTTGCAATCTTATGAAGATATTTTAGATATTAGCGTTGATTTTGTTAGTGAGCTTGGTACTACTAATATGAGTGTAAGAGAACTTTTAAAGCTAGAAGTTGGTTCTGTGATAGACCTTGAAAAGCCAGCGGGTGAAAGCGTGGAACTTTATTTAAATAGAAGAATTTTTGGAAAAGGTGAGGTAATGGTGTATGAGAAAAACCTTGCTATAAGGATTAATGAAATTTTAGATTCTAAATCAGTATTGCAGTATTTCAAAAAAGAATTGCAATGAAATTTATTTGGATTTTATTACTTGCTTTACCTCTTTTTGGGGCAAAAATTCTTGATTACAATATTTATCCAAGAGAAGATAGGGTGGATATTACTTTTTCATTTGATGTTCCTTATAAAGAAGGTATTAGTCAAAAGAAAAAAGATGGTATTATTATTTTTACTTTAAATGCTAAAAGTGCAAAAGAGGAAGATAGAGCGTTAAATTCTGATATTATAAAAAAAATTAAAATTTTTTCAGAAGATAAAAAAACTTTTATAGCTTTAAGTGTAGGTGATAAAATACAAATTACCGCTGATGCGATTGGTGAATATGGTTTAAGATTGCGTGCTCAAAAAGAAGGTGTAAATTTAAGTACTAAAAAAAGCTTAGAGGAAAAAAACGAGGAAATAAAAATGCAAGAATATGATTTTACAAATTATATTTTAGTTGTAAGCGTTTTGATACTTTTGCTTGTTGGACTTTGGTTTTTAAAAATATATCTAAGACAAAAACACCCTTTAGATAGGAATTTTAATTTAATCTTTCAAAGACCACTTGATAGACACAATCAACTTGTAGTTTTTGAATATGGTTTAAAGCGTTATACTATGATTATAGGAAATTCTAATGTGCTATTAGAAACAAATGAAGCTTTGATAAAAAATGAAGAACAAAACAAAGCACCTCAAAAGCCAAAAGAAAAAGATTTTGACTCTTATTTTGAAGAAAATAAACAAAGATTGCAAAATTTACTTTTAAAACAAAATAATTAATTTTGCTGATTAAAAGCTAAAATGATAAGTTTTGGCTTTGAAATTTTTTTGATTTCTTCTTTTGAAAAATAAATTTGTTTTTTAGTCGAGTATATATACAAAGTATGATTTTTTAGCGTGAAATCAAGATTCTCATCAGTGTCTTTTGCAAGTTTTTTTGATAAAGCTAAAATAAAATTAAGCCAAGCTAATATGTGATTATTTGGTAGTAAATCTTTTATATTTTCTATCGCAAATGAATTGATTTTTTTTCCATTGGCTTTTAAAATAGTAGAAATTAATAAAATTTCTTTATGTGAAAAACCAAAATGCAGGCTATTTAGAGCTATATAAGCACTATGTTCATTAGCAAAATAAAAATTAATTCTCTCGCCTATATGCGATAATTTTGCAGCATTTATAAGATCTTTTTTAAAAGCAAGATTAATTTTATGGATAGGTAAAAGGGCATCAAATAATTTATTTGCAAAATAAGCACTTTTATCATTATAATCTATACTAAAACGATCTTGTATAGATTTTAAGCTTGGATTGAAATTCGGAGGAAATTTGGCATTAAATTTTGAAAAATCCGTTGTTTCATTTTTTATTTTAGTATATTTTTGAAAAAGATTAGATAAAAATACACCTTCTCTAACACCCACTGCAGAGGTGATGATATTTTTAGCTTTTAAATTTTTTGCTAGTGCTAAAAATATCACACATCCTTCTTTTATAGTATCAAAACGATCTTTTTTTATGTTAAAATCATTTAAATTTTTAGCATTTTGAATTTTTTCTATGTGATTTTTTTCTTTTTCAAAACTATAACTAAAATTATGAATCATTTTTAACGGGTAAGAGTTTTTTTTCATTATAGAATTTGACAATGCCCTTAAACTTCCACCTATGGCAATGATATTTTCATTTTGAAAATGCTTTGGAACTTGTTTTAGTGCTTCTTGTATAAATTGGTCTAGTGCATTAAATTTTTTTGTATCGTAAAAAATTTCTTTTAATCTTACTGTGCCAAGATCAAGTGAAATACAATCTACAATCCTACCTTCTTTGATTAAACAAAGCTCAGTCGATCCTCCACCTATATCTATAGTGGTGGCATTTTGAATATCTGATAGTAAATTTAGCGCAGCAAGCCCACCTAAAAATGACTCTGTTTTTCCATTAATACATTTTATATTTAAACCTACATTTTTTGCTATTCTAGCTATGAAATCTTTAGCATTGGGCGCATCTCTTAATGCAGAAGTTCCAACAGCAATAATTTTTCTACATTTTTCTTTTAAAGCTTTTTCCTTAAAATAAGTTAAAGCTTTTTCGGCTTTAAGCATGGCTTCTTCTTGAAGAATTTTATTATTATTGTAAGCATTTTCTCCAAGTCTTACTTTCTTTTTGTGCTCACTGCAAATGAAAAAACCATATCTTGAGGTTTTTTCAAAAACTACCATACGAACGGAATTAGAGCCAAGGTCAATTACTGCTGTTTTTTTAGCCATTAAATATCTTTATTTTTATGTTTTAAACGAAGCTCATCAATGCTTTCTACATTATCAGGATCAGGTATGATACAATCTACTGGACAAGCTACTATACAAGCTGGTTCTGAAAATTCATTCACACATTCAGTACAAAGATCAGGATCTATGACATAAATTGGATCATTATCATAGATTGCTTCATCGGGACATTCTTCCCTACATGCATCACAGGATATGCATTCTCTAGTGATTAAAAGTGACATATTTTTTTCCTTTTTATAAGTAATAAAGCAAACTTATACTATATAAAAACTTATAGGTAATTTAAAATGAAAGAAAAAACAAAATCTACTTTTTAGAATGATTAAATCATTCTAAAATTTTAGTTAGTTTTTTTAGGAAAACAAAAACGATACCCTCTACGACGCACGGTTTCTATGGTAGAGATGTTAAGCGGTTTATCCATTTTTTGTCTTATTTGATTGATTGCAACCTCTATAACATTTGGAGTTACAAGTTCAGGTTCTTCCCAAATAGCATCTAAAAGTTGTTCTTTTGACACAATCTGATCTGAATGTCTAGCTAAATGAGTTAAAACTTCAAAAGGTTTTCCTTTTAATTCTATATCTTTTCCTTGATAAGTGATTTTTTCTTCATCAGGATCAATCACTAAATCATCGATTTTGATCACATTTGTTCCGCCAAATCTAAGTCTAGCTTCAATTCTCGCCATTAAAATTTCAAAATCTAAAGGTTTTTTTATATAATCATCTGCTCCAGCTTTCAAAGCTTTGATTTCATTTTCTTTATCTGCTTTTGCGCATATTGTAACTATAGCGGTTCTTGGAGATTTTTGCTTAATGGCATTAATTAAATCACTTGCATCATTATTGCCAATAGTCCAATTTGATAATACTAAATCATAGTGTCTAATACCTATAAAATACTCAGCGTCTTTAAAATTTTCTGAAGTATCACTTTGATAGCCAAACTCATTTAAGGTATTTGATAGAGTTTTATTAAGTGATGCTTCATCTTCTACAACTAAAATACGCATTTTATTCCTTTGAAGATAGTTTTAGTGCAAAAGTATAACACAAATTAAGCAAATGTTCAAAATTCTTTAAAAAAATTTTAATATTTTTTACTCAGACTAGCTCCAACGCATGCATTTTTGATAATATCAGGTTTGTAACAAGTGATATTTATAAATTTAAGCTTTTTATTATGTTTTTTAATATCCTTGCATATGTATTTTAAAGATTTTTCTATAGTTTTAAATTTTTTCTTTTTATAAATTTTTTCTATTCTAATACAAAGTTTTGCATAATCTAAAAATTTTTTACTTTTAGCTTCTAGTTCTATAATAACTTTTTGTTCTTGAATTCTTTCAAAATCCAAAAGCCCTATAATACATTTAAATTCTAAACTGACTTTTATATGACTTTGCATTCTTGTTTTCCAATAAGCCTTAAAATATTTGGTATATGTTTATAAATTACTATAAATGCAATAACAAAAATTGGTGCATGGGTGTTGATCACAGGCATGTTATAATGAAAAATAAATGAAGTAGCTATTAAAACAATTAAAGCTCCTAATGAAGCTAAGCTTGAAATTTTAAATACCTTTCCTATGATAAACCAAGCTAAAACCGCAGATATTATTTCAAAAGGTAAAAATACTGCTAAAACCCCAGCCCCTGTAGCCACTCCTTTACCACCTTCAAATTTTAAATAAGGAGAAAAGCAGTGCCCAAATACTGCTAAAACAGCCATAGTCCATAAGACATTTTCATCATAGCCCATAAATTTTGCCACTAATATAGGTATGATTCCTTTTAATGCGTCTAAAATAGCGGTTGCAATAGCAAGTATTTTAGCTAGTTTAGGATCGCTTTCTTTTACTACCCTTAAAACATTTGTAGCGCCTATACTTTTACTACCCATATTTTTAATGTTTGTTTTAGCAAAAATTTGAGCTAGCAGAAGCCCAAATGGTATAGCGCCTATGAGATAAGCTAAAAGATAGATTATTAAATTTTCCATTTACTTTTCCCTAAGATTTTTGTAAAACTCTGTAATAATAGCAAAAAACCCTGAAATAAATATTTAAGAGATATTTTATCCTATAATAATTTTTATTGTTAAATATAAATTTTTTATATTATTTAAAGAAAATTATAGATATATTTTCAATAAGTTTATTTTAAATAGGCTTTATTTTATCTTATTTAGGAGTAGATAATGAAAAAAATTTCATTATTAGTTGCATCATCATTATTAGTTGCATCAACTGCTTTTGCTAACGATAAAGCTTTGCTTGATGAAGCAAAAGCTGCAGGTTTGGCGCCTTTACCAAAAGATCAGACAGGTGTTGAAAAACTATTAAAAGAAATGGGTATTAAAGCTAGTAAATTCTCTAAAGAGAAAGCTAACCTTGGTAAAAAGCTGTATTTTGAACCAAGACTTTCTAAAAGTGGTTTGATTTCTTGTAATACCTGTCATAATTTAGGTATGGGTGGTACTGATGGTATAGCGGCTGCTGTAGGACATAAATGGACAGCTAATCCTCATCATTTAAATTCACCAACAGTTTATAACTCAGTTTTAAATTCAACTCAATTTTGGGATGGTAGAGCAGGAACTTTAGCAGATCAAGCAAAAGGACCAATTGAAGCAGAACCTGAAATGGCAACTCCTGCTAAATTAGCAGTAGAAAAAATAGCTTCTATGCCAGAATATGTAAAAGAATTTAAAAAAGTTTATGGTAGCAGTGGAGTAACTTTTGATAATATTGCAGATGCTATTGCTACATTTGAAAGAACACTTTTAACTCCATCTAAATTTGATAAATTCTTAGAAGGTGATACAAAAGCATTAAATAAAAAAGAAAAAGAAGGTTTGAAAACTTTCATCGATAAAGGCTGTACAGCTTGTCATACAGGAGTAAATTTAGGTGGTAGTATGCAGGCTTTCCAAGTAGCAGCTAGATATAAATTTGCAAATGTAGGAGATTTTAAAGGTGATGCAAATGGCTTAGTTAAAACTCCAACCTTAAGAAATATTGCTGAAACTGCTCCGTATTTTCACAATGGTGCTATTTGGTCTTTACAAGAAGCAATCAAAGAAATGGGCAGTGTGCAACTTGGCATAGAAATTTCTGATAAAGAAGCAGCTTCTATAGAAACTTTCTTACATGCCCTAACAGGTAAAAAACCAAGCATTACTTACCCTCAACTTCCAAAAGCAACTGAAAAAACTCCAAAACCAGAGCTTTAATTTAAATCTTAAGACGCTTTTTGCGTCTTAAGCTTACTTTATATAAAATCAAGATATAATTACTGTTTTTAGCCATTAAAGCTTTCTAAATTTATGTTTATGCATAATGCTTTATGGTGCTACCAAAATATTTTAAGAAAGGATAGCTGTATGTATGCCATTATAAAACACAGTGGAAAACAATACAGAGTAAGCCAAGGTGATGAGCTTAAATTAGATCGTTTTGAAGCTGAAGCAAAATCAAGCATAGAAGTAAGTGAAGTTCTTGCTATATGCGATAAAGAATTAAAGGTAGGTGCGCCGTTTGTTGCGGGTGCAAAAGTTGTTTTAGAAGTGATTGCTCATGGAAAAGACAAAAAAGTTGTGATTTATAAAAAAAGACGCAGAAAAGACTCAAAATTAAAACGCGGTTTTAGAAGACAATTTACTCGCGTTAGAGTAGTAGATATTAAAGCTTAAGGAGTAAAGAATGGCACACAAGAAAGGTCAAGGTTCAACTCAGAATAATCGTGATTCTATAGGTCGTCGTCTAGGTGTTAAAAAATTTGGTGGAGAATTTGTTCGCGCTGGCAACATCATCATCCGCCAAAGAGGAACAGCAACTCATGCGGGTAATAATGTAGGCATAGGAAAAGATCATACAATTTTTGCTTTAATTGATGGTTTCGTAAAATTCGAAAGAAAAGATAAAAATAGAAAAAAAGTTTCTGTTTATCCTGCATAATTTTAAGGCTACTTTGTAGCCTTTTTCTTCTTTTTAATCTTAATATATTAAAAAAAATATAATATCATTTTAAAAATTTATATTTTGGTGATTGTATGTTTATAGATAATGTGAAATTAGTTTTAAGTTCAGGTAATGGTGGCAAAGGTGCTGTGAGTTTTCGCCGTGAAAAACATGTTCCACTCGGTGGGCCTGATGGCGGCGATGGTGGAAATGGCGGCGATGTATATTTTATATGTGATAATAATACCCATACGCTAGCGCACTTTAAAGGTAAAAAAGAACTTAAAGCACAAAATGGCCAGCCAGGCCTAGGTCGTAATAAAAACGGCAAAAGAGGGGAGAGCTTAGAATTAATCGTTCCTCAAGGCACTCAAGTAATTGATGCACAAAGTGGGGAAGTTTTGCTTGATATGTTAGTAGAGGGCCAAAAAGAATTATTTTTAAAAGGCGGTAAAGGTGGTCTTGGTAATACTCATTTTAAAAACTCTACTAATCAACGCCCAGATTATGCCCAACCAGGCGTGGCAGGAAAAACCTTAAGCGTGCGCTTAGAATTAAAACTCATAGCAGATGTTGGACTTGTGGGCTTTCCAAATGTAGGAAAATCCACTCTTATAAGCGTAGTATCTAATGCAAGACCTGAAATAGCTAATTATGAATTTACTACTTTAACTCCAAAACTTGGTATGGTTGAAGTAGATGATTATAATTCTTTTGTGATGGCAGATATCCCAGGTATTATAGAAGGTGCAAGCGATGGCAGGGGTTTGGGACTTGAGTTTTTAAGACATATAGAAAGGACTTCTTTTTTGCTTTTTGTGCTTGATCCATTAAGAGATATGAGTTTAAAAGAGCAATTTTGTATTTTAAGAAAAGAATTGGAAAAATTTTCAAGCAAGCTTTATGCAAGAAATTTTGGCTTAATGCTTTCAAAAAGTGATAGTGTAAATTTAGGCGAAGAATTTGCACAAAAAATGGAAGATAATTATAATGAGCTAAAAGCTTATTTGCAAAGTCAAAATAATCCGCAAAGTTTTTTTATTAAAGTATCAAGCCTTGAAAAAACTGGACTTAAAGAGCTTAAATTTATGCTTTTAGAAGAAGTTAAAAAAATTAGAAGTCAAAATAATCTTTGATGAGTGAAAATTTAACTATAGATTTTATTCAAGAATATATCAAGTCTAATTTTAAAGGCTTGGTATATAAATTTACTTATAAAGAACATGGCTTTTTTTATAACCCCGATAAGGTTTTAAAAAACGGAGTTTATTTTTGCACTATTAAAGAAAATGATGGCATAAATGATAAAGCTTCGAATTTAAATAGAGAAGGTGTATTTCGTCTAAGTTGCTCTCTTTGTGATCAAGATTACCAAAATCTTTTTGGCAAAAAACCTAAAAAAGCTTTAAAGGGTGAGGTTGTTAGT
Organism: Campylobacter sp. CNRCH_2013_0671h; assembly: GCF_025773055.1. Lineage (NCBI taxonomy): Bacteria > Pseudomonadati > Campylobacterota > Epsilonproteobacteria > Campylobacterales > Campylobacteraceae > Campylobacter > Campylobacter sp. CNRCH_2013_0671h. The sequence goes on from NZ_JAKMTG010000007.1 coordinate 17,339, forward strand.
TTAAATTATGATTTTTCTATGCTTGATTTTATCATGCCTCATCCAATTTATGCTTATATGGGATATATTTGCATCAACAACCCTTCTAGAAAAAATTTTGAAATTTTTAAAGATTATCTTGAGCTTTCATATCAAAAAGCTATAAAAACTTATAAAAAAAGGATAGTGGTATTATGAAAAATATCATTTTTATGGGAACTCCATCTTATGCAACTTGTATTTTAAAAGAGCTTGTTGATAAAGGGTTTAATATCCAAGCTTTATTTACCCAACCTGATAAACCTGTGGGTAGAAAACAAATTTTAACCCCAAGTGATACTAAAAAATTTGTTTTAGAAGATAATTTAAATATAGAAATTTTCACTCCAAAAAGCTTAAAAGATGAAAACATAACCAATAGAATAAAAAGCCTAAAACCTGATTTTATAGTTGTTGCTGCTTATGGGAAAATTTTACCAAAAGAAATTTTAGATATTGCTCCTTGTATCAATTTGCACGCTTCCTTACTTCCTAAATATCGTGGTGCTTCACCTATACAAAGTGCTATTTTAAATGGGGATAAAATAAGCGGGGTTTGTACTATGCTTATGGAAGAAGGACTTGATAGTGGTGCAATCTTAGAAAGTATAGAATGTGATATCGCAGGTAGAAATTCAGCTGAAGTGTTTATTATGCTTTCAAATTTAGCTGCTAAGCTTACTGTTTCTACACTTTTGAATTTTGAAAAAATTATCCCAAAAAAGCAAGATGAAAATTTAGTTACACATTGTAAAAAAATCAAAAAAGAAGATGGCTTGATTGCTTTAAATAATGCAAATGAAATTTATCAAAAATTTCTAGCTTTTACACCTTGGCCTGGAATTTTTTTAGAAAATGGTTTGAAATTTTTAGATATAGAATTAGTCGATAGTGAAAAAACTCAAAAATCAGGCGTGATTTTACAAATAGAAAAGGAAGGCTTTTTGCTTTCATGTAAAAAAGGTGTTTTAAGGATTAAAAATTTACAAGAAAGTGGAAAAAAGGCTTTAGACGCTAAGACTTATTTAAATGGAAAAAGGTTAAAACTTGGAGATAGTTTATTTTGATGAGCTTGAATCAACTCAAATTTATTTAAGTGATAAAATTCGTAGTGGAGAAATTACTAACAATACAGCCATTTGTGCTTTTATCCAAAGTGCTGGTATAGGTAGTAGGGACAATGCTTGGCAAAGTAAGCAAGGAAATTTACATGTATCTTTTTGCATAAAAACTCAAGAATTAGTACAAGATCTTCCTTTGGCTTCTGCTAGTATATATTTTGCATTTTTAATGAAAGAAGTATTGCAAAGAAAAAATTCGAAAGTATGGATTAAATGGCCCAATGATTTTTATATAGAAGATAAAAAAATAGGCGGTCTGATGAGTTCTAAAATCAATGATTTTTTGGTTGTAGGAATAGGGATTAATCTTAAATATGCTCCATTTAATGCTGAAATTTTAGATATAGAAGTAGATATAGCAAAACTTTTAAATGAGTATTTTTCTTATGTAGATGAGAAAATTTTATGGAAGAATATTTTTAGCAAGTATATGCTAGAATTTGAAAAATCAAGAAATTTTTTTATACATAATGAAGGTAAGATTTTATCTTTAAAAGATGCTTTGTTGTATAAAGATGGTTCTATATTGTTAGATAATAAAAGGATATATAGTTTAAGATGAGTGAGATAATAACTATTGCAAATCAAAAAGGCGGGGTAGGTAAAACTACTACCGCTATTAATCTAGCGGCTTCTTTAGCAGTAGCTGAAAAAAAGGTTCTTTTGATAGATATTGATCCACAAGCTAATGCTACAACAGGACTTGGTTTTAATAGAAGTAATTATGAGTATAATATTTACCATGTTTTTATAGGCAGGAAAAAACTTTCTGAAATCATTTTAAAAACTGAACTTCCACAATTATACTTAGCTCCATCAAATATTTCTTTGGTTGGAATTGAACAAGAAGTAGTAAAAGAAAGCGGAGAATATAGAACGATTTTAAGAGAAAAAATCAAAGAAATTGCTAAAGATTATGATTTTATTATCATTGACTCACCTCCTGCACTTGGAAGCATTACGGTAAATGCTTTTGCAGCAAGCGATAGTGTTATTATCCCTATACAATGTGAATTTTATGCGCTTGAGGGTGTTGCGATGGTTTTAAACACCATAAAATTTGTGAAAAAAACTATCAATCCAAAGTTAAAAATAAAAGGTTTTTTACCAACTATGTATAGCTCACAAAATAATCTTTCAAAAGATACCGTGGAAGATTTAAAGCAAAATTTCAAGCAAAAGCTATTTAGAACAGGTGATAATGAAGATGATTTTATCATCATACCAAGAAATGTAAAACTTGCTGAAAGTCCAAGTTATGGAAAACCTATTATACTTTATGATATAAAATCCCCAGGTTCAGTAGCATATCAAAATTTAGCACATTCTATATTAGGATAAAAAATGGCAAAAAAAAGTGCATTAGGAAGAGGTTTAAGTAGTATTTTGGCTGATATTGATGAGGTTTATGAAAAAGAATTAGGATTAAAAGAAGGCAAAATAGAAGAAATTGATATAGATTTAATTAGTCCAAATCCTTATCAGCCAAGGAAAAATTTTGATACACAAGCTTTAGAAGAGCTTGCGGGGTCTATTAAAGAATATGGTTTAATTCAGCCTATTGTAGTTTTTAAAAAAGATGAATTTGATTATATTATAATAGCTGGCGAGAGAAGATTTAGAGCATGTAAGCTTTTAGAAAAAGAACAGATTAAAGCCGTAGTTTTAAATGTGGATGATATAAAATTACGCGAGCTTGCTTTGATTGAAAATATCCAAAGGGAAAATTTAAATCCTATAGAATTGGCACATTCTTACAAAGAATTATTGGAAATTCATGACATAACTCAAGAAAAATTAGCAGATCTTATTCACAAGTCAAGACCACAAATTGCTAATACCTTAAGACTTTTAAATTTAAATGAGCAAACACAAAATTTCATTATAGAAGGTAAAATTTCACAAGGTCATGCAAAAGTTTTAGTAGGACTTGAAAAAGAAGAAGAAAAAATGATAGTTGATACTATCATAGGTCAAAAACTTAATGTAAGAGATACAGAAAAACTGATTAAAAATTTTAAAAATTCAAATAATTTAGAAAAAAATACAAATTTAGATAAGCAAAATCAATCTATATTAAATTTAAAAGAAAAAATAGAATCTTTTGGATTTAAGACAGTAGTGAAAGATTTAAAAATTATTGTTAATTTTTCTGACGAAAATGAGATTTTAAAATTTTTAAAAATACTAGATTAAATATGCTTTTAGGTATATTTTGGTATAATTGCGCGTTTTATTTAGATTTATTTAGGAGTATTAATGTTTAATGATGTACATTTTTCCATCATGATAGCTACTGGTGTCATTTTTTTGCTTATGATAGCAATTTTAAATTCTATACTCTATAAACCTTTGATTAAATTTATGGATTCTAGAGATTTGACTATTAAAAATGACGAAGAAAAAATGAAAAAAAATTCTGATGATGTTTCAAATGTAGAAAATGAGTTGGAAAAAATTCATATACAAACAAGAGATGAGATTAATCAAATCAAAGCAAAAGCAGTAGAAGAAGCTAAAATAAAACAAGAAAAAGAATTATCAATAAAGAAAAAAGAATTAGAAGAACAAATGCATGTTTTTCTAAAAAGTCTAAGAGAAAAAGAAAAAGAATTAAAAGAAGAGATGCGTTTAAAAATGCCAGAATTTAAGCAAAGCTTTAAAGATAGCTTGAGTAAAATTTAAGGAAGATAAATGTTGAAAAAAATTACATTATTATCGGTGCTTCCTTTTTATGCTTTTGCAGCAGGTAATGGAAGTGGCGAGTATGATATTATCCCAAGAGCAGTTAATTTTGTTTTGTTTGCTGCTATTTTATATTATTTTATAGCAACACCTTTAAAAAATTTTTACCACGGAAGAATTGCAAAAATTGCCTCTAGGATGAATGAAATACAAGAAAAACTTATTGCAAGCAAAAATCATAAATTAGAAATGATGAAAAAACTAGATTTAGCTAAACAAGAAGCAATTAATGCAGTTGCTCTTGCAAAAAAAGAAGCAGAAATCATTACAGATAAAATAGAAGCTGAAACAAAAATGGAGATTAAGGCTTTAGAAAAAACTTATGAAGAGCATAAAGAATATGAAATAAGAAGAATGGAAAAAGAAGTTGTGCAAGCGGTTTTAGAAGAAATTTTTGAAGATCAAAGTTTACAGCTTCAGCAAAAAGAAATTTTAAATATCATGATGAAAAAGGTGTCTTGATGGAAAGTGTAATTGCAAAAACCTATGCAAAAGCTATATTAGAAAGAAAAGATTTTGAAAATTTTTATTCAAATTTATTACAACTTAGTTCAGCTTTTGCTTCTGATAAATTTGTAAGTATTTTAAATGCTTATGAGCTTAAACAAGAAAAAAAATTAGATTTTATACTTTCTTTATTAGATAATCCAAGTGATGCTTTTAAAAATTTTATGAGCTTAGTTGTTGGCAACAATAGAGAGATGTTAATTCCAAGCATTACTAAAGAATTGAGTGAACAAAAAGCATTAAAAGAAAATGAATTTTTAGGGCAAGTTTATTCAAAAGAAAAATTAAGTGAAGAAGAAATTAAAAATTTAGAAGAAAAACTTAGTCTTAAATTCAACGCAAAGATTAGATTAGATAGTAAAATAAGTGATAATGACAGTGTAAAAATTAGCTTAGATGGACTTGGTTATGAAATTTCATTTTCAATGCAAAGCTTAAAAGCTAAAATGAATGAATATATATTAAAAGCAATTTAAGGAGACTTGATGAAATTTAAAGCAGATGAAATTAGTTCTATTATAAAAGAAAGAATTGAAAAATTTGATTTTAATCTTGAAATAGAAGAAACTGGTAAGATTATTTCAGTTGCTGATGGTGTTGCTAAGGTTTATGGTCTTAAAAATGCTATGGCTGGTGAGATGGTTGAATTTGAAAATGGCGAAAAGGGAATGGTGCTTAACCTTGAAGAATCAAGTGTTGGTATTGTTATTTTAGGAAAGGGACTTGGCTTAAAAGAAGGAAGTTCTGTAAAAAGATTAAAAAAACTTCTAAAGGTTCCAGTTGGTGATGCGTTGATAGGCCGTGTTGTGAATGCTTTAGGTGAGCCAATTGATGCTAAAGGAGCGATTGAAACAAGTGAATATCGCTTTGTGGAAGAAAAAGCAAAAGGTATTATGGCTAGAAAAAGTGTTCATGAACCATTACATACGGGTATTAAAGCTATTGATGCTTTAGTTCCAATTGGTAGAGGACAAAGAGAGCTAATTATTGGTGATAGACAAACGGGTAAAACTACTGTTGCAATAGATACAATTATTAGTCAAAAAGGTAAAGATGTTATTTGTATTTATGTGGCAATTGGTCAAAAACAAAGCACAGTGGCTCAAGTAGTTAAAAAGCTTGAAGAATACGGTGCAATGGATTATAGTATAGTGGTAAATGCAGGTGCTTCAGATCCTGCTGCATTGCAATATCTTGCTCCATATACAGGTGTAACTATGGGTGAGTATTTTAGAGATAACTCAAGACATGCGTTGATTGTTTATGATGATTTGAGTAAGCATGCTGTTGCCTATCGTGAAATGTCTTTGATTTTGCGTCGTCCTCCGGGTCGTGAAGCTTATCCAGGGGATGTATTTTATTTACATTCAAGATTGCTTGAAAGAGCAAGTAAATTAAGTGATGAGCTTGGCGCAGGAAGCTTAACAGCATTACCTATTATTGAAACTCAAGCAGGAGATGTTTCAGCTTACATTCCAACCAATGTTATTTCAATTACCGATGGTCAAATTTTCTTAGAGACAGATTTGTTTAACTCAGGTATTCGTCCTGCGATTAATGTTGGTTTATCTGTGTCTCGTGTTGGTGGTGCTGCACAAATTAAAGCAACAAAACAAGTTTCAGGTACCTTAAGACTTGACTTAGCTCAATATAGAGAATTGCAAGCTTTTGCACAATTTGCAAGTGATTTAGATGAAGCAAGTAGAAAGCAACTTGAACGCGGACAAAGAATGGTTGAAGTTTTAAAGCAACCTCCATATTCTCCGCTTTCAGCTGAAAATCAAGTAGTGATGATTTATGCGGGAACTAAAGGATATTTAGATGATATAGCAGTTTCTAAAATTGGAGAATTTGAAGCAGCTTTATATCCATTTATTGAAGCTAAATATCCAGAAATTTTTGAGCAAATTAGAACCAAAAAGGCTTTAGATAAAGATTTAGAAGAAAAATTAGCTAAAGCATTGAGTGAGTTTAAAGCAAACCACATATAAGGTTTTTAAATGTCTAATTTAAAAGAAATTAAAAGAAAAATAAAAAGTGTTCATAATACACAAAAGACAACTAATGCTATGAAGCTTGTCTCTACTGCCAAATTAAGAAAGGCAGAAGAGGCAGCTAAAAAGTCAAAAGTTTTTGCTCAAAAAATTGATGAAGTTTTATCTGAAATTGCTTTCAAGATTAATCAATACGAAGGACTTGATGATAAACTTCCGTTTTTTAGAAAAAAAGACAATATTGAGAAAATGGATATTATTTTCATTACTGCTGATAAAGGTTTATGCGGTGGTTTTAACATTAAAACTATTAAAACAGTAAATGAAATGCTTGAAGATTGTAAAGCAAAAAAAATCAAAGTAAGATTAAGAGCTATTGGTAAAACAGGTATAGAGTATTTTAATTTTCAAAATATTGAAATTTTAGAAAAATATTTAGACACAAGCTCTAGCCCTGATTATGAAAAAGCTTGTGCTATTATTGAAAATGCAGTTGATGATTTTATAAATGAAGTTACAGATAAGGTTGTAATTGTACATAATGGCTATAAAAATATGATTTCACAAGAAATTCGTATTAATGAATTATTACCAGTGCAAGCTATTGCGAGCAAAGAAGAACAAGAGTCTCAATCTTTAATGGATTTAGAACCTGAAGATGAAGAAATTTTAAATGATTTATTAAAAACTTATTTTGAATATAATATGTATTTTTCTTTAGTTGATTCTTTGGCGGCTGAGCATAGTGCAAGAATGCAAGCTATGGATAATGCAACCAATAATGCAAAAGCTAGAGTTAAACAGCTCAATTTAGCTTATAATAAAGCAAGACAAGAATCTATTACCACCGAATTGATAGAAATTATCAGTGGTGTTGAGTCAATGAAATAAATTTAGGAGTGATGATGCAAGGTTTTATTTCTCAAGTTTTAGGACCAGTGGTTGATGTTGAATTTAAAGAGTATCTTCCACAAATTAACGAAGCTATAATCGTAAATTATGAATTAGAAGGAAAAGAATGCAAGCTAGTGCTTGAAGTAGCTGCGCATTTGGGTGATAATAAAGTAAGAACTATCGCTATGGATATGACTGATGGTCTTGTTAGGGGTTTAACGGCTGTTGCGACTGGAAACCCAATTAGCGTTCCAGTGGGCGAAAAAGTACTTGGAAGAATTTTTAATGTAACAGGTGATTTGATTGATGAGGGCGAAGAGATCAATTTTGATAAACATTGGTCAATCCATAGAGATCCACCTCCATTTGAAGAGCAAAGTACAAAAAGTGAAATTTTTGAAACAGGTATTAAGGTAGTTGATTTGTTAGCTCCTTATGCAAAAGGTGGTAAAGTAGGACTTTTTGGTGGTGCAGGTGTTGGTAAAACCGTTATTATTATGGAGTTAATCCACAATGTTGCATTTAAACATAGCGGTTATTCTGTTTTTGCAGGTGTTGGTGAAAGAACTCGTGAGGGTAATGATCTTTACAATGAAATGAAAGAAAGTAATGTTTTAGATAAAGTTGCATTATGTTATGGTCAAATGAATGAACCACCAGGAGCAAGAAATCGTATTGCTTTAACAGGTCTTACTATGGCTGAGTATTTTAGAGATGAAATGGGACTTGATGTATTGATGTTTATTGATAATATCTTTAGATTTTCACAATCAGGTTCTGAAATGTCGGCACTTTTAGGAAGAATTCCTTCAGCCGTTGGCTATCAACCAACTTTAGCTAGCGAAATGGGTAAATTCCAAGAAAGAATTACTTCAACTAAAAAAGGTTCTATTACTTCAGTTCAAGCAGTTTATGTGCCAGCAGATGATTTAACAGACCCTGCTCCTGCAACTGTTTTTGCGCATTTAGATGCAACTACGGTTTTAAATAGATCAATTGCTGAAAAAGGTATTTATCCAGCTGTTGATCCGCTTGATTCTACTTCAAGAATGCTTGATCCACAAATTATTGGTGAAGAGCATTATAAAGTAGCTCGTGGAGTACAATCAGTACTTCAAAAATACAAAGATTTGCAAGATATTATTGCTATTTTAGGTATGGATGAATTGAGTGAAGAAGATAAATTGATCGTTGAAAGAGCAAGAAAAATTGAAAAATTCCTATCTCAACCATTCTTCGTTGCTGAAGTATTTACAGGAAGTCCTGGTAAATATATTAGTTTAGAAGATACAATAGCAGGTTTTAAAGGTATTTTAGAAGGAAAATATGACCATTTACCTGAAAATGCTTTCTATATGGTAGGTGGAATTGATGAAGTTATTGAAAAAGCAGAAAAACTTAAGGCTTAATAATGGATAATTTAATACATATAGAGGTGGTAACGCCTCTTGGTATGATTTACAATGATAATGTAAAATCTATTGTTCTTCCTGGAAGTGAAGGTGAATTTGGTGTTTTAAAAGGACATGCATCTTTAATTTCTTCTTTAAGGGCAGGGATTATAGATATAGAAAAATCAGATTCTACCCATGAGTTAGTTGCTATTGATTCAGGTCATGCGAAAGTTTCTGAAACGAAAGTAAGTGTTTTAGCAAAAGGTGCTGTGTGGGTTGGAGGAAATAGTGATAGTGAAATAGCAAAAAGATTAGCAGATGCAAAAGATTTAATCAAATCTATGAGTAGTGATAGTGTTGCTTTAGCTTCTACTTTTGCTAAGATGGATAATAATGTAAGGCAAAAATAGTGGATTTTCAATCAATTTTTCATTTTTTTGAAAATACAAGCTTAATTACTTATATTGTATTGGCTTGGCTTTCGGTGTATTTTATACTTAGTTTTAGCATTTTATTCTCAAGATTAATGCTTATTAATAAATGGATGCAAGATGAAAGTCAGGCTTTAGAAGCTTTGATGAGAGGAGAGAGGGATTTAAGCCAAAGTGCATCAATTTTAAAAAAATGTATTGAGATTGATGAAACTAAGATGAATATTTATAAAAATTCTGTTGAAAAAAAAGCCACAATTGGATTAACTTGGCTTAGTATTATTGCTTCAACCTCTCCTTTTATAGGTCTTTTTGGTACAGTTATTTCTATACTTGAAACTTTTGGTGGTTTAGAAATGCAAAATTCTTTGAGTATTATTGCACCAAAAATTAGTGAAGCTTTGGTAGCTACAGGTTGTGGAATTTTAGTGGCAATTCCCGCATATAGTTTTCATTTGATTATCAAACGCAAAGCTTATGAACTAATTAATATTTTAGATAGTGAGATAAAAGTATTAGTAAGTTCAGCAAAGGTTTAATTGATGTTTTTAGAAGAAAAACCCGAACTAAATATTACACCTTTAGTGGATATTATGCTTGTATTGCTTGCTATTTTAATGGTAACAGCACCAAGTATTACATATGAAGAAAAAGTTCAACTTCCTCAAGGTTCACAAAAAACTTCAAGTGCTCCAAATATCAAAAGTTTAATTATAACAATTAATGCAAAAAAAGAAATTTTTATAGGAAAAGATAAATTTAATTTTTTAAGTTTTGCGGATAATATGAATGCATTAAAAGTGCAATATAATACTCAAGAAACAGTTTTCATTAGAGCGGATAAGAATTTAAAATATGATGATGTAATGAGTGTTTTAAGAACAATGAAGCATTTGGGTTTTCAAAAAGTTGCTTTGCAAACTGAGTAAAAAATGGAAGAAAATTCTACATATAATTTTAAAGCTTTTACTTATGCGATTTTAGTTTATTTTTTTGTTGTTTTTTTAGTATTTTTTAAGTTAGTCGAATATAAGCCAAAAGCTATTGAATATACTAATGATCCTAATAGTTTTATTAATATAGAACTTGGAGATAGTATAAATCAAAATCAAGTAAATATGATACAAGAGTTACAAAAGGAAAATTTGCAAAGTTTATTTGAAGAGAATCTTTTGCAAAAATACACTACAAATAAAAATGTTAATACTCAAAATGTAGAACAACAAGCTAGTGTTTTCAATGAGTTATTTGGCAAAATAGAAGACTATCAAGAAGAAAAAACTACAAAAGTGCAATCTTCAATGCCATCGAAAAAACCCACTTTTACTCAAAGAGAAAAAATCAATGATTTTTCTAAGCAATTAAATGAAAATCTACAAATTAATCAAGAACTAGGACAATCTGTTATAGAACAAAAAATAGGAGTTTATGATCAATTTTTAGGTGCTGTTAGAAAACATCTTGAAGATAGATGGAGAATATACAATCCTAGTGGTAATTTAAGTATAGAAGTAGAATTTGTAATTGATAATAACGGATATTTTTATTTGTTAAGTACCACTAGTGCACATAGTGATAATTTTGATAAAAAGGCAAAAGAATTTTTACAAAATTTAGAAGGAAAATACATAACTTTACCTCCAAATGGTAAAATAAGAAAAATTAAAATGAAACTTAGTGATATAATTGAGTTTAAAACGGAGAAGTGATGAAAAAAATATTAGCGTTTTTATTTTTTTGTTCAGTATTATTTGGGCAAGATGCGACAATATCTGTTGTAAATAAAGGTATGCAATTACCTAAAATTTATATTAAAGATCAATCAAGATTGAATGATTTAGATCTTAAAAAAAGCTTTTATAATATGCTTGTTAATGATATAAAAGTGAGTTCAAATTTTGAATTAACTCAAGATGAAAAACAAGGTGATTATATTTTTTCTTATGTTTTAAATAAAAATGGTAAGCTTTTGGATATTGATGTTGAAATTTTAGCTGCAAATGAAACAAAAACGAGATTTTATGAGCAAATTCTTTCCATTGAAGAATATCCATTTTTAGCACATAGAAGTGTCGCTCAAATGAATAGAAAATTAGGTTTTGCACCAGTTGATTGGATGGATCATAAAATTTTAATAGCTAGAACTCAAGGTAATAAGCAAAGTGATATTTTGTTAGCAGATTATACTTTAACTTATCAAAAGATATTAATATCAAAAGGTTTAAATTTATTTCCCAAATGGGCAAATAAAGAACAAGATGCATTTTATTTCACTGCTTATGAAGATGAAATTCCAACACTTTATAAATATAATATGAAAAATAAAAACATCACAAAAATCATTGCTAGTAAGGGTATGATGGTTGCTTCTGATGTTAGCGATGATGGTAAAAAAATTTTACTTACTATGGCGCCAAAAGATCAGCCAGATGTGTATTTGTATGATACAGATACAAAAGATTTAAAACAGATTACAAATTATACGGGTATTGATGTAAATGGCAACTTTGTAGATGATGATAAAAAAATCGTATTTGTATCAGATCGTTTAGGTTATCCAAATATTTTTATGCAAAATTTAGATTCTAATTTAACAGAACAAGTAGTTTTTCATGGTAAAAATAATTCTTCAGTTTCTACCTATAAACATTATATGGTTTATTCTAGCAGGGAGGTAAATCAAAGTGGGGTTTTTAATCTTTATTTAATGTCAACCCAAAGTGATTATATAAGACAACTCACTGCAAATGGTAAAAATCTTTTTCCAAGATTTTCAAGTGATGGAGAAAGTGTAGTATTTATTAAATATTTAGGTTCACAAAGTGCCTTAGGAGTCATTAGAATTAATGCAAATAGGGCTTTTCATTATGGTTTAAAGGTGGGTAAAATTCAATCAATTGATTGGTAAAATATCAAAATTGTATTTTTTTTGTTATAATTAAACATGATTTTTAAATAAAAAAGGGGAAAAGCAATGAAAAAAATCATTTTTGCTTCAATTACTGCGTTTGCTGTTATTGTAAGTGGTTGTGCTACAAAAAATACTAGTGTAAGCAGTTCAAGTAGTGTAGATGGATCAAAAGGTAGTGGTGGTTCTGATAGATTTGAAAATCTTGAATCTTTAAATTCTATTGCAAATGTGTATTTTGATTTTGATAAATTTAATGTTAGAAAAGATATGCAAAAAGTTGTTGCAGATAATGCTGAAATTTTCAACAAAGAAGCCGCGAATGCTGCAATTGTAGTTGAGGGAAACTGCGATGAATGGGGAACTGATGAATATAATCAAGCTTTAGGTTTAAAAAGAGCTAAAGCTGTTAAAGAATCTTTAGTAGCTCAAGGTGTTAGCGCAGATAGAATAAGCGTAAAAAGTTATGGAGAAACTAATCCTGTATGTACTGAAAGAACAAAAGCTTGTGATGCGCAAAATCGTCGTGCAGAATTTAAATTATCAAAATAAGTTTTAAATAAATGAAAATCAAATTATTATCAGTAGCTCTTTTAGGAGCTACTTTTTTATACGCTGAAATTTCAGCATTTGATGCAGGAAAAGTAGATACAAAAACACCTTATGGCTTAACTCAAAACGAAAAATTACAATACGAAAATCAAGAACGCTTAAAAGCTTTAAATGAATATTATACTAATTTGACTAGTAAGATCAATACTGCTGTAGAAAATATAGAAGGTTTACAAAGTGTAACTGAGGGTTTAAATGCTCAATATTCTAAAGCAAATACAAAATTACTTTCACTAGAAGAAAACTATCAAAATTTTGATGCAAATATCACAAAAGAAATTCAAAATTTAAGAGCTTATGTAGAAGAAAATAGGCAAATTCAAGAAAAAAATCACCAAGAAATTCAAAAAGTATTGAGCGAAATAACAACTTTGATTAATAAAATTAATGATGATTATGTTTCTAAAGAAGATATGAACCAAACCATAACTTTTTTTCAATCGGAAATAGCTAGAGTGCAAAATCAAACAAATAATATCCAAGTTGTTCCTATTGCTAGTGAAAGCAATAAAACCCAAGAAGTCATTAAAGAAGTAAATACGACTTTAGAAAAAGAAATTGTTCAAGTGAAAGATGATAGTTGGAAAAAATTGCAATCTAGCGAAATTTTAAAAAAAGCTATTGATGAAACCAATAAAAATCAATTTGATGATGCAAAAGAAAAATTTGAGCATTTAATTAGTATCCATTATAAACCTGCTAGATCTACTTTTTGGCTTGGAGAGATAAGATATAAACAAAAAGATTATGCAGGCGCTTTGGGATTTTACAAAAAAAGTTCTGCTATAAGTACCAAGGGTGATTATGTGCCAAAATTACTTTATCATACGGCTATTAGTTTAGATAAAGTTGGGGATCCAAAAAGTGCTAATAAATTTTACAAAGCTTTAAAGACAGCTTATCCTGATAGTCCTGAAGCAAAAGTTTCGCCAGATAGAAAATAAAAAAGGAGATAAAATGGCTATAGAAAAAAATAGTGTAGTTTCAATGTTTTATGAGTTAAAAGATGCAAACACAAATGAAGTTTTAGAATCAAATATTTATGCTGAACCTATTTCTTTTATTTTAGGTAAGGGTCAAATTTTAGAAGGACTAGAAGAAGAAATTCAAAAACTTGATGCCCCATGTGATGCTGATATTGTGATAAAAAAAGAAAATGCTTTGGGTGAATATGATGCAAATGCATTGCAAACTTTACCAAAAGAACAATTTGCAGGGATTGATTTGCAAGTTGGTATGGAGCTTTTTGGCGAAGGCGAAGATGGTAATACAGTAAGAGTAATTGTTAGAGAAATTACTGAGAATGAAGTTACTATTGATTATAATCATGCTTACGCAGGAAAAGATTTGTTATTTTCAATTAATATTGTAGATGTTAGAGCTGCAAGTGAAGATGAAATTTTAACAGGAATTATTGCAGGTAGCAGAAGTTGTGGATGTGGTGGTGGAGGACATCATCATGATCATCATCACGGACATGGTGGTGGATGTTGTGGTGGCCACGGACATGGTGGTGGCGGTTGCTGCGGTGGACACTAATGAATAGTGCATTTATTTTCCCAGGCCAAGGCTCTCAAAGTGTTGGTATGGGGCTTAGTTTTTATGAGAATTCACTTAAAGCAAGAGAATTATTAGATTGTGCAAGTGATTATTGTAAAATTGATTTTAAAAATTTGCTTTTTAAGGAAAATGAAAATTTAAATAAAAGCGAATTTACACAAATGGCCATAGTGTTAAACTCACTAATGGCTTATGAAGCTTTAAAAGAGCAAGCTAGTATAGAAGCTAAGTATAGTTTAGGCCATTCACTAGGAGAATTTAGTGCTTTAGCGACTCAAGGTGCATTTGACTTTTTAGATGTTATAGCACTTGTTAACAAGCGTGGCCAATTTATGCAGGAGGATTGCTCTAAAATCGAAGCTGGTATGATGGTGGTTTTAGGACTTGAAGATAAAGTAGTAGAAGAACTTTGTCAAAAGGCATTAAGTGAGCAAAAAAGTATTTTTGCAGCTAATTATAATTGTGAAGGACAGATTGTAGTAGCGGGCTTAAAGCCTGATTTAGCTTCTTATGAGAGTGAGTTTAAGAATGCAGGAGCCAAAAGAGCTATGCTTTTGAATATGAGTGTTGCAAGCCATTGTCCATTATTAAAAAATGCGTCTTTAAAACTTACAAAAGAACTAGAGCTTGTGTTAAAAGATGATTTTAAAAGTGTAGTTTCAAATGTAAATGCAAAAATATATAGTGATAAAACTCAAGCTTTAACACTTTTAAGCGAGCAACTTATAAAGCCTGTTCTTTATAAACAAAGCATTAAAACAATAGACAATGAAGTGGATTTTTATATAGAATTTGGTGCGAGCGTGCTAAAGGGCTTAAATAAAAAAATCACTCAAAAAGAAACTTATGCTTTAAGTAAAATAGAAGATATTGATGAAATTCTAAAGGTGATTAAATGAAAATAGCTATTTTAGGAGCTATGCCCGAAGAGGTTACTCCTTTACTCGAAACATTAAAAGAATATCAAACAATTGAATATGCAAATAATACTTATTATATTGCAAAATACAAAAATCATGAATTAATCATCGCTTATTCTAAGATAGGGAAAGTAAATTCCACTCTTAGCGCAACTATTATGATAGAAAAATTTAAAGCTGAACTTATGCTTTTTACAGGAGTGGCTGGTGCTTTTAATCCTAGTTTGGAAATAGGGGATTTAATCTATGCTACAAAATTAGCTCAATATGATTTAGATATTACAGCTTTTGGACATCCGCTTGGTTATGTTCCTGGTAATGAAATTTTTATAAAAACAGATGATAAGCTTAATAATCTTGCCATAGAGGTCGCTAAAGAACTTGGTGTTAAATTACAATCAGGTATTATCGCTACGGGTGATGAATTTATTTGTGATGAGAATAAAAAAGCAAAAATTAGAGAAATTTTTAACGCAGATGCTTGTGAAATGGAAGGAGCTAGTGTGGCTTTGGTATGTGATGCTTTAAAAATTCCATGTTTGGTTTTAAGATCAATGAGTGATAAGGCAGGTGAAAAAGCTGAATTTGACTTTGATGAGTTTGTAGAAAAATCCGCTAAAATTTCAGCTAATTTTGTTTTAAAAATTTGTGAGAAATTATGATAAATCTTAGCAAAAGACTAATCAGAGAAGTTGCAAAAGCAAATGCCAAGTTTTCCTTAATAGGAGATAATGATAAAGTTTTATTAGGACTTAGTGGTGGGAAAGACTCTCTAGCTCTAGCTCATCTTTTAAAGCGTATGCAAGCACATGCACCTTTTAAATTTGAACTTAAAGCAGTAACTTTAAGTTATGGCATGGGTGAAGATTACACCAAACTTCATAATCACTGCAAAGAACATGGTATTGACCATGAGGTTATTGATTCTAATATTTATGAAATTTCAGGTGATACTATTAGAAAAAATTCAAGCTTTTGTAGCTATTTTTCAAGAATGAGGCGTGGTGCTTTATATACTTACGCCTTAGAAAATGGTTTTAATAAATTAGCCATAGCTCATCATTTAGATGATGCAGTAGAGAGTTTTTTTATGAATTTCATTTATAATGGTGCTCTTAGAAGTTTAGCGCCAAAATATAAAAGTAAAAGAGGTGTAGAAGTCATCCGTCCTTTGATTTTTGTAAGAGAAAGACAATTAAGGGAAAATGCTATTAATAATGAATTAGAAGTAATTGGTAATGAATTTTGTCCTGGTATGAAATTAAGTGAAAAAAATGTAAAATTTCCTCATGCTAGAGAAGAAGCTAAACAGCTTTTAGCAAATTTAGAAAAAGAAAATCCAAAATTATTTACGAGCTTAAAAACTGCATTTGAAAATATCCACACGGATAGTTTTTTCATGGTTAAGGATAATGACTAAACTTTTAATTATAGTTGATTATCAAAATGATTTTATCGATGGTAGCTTAGGTTTTGAAAAAGCTACCAAGATAAAAGATAATATTCTTACTCTTTTAAAAAATCATCAAGGTGATGTTGTTTTTACTTTTGATACGCACGATGAGAGCTATTTAAAAACCCAAGAAGGAAAAAAACTGCCTATTTATCATTGTATTAAAGATACTTTTGGTTGGCAAATGCCAAGTGATTTTAATGTGTATTTAAAAAATGCAAAAAAAATCTTTTATAAGAATGCTTTTGGTAGTTTAGAATTGGCTAATTTTTTAAAACAAAATCATTATGAAAGTATAGAATTTTGTGGTTTGGTTTCGCATATTTGTGTATTTAGTAATATTATTTTAGCTCAAAGCGCCACGCCTAATTCTAAAATTATTTTACATAAAAACGCTACTGCAAGTTTTAATGAATCTTTAGAAAATAGTGCTTATGAAATTTTACAAGCTTATGGCATAGAGCTTTTATAGATGCAAGGCTTTATTTTGCACACTCAGAGCGTAAAAGATGAGGATTTGATTGTTTATCTTTTAAGTGCCAAAAAAGTTATTAAAAGTTATAGATTTTACGGAATGAGACATTCTAATATTCTAAATGGATATAAGATTGATTTTGAACTTGAAGAAAGTTCTAGATTTTTACCGCGCTTAAAAGATGTTTTACACATTGGATTTTCTTGGGTTTTAGATAGAGAAAAAATGTTTTTTTGGCAAGAATTTATCAGGCTTTTTTATTGGCATTTAAAAGATGTTGAGGAGATTGATAGTTTTTATTTTGAGCTTTTAGAAGATTGCGCTAAGCGTTTTGAAAAACAAGATTGTAAGCGTGTGATTGTGGATGCTTATTTAAAGATTCTAAACTTTGAAGGGCGCTTGCATAAGGATTTTGTTTGCTTTTTATGCGATGAGTGTATAAAAGAAGATGTTGTATTGGTAAGGGCTTTTTTGCCTGCGCATAAAAAATGTGCTTTTGGCTATGAGTTTAAAACTAAAGATCTTGTGAGGTTTTATGAAAATTTTAATTCATCGCATTTTAGCGATGAATATATTGATAATTTATATAAAATCATTAAAGAGGGTTTTTAAGAGTAATATCATACATCATAATAGCCTCTTGTCTTAATTTTGCGATGATATTTGCACTATCAATATGTGTATTTTTTATAATAGCTTCCTTGCTATTTTTAATATCTTCAAGCAAATTTCCAAGTTGTTTTTGGGAGCTTTGTAAGCAAGTGCTTATACATTTTGGTTGTGTTTGTTGTAAAACTTGCTCGAAATTTAAACTTTGATTGTTAAGCTTTGAAGCATGTGCTGCTAGATTATTTGCACTTGTTCTAATGCCACCTAATGCTTTGTAAATCCCTTTTGAATTGATATGAGCTGCCATGAACCTTCCTTGTTTTATGGTATCTCTTCATTCATATTGCTTAGAATTTTACAAGCAAAAATCATTCCTTATTGAAAAATTCTTGCATATATTTTCGCATAATTTCTGCATCATTAATGCGATTAACACAATCTCTAAAATTTGAAGCATCTTCATAGCCTTTAGAATATTCATGTAAGTGCTTTCTAAATATGCTTATACCTTGTTCTTTGTAATGTTTTAGCATTTCTTCAAAATGTGTAAAGATGATTTTGTTTTTTAAAATTTTATCGATTTTTTTGCCAGTTTTTACCTCGTGAAATATCCAAGGTTTTCCTATGCTTGCACGCCCTATCATCAATGCATCGCAATTTGTTATTTTAAAAACTTCTTTAGCATTTTCTGTGCTAATATCGCCATTTGCAACTAAAGGAATTTTGATATTTTCTTTAGCTAAAGCTATAGCTTCATAATCAGAATTTCCACTATACATTTGTTTTCTAGTGCGACCATGCATACTGATAAAATCTACCCCAGCATTTTCACATGCTTTAGCAATGGTAATAGGATCTTTTTTTTCAAACCCTAATCTTACTTTGACACTAGTTAGCTTTTTATTGCTTGTTTTTTTGATAAGTTCTAAAATTCTTTGCAATTTATCAAGATCTTGCAAAAGAGCACTACCTGCACATTGTTTTATAACTTTACTTACAGGACAGCCGCAATTAAAATCAATCCCATCTATAAAATCAAAACGATTTAATATTTCTACCGCCCTTTGAATCACACTTTCATCCGAGCCTGCAATTTGAACTATATAAGGATTTTCAAGTTCAGCTTTTTCTAACATTTTAAGAGTTTTTGAGCTTTCATACACTAAAGCATTAGAACTTATCATCTCACTAATTGTTACATCAGCCCCAAATTGTTTAACTAAATTTCTCAAAGGCAAGTCTGAAAAACCTGCCATAGGAGCTAAAAACAAAGGTTTTTTACTAAAATCTATCATTGTATAAATTTTTCAAGTTCTATTTTTTTATTATGTTCTCTTAAAAAGAGCAAGAGTCTAAAATCCTTATGTTCGTTTTGATCATTTCCTAATTCATTAAGCAATTCATCATACATACCAAATTCTGCTAAAGTATAAAGATAAGCTCTTAAAGCTTGAGAATGACTATCTTTTAACTTTTTAAATAAAGCAATTAATATTTGAGGCTCTATTTTTTTACAAAGTATTTTTGTGCATTGTAAATATGACTTATCATCTAAGGTATTCATGCTAAGCAAAACTTCGATTTCAGCATGATTTAATTCCAAATTTTCTTTTTCAAATCTATCCAAAAGTAATAAAATATCATCTTGATTTTTTTGTATTTTTAGTGTTTTAATTTGGCTATAAGGTGCATTATCTAATACCATTTTATAAGCAAAATTTTCTAATTCATTTGTCAGAGTTTCTTTATTTTTAATAAAAGAAAAAGCATAGTCGCTATCTTTTTGGAAGTGATTTTTTTCATTTAAAATGAAAATTTCATTATGTGGATCGAGTTTGTATTTTTTTAATTCCACAAATTCCTTTTTGTCTAACTGCTCTAAAATATTTATAATATCATCTATTTTTGTATTTTGATTTTTTTCTTTAAAATAAAGAGCTTGAGTGTTTTTGGCTATATCTTGAAATTCTTGAGTTTTAAATTTAATTTTGCTTATTTTTTTCAAAAATACATCAATTAAAAAATTTTCATAATTTTTGCTGTCTTTAATAAGATTTTTGTATTGTAAATGTTTTAAAAAGCCATAAAAACTCATATGCAATAAAGCTAAAACCATCAAAATAAATGCAGGTAAAATTACCCATAAGCTGATAGGTAAATTTAGCTCAAAAGTAGAAATTGTGAAAGTGTAATTTCCCAAATTTAGATTATAAACTAAGGCTGCTACGATTAAAAGATAAACTAAACTTGCAAAGAAAAATAATTTTACTTTCATAATTCTTTCCTTTTTTCTAAGTTTTCACGACAATTTATACAATATTTTGCGTGAGGTTTTACTTTGAGTCTTTCAGGATGTATATCTTCATCACAATACTCACAAATTCCATAAGTATTGTTATCTATTTTGCTTAATGAATGTTTAATTTCTTCTAATTCTGTTTTTAAATTTTCATTGATTTTTAAGTCAATATGTGAGCTGTTGTCAATTTGTTGTAAATCAACTTCATCTCTTGGTTCACTATCTTGCAGATCATGGATATTGTCTATATTACCTTGAAGTTCTTGTAAAATTTCTTTTTGTCTTTGAAGTAATATATTTTTAAATTCTTCAAGATTTAACTCTTGCATAAATGCTCCTATTTGTGGTATGGATGATTTGTATTAATGCAAAATGCACGATAAATTTGTTCTAAAAGCATAGTTTTAGCAAATTTATGCACTAAAGTCATTTTGCTAAGAGCTATGCTTGTATGCATTTGTGCGATGAATTCTTTTTCAAGGCCATAAGCACCGCCTATAAAAAAAGAAATTTCATTTTTATCTTGTAATAATTTAGCAAATTCTACACTTGTAAGCTCTTTACCATTTTCATCTAAAGCTATGCAAAAACCTTTTTTATAAGGATTTAGCGCGTTTGTATAAGATTTTTTTGCTTCTATGGTATTGGTATTTTGTGCTAAATTAATTTTATTGTTAAAAATACAAATATCATTAAAATTGCAAAATTTTTTGATGAGCTTGGTGTAGTGCTCATCTATTTTACTAAATTCATTATTATTGTTTTTTTGAATGCTTAAAAGATTAATATGCATTTTTAATTTTTAGAAAAAAATCTTAAAAAATCTGCTATAAATTTTTTATGTTCACTTCTTTCTACAATAGCATCAATTAATCCATGTTCAAGTAAAAATTCGGCCTTTTGAAAGCCTTCTGGTAAATCAGTACCTATAGTTTGTTTGATAACTCTAGCTCCTGCAAAGCCTACTAGGGCACCAGGTTCAGCCATAATGATATCTCCAAGCCAAGCAAACGATGCGCTCACTCCACCCATAGTTGGATCAGTTAAGACAGAAATATAGGGAAGCTTTTCTTCTGCTAATAGCTTTAATGCTGCACTTGTTTTGCTCATTTGCATTAAAGAATAAGTGCTTTCTTGCATTCTAGCTCCACCACTTGCACTCACTATAACAACAGGAGTTTTTTTCTCAATCGCTCTTTCAATAGCTCTAAGAATTTTTTCACCTTCTACTGAGCCCAAACTTCCACCCATGAAAGAAAAATCAAAAACAACTAATTGAGTTTTAATGCCATCTATATTGCACTCGCCGCTTATTATAGCGCTTTTTCTTCCTGTTTTTTCTTCATTTTCTGCTAATCTTTTTTTATATGATTTACTATCAACAAATTTAAGTGGATCAATTGCATGTAAATCTTTATCCATTTCTACAAAAGTATCTTCATCACTAAGTAGCTCGATGCGTTTTAAAGGATTTAATCTCATATGAAAATTACATTTAGGACAAACATTATAACAAGTTTCTATTTCTTTATAATACATTAACGCATGACAAGAATTACATTTTACCCAGTGATTTGGAGCTTCGCTTGGAGCGGCTTGTTTGCGTCTTATACTAGAAAAAATATCTAAAAAATTCATTATCTCTACCTAAAATAAAATTTCAAAATTATAGCAAGATTTTAGTATTTTTAAAATCTTGCACCCAACATAAACTCGAATTTGCTTAAGTCGTCTTTTGAATTAGTGTTAAATGGTTTAGCAAAAACTAAATTTAAAGCACCTAGTGGGGTTAGCCACTCAAAGCCAACACCTGTGCTCCATCTTTGAATTTGACTTAAAGAACTCTCACCTATGGCACCATAGTCAAAAAATACACTTCCTCTTAGTTTGATTCTATCAAAGATTGGAAAGCTAAGCTCTACAGAATTTGCAAAAGCCACTGTACCACCTGTTTCATCACCCCATTCGTTTTTAGGACTCACGCTTCTTCTATCAAAACCTCTAATAGTTCCTATGCCTCCAAGGTATAATTTTTCATTGATAGGTAAATAACCTTGATCCCATACCTTATAAAAACTTGCTTTATAGCGATAAATCAAATCCCAACCTATAAATTCTTCTAAGCCTTGATAATAATTAAATTTAGTAGTAGAGCTTATAAATTCTTGATCTCCACCTAAGCCTGCATATTCAAGTGAGGTTGAAGCGATAAAACCTGATCTTGGTAGATAATAATCATCTGTATTGTTAAATACTATTGAAGGAGTGATAGAACTTTTGTAAGTTTTACCGAGTTTATATCCTTGAGCGATTAAGCGATCACTCAAATGATAAATATCACTTTGCTCAAGATTGTAAGTTAAATCTATGCTTGTATATCTTCCCAAAGTTTTACCAACACTTATATCAAAACCATAGTTTCTCTCATCATAACTATCCCATTCTAAACGATCTGAATATAATGATCCTCCAAGAGAATAATCACTATCATTTACTCTAGGATTTCTTAAAGATATTCTACCTGAAAGTGTATCATCGCCTTTGTCTATACTTACACTTCCTTTCATGCCAGAGCCTAAGATATTTGCATCAGATAATGAAGCACTAAGTAAAATTCCATCACTAGTTCCATAACCAATACCACCTGAAATAGCTCCAGTTGAAGCTTCTTTGACTTCTACTATCAAATCAATATGCGTATCATCTACTCTTTGTTCTTTAATATCTACATTTTCAAAATATGCAGTTCTTCTTAGAGCATTTCTTGAGTCTATTAAATCAGTTCTATTATAAAGATTGCCTTCGGTTAGATAAAGCTCTCTACGAATAACCCTATCAACTGTTTTAGTATTACCTGAAATTTCAACATTTCTAACATATACTTTTTCATTAGGTATGACTTTAAAAATAATCATAGCTTCATGGTTTTCTTTATCTTTTTGTATATCAGGTATAACCTGTACAAAAGCATAACCCAAATCAGCTGTCTTTGTTTCTATAGTTTTTATATCTTCTCTTAGTTTTTCTATATTAACTATTTTTCCAACACTTAATTTTAAATCATTTGCTAAAGCTTCATTTTCTTCATCACTAAAAATAGGATTAAAAATTTTAATCTCTTTAACTTTATAAACCTCACCCTCGTTGATAAAATAAGTTAAATCAGCTTGATAAGTATCTGTATAAGTATTTAAAAAAGCAGGAGATACGCTTACATCAAGATAACCTTCTTTTAAATATACATCTGAAATTCTTGAGCTATCATTTGCAAGATCAAAGATTTTAAGCTTACCATCATTAAAGCCCCACATCCAGCCTAGGGCTTCTCTTTGTTTATTTGCTACCGCAGGTTCAATATCTGAATAACTTAAATTTTTTGCACCACTTAAATGTACTTTTTCTATGATGATATTTTCCCCACGATTTACAACAAAAGTAAGTTTTAATGAGCTTGAATTACTTAATTTTTCATCTTTGATTTCTACAACAGTGTCATAAAAACCTTTGGCTTGATAAAAAAGCTTGATTTTTTCGGCTGCGTCTTTAGCTGAATTTTCATCATATAAAATTCCAGGTTTTAAACCAACAAGACTTTCTATTTGTTTTCTATCATTACTTGCTATACCTTGAATGTCTATTTTTCCAATGGAAGGTTTTTCTATTACTTTAAAAGTTAGCACCCCATTTTTTTCTTCTACTACTATATCTTTAAAATAATTTCTATCAAAAAGGTTTTTAATTGCTGTATCTATACTAGCAGGATCGATTTTTTGTCCTATTTTTAATTTAGAAATCGCAATAGCACTTTCTTTAGAAAGTTGCGATAAGCCTTCAAATTTTATATCTTTAATCGTAGCTGCACATAAAGAACTTGAGAGTGCAAAGAAAACAAACCATTTTTTCATCATTTTACCTAAATTTTTATATACAAAATCGTTATAATACCAAAATATTTTTAACTAATGCTTTTTAAGGAAAATTTATGAAAGTAGGTATAATCGGACTTGGCTTAATAGGTGGATCTTTGGGCCTTAGCTTGAGAGAGAATAAATTAATAGATTTAGTTTGCGGATATGATATAAACAAAGAATTTGAACAAATCGCGCTAGAGCGAAAATTAATAGATAAAATTGTTTCATTTGAAGAGTTAAAAAAATGTGATGTAATTTTTTTAGCTATCCCTGTAAGAGCTATTGTAAAAATTTTAAAAGAATTTCAAGATATTTCTAAAGATTGCACTATCATTGAGCTTGGAAGTACAAAAGAAGAAATTATTAAAAATTTACCATCTGATTTACAAAGTCAATTTATCGCAGCTCATCCTATGGCAGGAACAGAAAATAGCGGTCCAAATGCAGCTATAAAAGACTTATATAAAAATGCAGTTTGTGTTTTATGTGATGTGCAAAATGCTGATCATATCCATCAAAAAAGAGCTATAGAAATTTTTTCAGATTTAGGAATGAAGCTTGTATTTATGGATAGTATCGCGCATGATCATCATGCTTCTATCATTTCACACTTACCGCATGTGATTAGTTTTTCCTTGGCAAATTTTGTAATGAAAGAAGAAAATAAAAAAAATATAGCCCACCTAGGAGGTCCTTCTTTTAAAGATATGTGTAGAATTGCAAAATCAAACCCTCAAATGTGGAGTGGTATTTTTGAACAAAACAAACAAAATTTATTAAATTCTATTGATTTATTTCAAAAAGAATTACAAGAGTGTAAAAAAATGATAGAAAAATGTGATATAAATGAACTTGAAGCTTGGATTAAAAGTGCAAATAAGTTAAGAGAAATTTTGTAAAATTTTTTATAATTTACTCTTAATTTGCTAAAGCATAATATATTTTTACAAAAATTATACAATGAAAGTGGAGAATATGGTTTTTACGCGTAAAAGATCAAATAAAAAATGGATTTTTCTAGTTTTTTTAATACTTTTAGCCTTTGGGGTTTTTGTGTTAAATACAAAGCTGTTTGAAAAAAATCCTCCATTAATCCAAACAAAATCAGATATTATTTATAGCAATTTAACAGATCCTATATCTATAGAAATAAGCGATGAAAGCGTTTTAAAAGATGTTAAAGTCACACTATTTAAAGCAAATGAATTAAATGGTGAAATGCTTGTTAATGAACATGTTAAAGGTAATAAAAAAAGTGTCCATTTTGATTTAAAACTACCAAAACCAGCTTATAAAGAAAATGTTGATTCTTATAAGCTTGTAATAGAAGCAAGTGATAGTAGTTTTTGGAATTTCTTTTTAGGAAATCAAGCGCTTAAAGAAGTGAAAGTTATCATTGATACCAAAAAACCATTTGTAGAAATTTTAGACAATTCTTATCAAATCGAACAAGGTGGAGTAGGTAGTGTGGTATTTAAAGCAAGTGATGAGAATTTGCAAGAAGTTTATATCACAACTGATAAAGATAAAATTTTTAAAGCAACTCCTTATGTGAAAGAAGGATATTATGCTGCTTTGATTCCTTGGGAGGCAACTGATGAGCATTTTAGAGCTTATGTAGTGGCAGTAGATAAAGCAGGTAATGTAAACAAGCAAAGAATTAGATATTATTTTACCAATAAAAAATACCGAGTATCTAATATAAAAGTAAGTGATAGATTTTTAGATGGAAAGATTGAATTTTTAGCACAAAAATATGCTCCAAAAGATAGAGAGTTAAGCAGGCTTGAAAAATTTAAATTTGTTAATGAGGACTTAAGAGCTTCTAATGAAGTTATCATTCATGATATTACGAGTAAAGTTCCTGATACTATGATTAATAATTTTAAAGTCAATCTTTTCAAGCCTTTAAAAAATGGCCAAAAAGTGGCTGATTATGCTGACCATAGATTTTATTCTTATAATAATCAAGCATTTAGTAGTTCTTATCATATGGGACTTGATTTAGCAAGCGTAAAAGAAGCGCCTATCATTAGCAATAACGATGGTGAAGTGGTATTTGTACAAGAAAATGGAATTTATGGACTAAATATTATTATTTATCATGGTTTTGGGATTTATACTCTTTATGGACATTGCACTAATGTGGATGTAAATGTGGGCGATAGAGTTAAAGCGGGTGATGTTATAGGCACTACAGGCACTACAGGCTTAGCACTTGGAGATCATGTGCATTTTG
The DNA here is from genome assembly GCF_025773055.1 of Campylobacter sp. CNRCH_2013_0671h. Lineage (NCBI taxonomy): Bacteria > Pseudomonadati > Campylobacterota > Epsilonproteobacteria > Campylobacterales > Campylobacteraceae > Campylobacter > Campylobacter sp. CNRCH_2013_0671h. Next base: position 43,429 of record NZ_JAKMTG010000007.1, read on the forward strand.
GTGTTTTGGTGCAAGGTGTTGAAGTGCGTCCTGAGCAATGGCAAGATGCAAAATGGATAAAAGAAAATATCTATAATGTATTAGAATCAAGCAAAAAAAGAATTTTGAGTGAATAAAAATGAATCAAACAACAATAGCAAAAGAAGTTAAAGGTGTTGGTATAGGTTTGCACAAGGGTGAGCCTATTGGTATAAAATTAGAGCCATTAGAAGCTGGTAGTGGTATAGTGTTTTATAGAAGTGATTTGGGAATTTCTTATGAAGCAAAGCCTGAAAATGTCATCGATACACAAATGGCTACTGTAATAGGCGATCATAGGGGTTATGTTTCTACTATAGAACATTTAATGAGCGCGATTAATGCTTATGGTATTGATAATGTGCGTATAGTTTTAGACGCAAACGAAGCTCCTGTAATGGATGGTAGCAGTATAGGTTTTTGTATGATGCTTGAAGAAGCAGGTATAAAAGAGCTTGATGCGGCAAAAAAAATTTTAGTGATTAAAAAAAGTGTAGAAGTAAAAGAAGGCAATAAATTTGTGCGTTTAAGTCCTACGGATATGCCTATTATAAACTATACAATCGAATTTGATAATCCTATTATAGGCAAACAAAATTATTGTTTTGAATTTAGCAAACAAAACTACATAGAGCAAATAGCAAGAGCAAGAACCTTTGGATTTTTAAAAGATGTTCAAGCTTTAAGAGCTATGAATTTAGGTCTTGGTGGAAGCCTAGAAAATGCTGTTGTGGTTGATGATAATCGTATTTTAAACCCTGAAGGTTTGCGCTTTAAGGATGAATTTGTGCGTCATAAAATTTTAGACGCTATTGGGGATTTAACCTTGCTTGGATGTAGAGTTTTTGGAGATTATACTTCTTATGCAGGTTCACACAAGCTTAATCATCTTTTAACTAAAGAACTTTTAAAAGATCCTAGTGCCTATGAAGTGGTAAGCTTAGAAAAAAGCACACATAAGGTTTATGAAAAGGTTTTTGCATAAAAAAGGTTACTTTGCTTTTAAATGCCATAGCAAAACCTTTAATGCTTGGTATTTATGAAAATGATTTATTGTTAAATACCATTGAAAGTGATTTAAAAGTTAGCGAGGTTTTACCAAAAATATTGCAAGAATTACTTTCGCAATATGAGTTTGAAAAGCTTATTTATGTACATGGACCAGGTTCTTACATGGGTATAAAGATTTCTTATGTTTCTTTTGAGACATTAGCCATAGTCAAAAACATTCCTTTAAAAGCAATCAGTGCTTTTGAGTTAAATAACAACACTCCTATACCTGCAAACAAACATTTATGTTTTGTAAAAAAAGACAATGGTGAAATTATTTTAGAGAAGACACAAGCAGGAAGTTTTTTTATGCCTCAAAGTTTAAAAGGTTTAAATTTAAGCAAAGAAAGTACACCTTTTTATGTTTTAGATGCAATTAATTAAGGTAAAAAATGAAAATTTTAGTTCCTGCGACAAGTGCAAATTTAGGTCCTGGTTTTGATTGTTTGGGCTTGAGTTTAAAACATTTTAATCAAACCATAGTTGAAAAATCTAAATTTTTTAGTATTAACATACATGGAGAAGGTGAAAATAATATCTATCTTAAAAAAAATAATACTTTTGTTAATATTTTTTATGAAATTTATCAAAGACTTAGCGGTAAAAAAGATAATTTTCGTTTTGTTTTTCAAAATAATATCCCTTTAGCAAGAGGTATGGGAAGTTCTTCTGCTGTAATAATTGGAGCTATTGCTTGTGCTTATGAATTAAGCGGATTTAAAGCAGATAAAAATATCATTTTAAATGAAGCTTTAAAATATGAAAATCATCCAGATAACATAGCTCCAGCAGCTCTTGGAGGTTTTGTGTGTGCATTAAATCACAATCAAAAAGTCTTAGCTATAAAAAAAGAAGTAGATAAAGACTTACAAGCTGTTATAACTATACCAAATGTAGCGATGAATACTCAAAAATCAAGAACAGTTTTAGCTAAAAAAATTAATCTAGAAGATGCTGTTTTTAATCTTTGTCATGCTTCATTTTTAACAGCTTGTTTTTTAGAAAAAAAATATGACATGTTGAAATATGCAAGTTTAGACAAACTTCATCAAAATCAAAGAATGAAACTTTTACCTGAGCTTTTTGAAGTACAAAAATTAGCTTTAGATAATAATGCTCTCATGAGCACGCTTTCAGGCTCAGGTTCGAGTTTTTTCACTCTAGCCTATAAAGATGATGCTAAACAAATCAAAGAAAAAATCAAAAATAAATTTGCTAAATTTAGAGTTGAGCTTTTAGAATTTGATGATGAGGGCTTTAAAATTTGCTAAAAATTCCAAAAAAAAGATATAATTTTGAAAAACCATATACCCATTAGAATGTGCATTGTTTGCAAAGGTCGTTATGAAAAGCAAAGTTTGCATCAATTTCAAATAAAAAATTCTCAAATTATCACTAAAGTGGAATTTGGTAGGAGTTTATATATTTGTAATCCATGTTTTGAAAAAGATGAAAAAACATTGCAAAAGGCTTTTATGAGAGCTTGCAAAGGCAATTTTTATGGCAGTATAAATCAGCAGGATTTAAAGGAGATATTTTTTAATGACAGATGTAAAGATTAGCGAAATCGCTCAAGAGTTAGGATATACTAGTAAAGAAATTATAGAAAAAGCCAATGAAATAGGCTTGGAGGATATAAAATCCCCTAACAAAAAAGTATCTTCTGAAATCGCAGAAGCGATTTATCAATATGTGCAATCAGGTGAAATACTAGATGTGGTAAAAAAAGTGGCAAAGCCTAAAAAAGAAAGCGCGACTAAAAAAACTACTAAAAAAGAAGAAAGCAAAAAAGAAGAGAAAAAAACTACTAAAAAAGAAACAAAAACTCCTGTTAAAACAACAAATGAAAAGAAAGAAGAAAGTAAAAAAGAAGAAAAGCAACCTGAAAATCCTATTAAAAATGAAGCATTAGAAGAAAAAAAAGAAGAAATTAAATTCGATGAAAAACTAGGCTCTAATTTAAATTTAGCTAAAAGAAGAGGTTTAGTTATCGTTAAAAAGAAAAAAGAAGAAAGTAAAGAAAATCAAATAAACAATGAAGAAAAATCTAATATACAAAATACTCAAGGTTTGAGCCTTAGTATGATTTTTTCAAATTCAGATGAGAATTTAAAAAGAAAGAAAAAAGAAAAGAAAAATCATCCTGTAGCAAGTAAAAAAGAAAACACTACTAAAATGGATCTTTTAGGAGATAAAGACTTTGCTGATATTTCTTTAGAAGATGACGATATGGTAGTTTTACCTGATTTTAGTGTAAAAGAAAACAAACCAGCACAACCAGCAAACAAAAAACAACCAAATATTTTAAAGCAATCTTTAAATAACTCTATCAACCCATTTGGCGAGGGTGGTATACAAAGAAGAAGTCGTAAAAAACCACCTAAAAAGGTAGAGAAAAAAGAAAGTGAAGCTATAACAAGTGTAAGCATACCTAAAGAAATTCGTGTGTATGAATTTGCTGAAAAACTTGGTAAAAACACCGGAGAAGTTATCTCTAAACTTTTCATGCTTGGTATGATGACGACTAAAAATGACTTTTTAGATGAGGATGCTATAGAAATTCTTGCTGCTGAATTTGGAGTGGAGATTAATATCATTGATGAGGCTGATGAGTTTGATTATGTAAAAGATTATGATGAAAATCAAACAGAAGAAAATTTAAGCCAAAGAGCTCCGGTTATCACTATTATGGGGCATGTTGATCATGGTAAGACTTCTTTGCTTGATTATATAAGAAAATCACGCATTGCAAGTGGCGAAGCAGGTGGGATTACTCAGCATGTGGGCGCTTATATGGTGGAAAAAAATGGTAGAAAAATCACTTTTATCGATACTCCAGGCCATGAGGCATTTACTGCTATGCGTGCAAGGGGAGCTAGTATAACGGATATTGTTATTATCGTAGTAGCTGCAGATGATGGGGTAAAACCACAAACTAAAGAGGCGATCAATCATGCAAAAGCAGCTAATGTACCTATTATCATTGCTATTAATAAAATGGATAAAGAAAACGCAAATCCTGACATGGTAAAAACCCAACTAGCAGAAATGGACATCATGCCAGTAGAATGGGGCGGAAGCCATGAATTTGTGCCAGTTTCAGCTAAAAAAGGTGATGGTATAGAGGATTTACTTGAAATTGTATTATTACAAGCTGATATTTTAGAACTTAAAGCAAATCCAAAAGCCCATGCTAAAGCAAGTATTATAGAATCTTCAGTGCAAAAAGGTAGAGGTCCTGTGGCTACTATCATCGTGCAAAATGGTACTTTAAGAGTGGGAAATACAGTCGTAGCAGGGGAGGCTTATGGTAAAGTGCGTGCTATGAGTGATGATCAAGGCAAAGCTTTAAAAGAAATAGGTCCAGGTGAGTGCGGGGTGATCATAGGTCTTAGTGAAGTAGCCGATGCAGGAGAAACTCTAATAGCTGTAGATAGTGATAAGCAAGCAAGAGAATATGCTAATAAACGTCATGAATACAACCGCCAAAAAGAACTAAGCAAATCCACTAAAGTAAGCATAGATGAGCTTGGTGCAAAAATCAAAGAAGGCAATTTAAAAGCCCTTCCTGTGATTTTAAAAGCAGATGTGCAAGGTTCGCTTGAAGCGATTAAGGCTAGTTTAGAAAAACTTAAAAACGATGAGATCAAGGTTAATATCATCCATAGTGGGGTAGGTGGGATTACTCAAAGTGATATAGAGCTTGCAAGTGCGAGTGAAAACTCTATCGTTTTAGGTTTTAATATACGCCCAACTGGTGAGATCAAAGAACGCGCTAAAGATAAAGGCGTAGAGATAAAAACTTATAATGTTATTTATAACTTGCTTGATGATGTAAAAGCCTTACTAGGTGGTATGATGAGTCCTATCATCTCTGAAGAACAACTTGGTCAAGCTGAAATTCGCCAAGTGATCAATGTACCAAAATTAGGCCAAATCGCAGGTTGTATGGTGACAGAAGGCACGATCAATCGTGGTGCGAAAATCAGGCTTATTAGAGATGGGGTTGTGGTATTTGAAGGTAATGTAAGCTCGCTCAAACGCTTTAAAGATGATGTAAGAGAAGTTGCAAAAGGCTATGAATGCGGTGTAGGCATAGAAGGTTGTAATGATATGAGAGTGGGGGATTATATAGAAAGTTATAAAGAAGTTGAGGAACAAGTAAGCCTATGAACCCAGCCGAAATCAAAAAGCTACGCACAGAAAGCATTTTAAAAGAACTTATACCAGAAGCTTTAGCAAATTTAGACAACGAAGCTTTAAAAAATTTGTGCGTAGTAGATGTGGAGTGTAAAAAAGGCAGATATGATGCTTTTGTGTATCTAGATAAAATGTTTTTTAATACCCAAGAGCAAGAAATCATACTCAATCAACTCAAAAAAGCCGCCCGTGCTTTGCAAAATTATTGCATGAGTGAGCAAGGGTGGTATAGATGTCCGAATTTTCACTTTAAATTTGATGATAGATTAGAGTATCAAAACCATATGGATGCTTTATTTGAAAAAATCAAAAAGGAACAAAATGAATCTTGAAGCACTTTGTAAAGAAGCAGGGCTTAGCTTTTATGATGATGAGCTAGTAAGTGAAAATGGTAGAAAGATTTATAGAATTTATGTACAAAAAGAAGGTGGAGTAAATCTTGATGATTGTGCTAAGCTTAGTGAGATTTTATCACCTATTTTTGATGTAGAGCCACCTGTGGGTGGAGAGTATTTTTTAGAAGTATCAAGCTGTGGGCTTGAAAGAAAACTTAGTAAAATCGAGCATTTTGCAAAAAGCATTAACGAACTTGTAAAAATCACAACTAGTGAAAAAGAAAAAATCGAAGCAAAAATCATCGCCGTAGATGATGAAAATATCATTTTAGAAAATTTAGAAACTCAAGAAAAAACTACTATAAATTTTAGCGACATAAGAAAAGCTAAAACCTTCATACAATGGTAAAAATTTAGAATTCTAAATTTTTACTTATTTTTTATATAATTAAATTTAAATACAAAAACAAAAAGGCGTATAATGCTTGAAAATAAATATGATTATAATATAAGCAAAAAAGATAAAAATGGCAATGTGTATTATCATTTTCCAAAAGATGAAGATGAATTTAAAGAAGCAGTTGTAAAAAATGGCGGCATGAGTGTATATGTTTATCAAGATGATAAATTAATAGATGAATTTCATACAAAAAGTCAAGGTTATAAATGGACTTCGCCTGTTTTTAATTATTTAAAAACTATGCATAAAGATAGTGAATATTTTTATAGATATTATAAAAATTGTAAATTTTTTGCAATTGTGGATTAAAGGAAAATAGTATGAATGTTGTTGAATTTCACTTTTCAAATGGAAATAAAATACAAGCACAAATAGAAAACTCAAACGAAAAAATTTTTAGAATATTTTTGGAAAAAAGATTAAAGACTGTTAATCAATATATCAATACAGCAAAATATGCAATTAAAGAATGCAAAAGATTAAATATTGTTAATAGAGATGATTTTGATACATTTCAAATAAACTCTATGGAAGTTTTAATAAATTTGTCATTTGAACTGAAAGATGGATTATTACAAGAATATAATTTTAAGAGCGGAAAAGGTTGTCCGCATGCTTGCATTAATTCTCACTATTTGGAATTTGTAAAATATGTCAATGCTTATAAAAATTATGTTTCAAAAGATATGGTTAAGTATTTGAAAACAAGAGGCGGCGAGAAAGAATTTAAAGTAGAAATAAAAAATCAAAAGATAAAAGTTATAACGAGTGCTGATGCTGTTGGGCTATATTCTTTAAATAGGTTTTTAGAATATAGTGTTTTAAGTAAAAATGAAGATGATTTATATGCTAAACCATTATTTGGAGATATATTAAGTAGCTCAAATCTTAGTGTAGTTAAGCAAAGTGAAAATGAAAAATTTTACAAAGAGCATTTTTTGAAAATGAAAAAAACACCAAATGAAAATCAAAATCCACCTTTAAATCAAATTCTTTATGGACCTCCAGGGACAGGAAAAACTTATCATACTATAGATAAAGCTTTGGAGATATTGGGTGAAAATTTAGCAAATAAAGATAGAGATGAGAAAAAAGCAAAATTTGATGAATATGTAAAAAATAGGCAAATAGTTTTTACTACTTTTCATCAAAGCTATGGATATGAAGAATTTGTAGAAGGTATAAAGCCTCATATAGATAGCAAAGAAAATTCTAAGGAAGTAGAATACGAAATAAAAGACGGAATTTTTAAAGAACTTTGTAAAAAAGCTTTGGATAATTATGAGAATAGTATCTTAAATATAGATGAGTTAAATAAAAAAATAGAATTAAAGGAAAAAGTTGAAAATTTTTTAAATTGGCTTTTGGAAACAAATGAGCCTATTGGTAAAACAAAGGGTGGAAATTTCTTTGTTGTTGATATCAATGATAAAACGGTTATGATTTATAGTGAAGGAGTAGAGAGATTTGATGGAAATTTTAATTTAAGTATATCTATATTTATGGAATTATTAAAACACAAAGATGAATTTAATAATGCCGCTGAAATGTTTAAAAAAGTATTTGATAGAGATTATGCCGATAGAACTCATACTTATTATTTTAATTTAGTGAAAAAATTTAAAGCATATGAAAAACAATCAACTGCAAAGAATGAAAATAAGAAAAACAACGATAATTCTTTAAAACCTTATATAATAATCATAGATGAGATTAATCGTGGTAATGTAAGTAAGATTTTTGGTGAGCTTATCACTTTAATAGAACCTAGCAAAAGAATAGGTAAAGAAGAAGAGTTAAAGGTAACTTTGCCTTATAGTAAAGATGAATTTGGAGTGCCTAAAAATGTTTATATCATAGGCACTATGAATACAGCTGATAGAAGTATAACTTCACTTGATACAGCTTTGCGAAGACGCTTTGAATTTATCGAGATGATACCTAAACCTAATGTTTTGTCAGATAATTGCGAAGGTGTTAATTTGCAAGAATTATTAAAAGCTATTAATACTCGCATAGAATACTTGCTAGATAGAGAAAAGACTATAGGACATGCATTTTTTATAGGCATTGAGAATTTAGAGAAATTAAAAAATGTTTTTCAAAATAAAATCATCCCATTATTGCAAGAGTATTTTTATAATGATTATGCTTTGATTGACGCAGTTTTAAATAAAAATGGTATGTTGGAAAATGTTATTGTTGAAAATAAAGATTATTTAAAAAATATGACAGAATTTATAGAAAGTGATAAGGTTATTTATAAGTTTAGTGATAGTCAAAAATGGGATGAAGCTACTTTTAAAAAAATATATGAATAATGAAAACAATTAACACCTTTTCTATCATCGAATACCAAGATTTTTCTAAAGAAGATTTAAAAGAAATTTTCAAAGAAAAAGCTGAAATATTTTATAAAGAGCTAGAAGACTTTGCAAAAAATAATGAAAGTCTTCTAGGCTTTAAAAACAAAAATACCTTAAAAGCAAAAAATTATGTCGGCATTATACAGACTAAAAGCGGTGTTTTGGAGATCTTTCCAAAATGCACAAATTTGGATAGCTATAAAAAAGAAGATAAATCCTCAAATTATGATAAAGAAAAATTAAAAAAATACTACGAATTAGAAAATATCTCTAAAAATGATGATTCTAGTGAAGAAGATCTTAAAAATGATCCTAGTATTCTTTTAATCAACATGCTAAAAACCTTAAAAAATTCTCCCTTTAAAAAGTCTCAAATTTCATCTTTGCAAATTGCTAAAATACCTTTGTTTGAAGTGTTTATTACGATGTTTTTAGATGAATTTGATAGTGTGTATAAAAAAGGTTTGATGAGATCTTATGTAAGTAGCGAAGAAAACAGAGCTTTCTTAAAAGGAAAATTACTATTCAATGAGCATATAAAATCAAATTTAATACACATAGAAAGATTTTTCACAAGTAGCGATGAATTTGTTTTAGACATAGCACCAAATCGTTTGATAAAATCAACATTAAATTTTTTAAAATCCAAAACAAGCTTGAATAAATTTAAAATCATCAAAGCTATGCAAATGCTTGATGAGGTAGAATTTTCTACAAATTATGAAAAAGATTTTAGTTTTAAAATTTCAAGACATTTTGATTATTATGAAAATATACTTTCTTGGTGTAAGATATTTTTACAAAATCAAAGCTTTGCTCCATATAAAGGTAAAAACGAAGCCTTTGCTTTACTTTTTCCTATGGAAAAACTTTTTGAAAACTATGTGGCTTATATGTTTAAACTTGCTAATCCTAGCAAAAATATAAAAACCAAAAGTAGTGGAAAGTATTTAATCTCAAAAAATGATGAAAAATGTTTTATGTTAAAGCCTGATTTATATATAGAAAATAAAATGATCCTAGATACAAAATGGAAAATTCTAGATGATAGTGAAGATGAGAAAAAGCATGGCATATCGCAAAGCGATTTATATCAAATGTTTGCTTATGCAAATAAATACGAGATAAAGGAAATTTATCTTATTTACCCTCTATGTGAGAGAACTTTTGACTTAAGAGAGAAATTAAAAACTAAAGATATTAAGTTTTTAGCACAAGGTTTTTTAAAAGCTTGTGATGAGCATGTAAAGCTTAAGGTATTTTTTGCGCCTTTACCTTTTTAGGAAGTAATATGAATCACGAATTTTATATGAATTTAGCCATAGATGAAGCTTGGAAATATCAGCTTTTGACCTACCCCAATCCAGCCGTAGGTTGTGTAATCTTAGATAAAAATGGCAAAATTTTAAGTATAGAAGCGCATAAAGAAGCAGGTAAGGCTCATGCAGAGCTTGAAGCAGTGAGTAAAGCCTTAAAAGTGCTTAATCCAAATTTAGATTTACCACAAAATGCAAATGATTTGCATGAGTTTATTTGTCAAAATCATCAAGGGTTATTAAAAGGCGCTAGTGCTTATGTGAGTTTAGAACCTTGCAATCATCAGGGTAAAACCCCACCTTGTGCGAAACTTTTTAGCACACTTGGTTTTAGTGAAGTTTTTATCGCTACTAAGGATGAGCATAAGCTTGCAAGCGGTGGGGCAGAGTTTTTAAAAGATCAAGGCATAAAAGTTCACATGGGAATTTGCGAGCAAAGAGCTAAAGAGCTTTTAAAGCCTTTTTTAAAATGGCAAAAATCAAGTTTTAAATTTTTTAAACTAGCTCTTTCTTTAAATGGCTCTGCTTATGGCAAAATCGTAAGTTCTAAAGCAAGTAGAACCTATGCTCACGCATTGCGCTCAAAGCTTGATTTGCTAGTAGTAGGTGGAGAAACTATAAGGCATGATAGGCCTATTTTAGATGCAAGGCTAGCTCAAGCTAAAGCACCAAATTTATGCATACTAAGCCGTCAAAATTTAGAAAGTTTTGATTTAAACATTCCTTTATTTAGCGTAGCTGAAAGAGAAATTTTTACAAGCATTCCTAGTGAAGCAAAGCTCATCATGTATGAGGGCGGGGAGAATTTTTTAAAAGCCTTTAAAGATGAGTTGGATATGCTTTTGATTTTTTCAAGCTCGAATTTAAATACCTTTGAAAATGTTAAGTTAGATTTAAAACTAAAGCCTTTGCATAAAGGCTTTTTAGAAAATGATACTTATGGGTTTTATGAGATTATCAAATCTTAGTAGATTTTTTGTGAGCTTACTTGTGTGAAAAATTGCGCTAAAGTGTTAGCAAAAAAGCTAGCACTTTGCTCTTCTAATCGTTTTAAAAACTTATCTATAGCATCTTCTTTTTGCCAGATAGGGTTTTGCACTTTGGCTAGTTTTTCTAACTCTTTTTTGGCTTGCTCGTAATTGCCTATTTTATCAATGAGTTTTAATTTTAAAGCCTCATTTGCTAAAAACACTTTCGCATCAGCCCATGAGCTTGCTTGATTTAAATCTAGCTTGCGATTTTTAGCGACAAATTGCGTGAAAAGTTCATAGCTTTGATTGGCTAAATTTTGCAAAAAGTCTTTTTCTTCTGTGCTCCATTTACGCATGAAAGTTCCTGCTTCTTTATAGCTTCCTGCTTTGATGGTTTGCTCATTTATACCAAGTTTTTGTACAAGCTCACTTACTTCAAAACCTTGCATAATTACCCCAATAGATCCTACAAAGCTAGCAGGATTAGCGATGATCATATCAGCTCCTACTGCGCTTAGGTAGCTTCCACTTGCTATAGTTCCACCTGCATAGACTACCACAGGTTTTTTAGCTTTAAGATCTTGTATAGCTAAGGCTATTTCCATGCTTGGTGCAAAAGCTCCACCAGGGCTATCTATAAAAAGCAAAACCCCTTTTATAGCTTTATCATCTTTGACTTTGTAAATTTGTTCTAAAAGATTGCTCGCATCGCTAATTTCGCCTTTAAGATTAATTTGAGCTAGGTTTGCATTAGAAAGTTTGGCATTATCCCCGCTTGGAGTAAGGATTAAAAACACGATAAATAAAAACACAAAGGTTTTAAAATAAGTGTTGATATAAGAAATGGTTTTTCCAATTCCTTTAAAAAATGATTTTATAATCTGCATTCTTTTCCTTTTTAAGTTGTTTAATCAAAAATTAAATCCAAAATTTGACACCAAATTAACATTATATTGATTTTTATAAATTTCATTTAATAATTTTATATCAAAAAAGAATGTTTTATTTGGTTTGAAATTTAGTCCAAGGTTAATGTTGAGTAAGTTAGTATCTAAATCATAGTATTGTTTAAATTTTTGATTTTTAAAATCAATAAAATTTGCATTGTTGCCTATCTTTTTTCCTGTTAATCTTTTTTCATACAATATAGAACCTGTTATAGTATTTTTATTTTCATCTAAATTTGGTAATACATAAGAAGAAGTAATCCCTAAAACTAAAGATGTGCTGTTGTGTTTTATGCTATCGTAAGATTTTGAAAAAATTCCACCGCTTTCACTAAATGCATTTTGTTGAAAATAATTGTAATTAAAATATACCAAAGGAGTTAAATTTAAATTTTTATTATAACTAAATTCTTTTGCTACACCTAATTGGGTAGAAGTTATCAATCCATTATATGTTCCTTTTAAAGTATCTGAATTTAGTATATATCTTTGCATGTTGCTTGAGTATAATCCTATGCCAATACCGCTTAAAATTTTAAAATTTTCTAAATTCAAAATATAATTGCTTGATAAATTTGCGTTTTTTGTTTTGATATTAGATGTTGAAAAATCAACATTAGAATATGAAGTACTTAAATGCGTTGCGAACATTGAAGAATTAATTTCTTTTCCTACGCTAAGATTGAGTCCATAGGAGCTTCCATGAAAATCATTACCATATATTTTTTTAAAACTAGGTCCCATTTGGAAGATATATGTTTGATTATCATAAAAATTAAAATTGGCTACATCACTTTGATATAATAAATTTGTCGGATAAGTATTACTAGCTAATCTAATATCCTCCATAGGTGTATTTATGAAAGTTGGATTAAGAGTCGAGAGCATGTTATTTTGTCCGAAATTACTGTAGGTGTTTAATAATTGGATTGAATTGGATAAATAATCATTTGATTCCAAGCTTTTTAGACTACTTTGAACGATTTTTTTATCTGCATTATCTAGTAAAATAAAATAATTTTTATAGTTTTCATTTAAGTTATCCATCATTCTAATGCTTCTTAATGCTTGTCCTATAGTGCTATTTTGAGTATTATACGCATTGTTTTTTATAATAGGCTTGACTATTATTTGAGAGTTATCATGTTCAGGTTTTGGTTCAGGTTTTGGTTCAGGTTTTGGTTCAGGTTTTGGTTCAGGTTTTGGTTCAGGTTTTGGTTCAGGTTTTGGTTCAGGTTTTGGTTCAGGTTTTGGTTCAGGTTTTGGTTCAGGCGCGGGCTTATTAATACTAACTTTATCTTCATCTAATACAGCAACAAAATCAATACTATTGTTTCCTGATATTTCAACTTTTTCAAAGTCATTTATATTATTTTTTAATCCAGCTAAATTTATAGTAATTATATTGCCACTAGTGTAAAACATAGGTAATGGTATGTATTGTAATTTACCACCTTCTATTTGATAAGAATTTGCTATAAGTTTAGAATTACCATTATTTCCAAAATCAAGCTGCAAAACAGCATTGTTTTTTTGGTTATATAGACCTTCTACAATTAAATCACTTAAGTCTTGATTTCCAGGTCTCACAATTCCTTGATTGTATAAATTATTTTTTATTAAACCATTTCCACTAAATTTACCATTAGTTAAAACTTTAACCTCCCCACTTATAATTCCTTTATTATTTTGTGTTTTTATTAGGGAAAGCTCACCCTCTTTTACTATAGTTTTACCAAGATAAGTATTTTCTCCACTTAAAATTAACCTCCCTTGACCATCTTTGATAAATCCAATATTTAAATTTTGTATTTCATCTTTTGGAGAATTTAAAGCATCGAGTCTATGTAAACTATCATCCCATTTTTTTTGAGATATGTCATTGCTAAAAGTCGCGTTATATCCTTGAGTATTTATAGTATAGTAAGCTTCTTTTTCGCCATAAGTATCGGTAATATCTTGTGAATTTAATCTATTTGCATCTAAAATTCCTATACCATTTATGGCTTTTTTAATGTCTAGAATGCCTTGTCCTAAGATTTGTTCTTTTTTGAGAGTTTGTATTCCTTTGTAGTCTTCATTGGCATTTTGCATAAGTGGATATTTGTCGATTAGATTGTTTAATATCTTATCTGCTTCAAAACTCCAATATCCAGCATCTATCAAATCTTGTTTTATTTTATTTTTATCATCAGGGATAGGCGTATCTATATAAATAATAGTATAATAGGATTGTTTTCTTCCATTGGAAGTATTGAGAAGTTGAGTTTCTTTTACTGTTAGTTTTGGAGTTTTGTAATTTTTATTTGCTGTACTTAATAAAACATCAGCTATTTGTTTTCCATTTAAAAAAGGGAATTTTTCTGACACTAAAGCAGCAGCTCCACTTACCATAGGAGTTGCCATAGAAGTACCACTCATTTTAACATATAAATTTTTATCAGGTCTTCCAAAAATGGGTTGTATATTATAAGCAGCATTAACTGAATTAACAAAACTTCCAGGTGCTACTAATGAAAAATTTTCAACTCCTTTTAATCCATTGCTATACGATGCTATAGCTTTAGAGGATAATATAAGTTTTCCATTTTCATCTTTTGTAATTTTAGAAGAATCAATGGCTCCAATGCTAAGCCATGATCTTAAATTTTCATCATAATAAGGAAGAGTAGCATTAAATCCAGGTGATACTATACCCTCATTTCCAGCTGCAAATAGTATTAGAATGTTTTTTTCTTTTGCTAACTTTATAATCCCATCAAGCGGTTTATTGTTGTTTGCTAAATTTAAAAAATAATTAGAATTTTGCTTTTTAAGATCTGATACATACCATCCGAGCTGACTCATTCCTACTATTGGATATAATTGTGTATTCCAACTATTATTGATTATTTTTATTTCTTTATCTTTAAAATAATCATAAATATTATAAGGAATTATTTTTTGACTTCCATTGTTATAGCCAAAAATTTGAATTCCATACATTTTCGCATTGTAAGCAATCCCATATGGTTCTTTAATGTTTTTAAAATTACCAAGTATAATTCCTGCTACATGTGATCCGTGAGTGTCTACTGTTAGATCAGGAGTATAAGGTTTATTATTTACTGTTGAGTATTGTTGCTCTATGATTTGTCCTTGCAAACTAGGATGATTTGCATTAAAAGCAGAATCTATAATACCTACATTTATATTTTTTCCTGTGATATTAAGATCGTGTGCTTTATGAACATTAATAACTTCAAAATCATTTAAAGCTAAAATTTGAGTTATAAAAATAAATATTATTAAATATTTTTTCATATGACTTTCTTAAATTTTATTAAAGATTCTTATAATTTTTAAGTATAACAGAAATATTTTAATTTTGATTAGAAACTCTTGTTTAAGATATTTATATTATTTCTTTTCCTTCTATAAAAAGTTTTAACACTTCTTTGCTTTGTAAGATAAATTGCAAAGGAAGTTGTTTTAAATTTGCACTATTTGGTAAAGCAAAAAGACTAAAATCAGCTATTTTGCCTTTTTGAATTTGACCTAGGTTTAAATTTAAGGCTTTTGCGGCTTTATTTGTTGCCATTAAAAGTAACATTTTGGCAAAATTTTCTAACTCTAAATCATCATGTATAAGTAAATTTGCTCTCATTTCATCAAGCATGCTTAAAGAAGTATTTGAACTTAAGCCATCGGTTCCTAGATGGATATTAATACCATTTTTTAAAGCAGATTTTAATTTAAAAGTATTTTTACTCAAAAGCCTATTTGAAAAAGCACAATGCGTGATTGAGTGCAGATTTTTATCTAGCAAATTCCATTCTTTAAAATACACGCAATGTGTAAATAAAGTCCTTTGATCTTTAAAAAGTTCTAAAAAGCTTTGCGGAGTGTAAAGTGGCATAGGATTTTTGCTAAATTTAGCCAAGCTCTTTTTAAAACCACCTTTTTTAAATCTTAGCCAGTTGTTTTCATGATTACTTTCAAGAAAATGTGTGTTTAGTAAATGATCATTTTCTCTAGCAAGTTTTATAGCAAATTTAGCAAGCTCTGGGTGGGTTGAGTAGGGTGCATGCACTGAAATAGCAGGGATAAATTTAGAAGTTTTAAAGCTCATGCTTTTTTCATAACGAGTTAAAAATTCCTCTTTTTTTGCTTGGATAAAATTTTCATTTGAACCTAAAATTTCATTAAAAAATATCACTCTAGCTTGTGAATTTACACAAGGGTTTAAATCGCCCCCAAAGCTTGAAATTTCTCCTATAGTAGCAGTGCCACTTTTTAGCATTTTATGAATATTTTGTGAGATTAATTTTTCTTTGGCTTTTTCGTTTAATTGCTCGCGGTTATTAAAAACACTATCAAGCCATTTTAAAAAGTCTCCAAAGACTAAATTTCCATTATTTGCACTAAATTCTAAATGCGTGTGTGGATTGATAAAAGCAGGTAAAAGTAAGGTATCTTTTGGAGTTGGTATAAGCTTAGCTTGTGGGTAGGATTTTTGTAAATTTTCTAAGCTATCAATTTCTAAAATATTATCATCAAAAAGAATAGCTTTTTTTTCTAAAATACCAAATTTATCATCACAAGTTAGGATGATTTTGGGTGCTATTATAAACATTTTCCATCCTTTAAAAAGGTAAATTGTAGCTAAAATTTAGCTTTAAAGTGTTATAATATAGTAAATTTTACTAAATAAAGGTTAGATTATGAAAGTTATGGTGATACAAGGACCAAACATTAATATGCTTGGTGTAAGAGAAACTCACATTTATGGTAATATGAAAATGGAAGATATCCACGAGCAAATGAAACAAGCCGCAAAACAAGCTAATGTGGAGATTGAGTTTTTTCAAAGTAATTTTGAAGGTGAGCTAGTTGATAAAATTCAAGAATGCTTAGGCAGTGTAGATGGAGTGATTATTAATGCAGCTGCTTATGCACACACTTCTATAGCAATCCGTGATGCGATTGCGGCGATTAATATGCCTGTGATTGAAGTGCATATTAGCAATACTTACAGAAGAGAAGAATTCAGACAAAAAAGCATGATAGCACCAGTTTGTGCAGGTAGCGTGGTAGGTTTTGGTCCTTTTGGTTATCATATGGCTCTAATGGGACTTTTCCAAATTTTTGATCAAATCAATGCATATAAAGCAGCTCAAGCAAAAGCACAACAAGCAAATCAATGAATTTTATCTTAAAAAACGAAAATGCACTTTTTTATGAGTGCGGCTATTCTTGCGATAATGCTTTATTTTTAAAACTTGAAGATAAAGCTTTTTTCATCACTGATGCAAGATATAGCTTTGAAGCTAGTGAAATGATAAAAAATGCTAAGGTAGTTTTAGCACAAGATCTTTTTGCTAGTGCTAGAGAGCTTTTAGAAAAAGCAGGGATTGATAGGGTGTGTTTTGACCCAAAAGACTTTAGCTATTTTGAATTTAAAGAACTTAGTAAAAGTGTTAATATCGTTTTTGAGGAAAAATTAGACTTAAGTAAAAATAAACGCATTATAAAAAATGCCAAGGAATTACAACTTTTGCAAAAGGCTGTAAATTTTGGTAAAGAATGCTTTGAAGAATTTGCTAAATTTATCAGCCAAGAAGGCCATGGAAAAAGCGAAAAAGAATTACATTTTAAAGCATGTGAAATTTTTCAAAAAAAAGGTGCTTTAGGGCTTTCTTTTTCACCTATTGTGGCTATTAATGAAAACGCAGCTAAAGCACATGCTTTACCTGGTGATAAATGTTTAGAATATGGAGATTTGTTATTAGTTGATGCGGGTGTGGTTTATCAAAGGTATTGTTCTGATCGCACAAGAACGGCTTGTTTTGATGAGAATGGTATAGTTTTTGATAAAAATAAGCCAAATTTTAAAGACAAAGAAATTATACAAATTTATGAGGTGGTTAAGCAAGCTCAGCTTCAAGCTATAGAAAAAGCACGCGTTGGTATGATAGCAAGTGAGCTTGATTTTATCGCAAGAGAAGTGATTAAAAACGCAGGTTTTGAAAAAGAATTTATTCATAGCTTAGGGCATGGAGTGGGGCTTGATATACATGAGTTGCCAAATATTAGTCCAAGAAGTGATTATGAGCTAAAAGAAGGTATGGTATTTACCATTGAACCTGGAATTTATATCAAAGATAAACTTGGCATTAGGATAGAAGATATGGTCTATCTTGATAAAGAAAAGGCAGTGGTGTTATAACTTGCTGATTAAAGGGGCTAGAAGGTTAGAAAAAATTCGTTTTTTTCCTTTTTATTCAAGGGCTGATAAAAAAGGAAAATACATAGCCATTATAGGACTTGGAAGCAATATAGAAGATGAAAAAAAACGCTTTCGGAGTTTATTTAGGCTTTTAATGCAAGATAAACGCTTGCAAGTATTGCAAACATCGCCATTTTTGATTAATAAAGCTTTTGGCTTTGAAGAGCAAAAAGACTTTACTAATGCGGTGATGGTTGTAAGCACAAGTTTGCATGCAAGAGCACTTTTAAAAGTTTTGTTTTTTTATGAGTTTAAATTCAAAAGAAAAAGAACTTTTAAAAATGCTCCTAGAACGCTTGATTTGGATTTGTTGTATTTTTCAAAAAAAGCGCGTAAAGATGAGTATTGCATAGTGCCTCATGCGGGGGTAAATGATAGAATTAGCGTAACTTTGCCTTTGGGCTTGTTAAGATAAGGAAAAATATGGGACAATTGATTCATACTTTTACGGTTGAAAGCACAGATGAGATTATACCTAAGGTCAAGCAAGATTATGGCGATAAGGCTTTGATAGTAACTAATAAGCAAATTCGCCCAAAAACTATCAATCAAAAGCCTTTGTATGAGGTTATAGTGGCGATTGAAGAAGCTGATTATGAAGAGCATTTAAAACAAAATAATTTGCCTATGCCACCAAAGAAAAAACCAAACACAGCAAGTTTTCCTGAGGCTAAAATTCAAGCTCCAAAACTTGAAGATGAAAAAAAAGAAGAAGATGTAGTGCTTGATTTTTCTTCAAAAGCTAAGCAAAAACCTATTAATCCTTATTTAAATACAAGCAAAAAAGATGATAATTTTTTAAATTTAAAAAACAAACTTTCTCAAGTTAGTTCAGAAATTAGCAAGGTTTCAAACTATCAAGATTTTTCTATGCCAAATCCAAATTATGATAAAAAAATAGAAGCTTTTGAAAAACAAATGAACAAGCTTAATGATAAAATGAATTTACTTGTGGATATGATGTGGGATGATAAGGCAGATTTACGCAAAGAATTAGCTATACCACCTGAGTTTGCAAGTATTTATAAGCAAGCTAAAGCAAGTGGTATGCAAGAAGCGCATTTAGAAGCGATTATGAAAGCAACTATTGAAAATATGCCAAGCACTATGAAAGCAAATCAAGAAGCAGTGCAAAGGTATTTTTACTCACTTTTGCGTAATATGCTTCCATGCCGTTTAGAAAGTGAAATTAAAAAGCAAAAAATCATGATGTTAGTAGGTCCAACAGGAGTAGGTAAAACTACAACTTTAGCAAAGCTTGCTTTTCGCTATGCTTATGGAGATAGACGCTATAAAACCGGTATTATAACTCTTGATACTTATAGAATAGGCGCAGTAGAGCAGCTTTTTCAATATGCTAAGATGATGAAACTTCCTATTATTGATAGTATAGAGCCAAATGACTTAGATGATGCGATTAGAAGTTTAAATACTTGTGAGGTTATTTTAGTAGATACAACCGGAAATTCACAGTATGATAAGGCAAAACTTGAAAAAACAAAAGAATTTTTATCGCATTCTAATGCGCAAATTGATGTGAATTTAGTGCTTTCAGCAAATACAAAATATGAAGATTTATTAGAAACTTATAATAATTTTTCATTTTTAAATATAGACACTTTAATCATTACAAAATTTGATGAAACAAAAGTATTTGGAAATGTGTTTTCTTTGCTTTATGAAACTAGCACTCCGATGAGCTTTTTTTCCATAGGTCAAGAAGTGCCTGATGATATAGAAGTAGCAAATAGCGACTTTTTGGTGCGTTGTGTGTTAGAAGGTTTTAGAAGGGATGAAAATGAGTAATCAAGCAGAAAAATTAAAAGATCTAGTAAAAAATGAAAACTCAAATGTAAAACATACCCATTTTATCGCAGTTACTAGCGGTAAAGGTGGGGTTGGAAAAAGTACTTTTAGTGCAAATTTGGGCAACATCCTAGCTAAAAATGGATATAAAGTAGGGCTTTTTGATGCAGATATAGGGCTTGCAAATTTAGATGTGATTTTAAATGTGCGTGTAGAAAAAAACCTTTTACATGTTTTAAAAGGTGAATGCTCACTAGAAGATATTCTAATAGAAGTCAAGCCAAATTTATGGCTTATCCCAGGTGAGAGTGGCGATGAAATTTTAAAATACAATGATAAAAATATTTATGAGAGATTTTTAAATCAAACAAGTATTTTAGATGATTTAGACTTTTTAATCATTGATACAGGAGCAGGTATTGGTGGCAATATAGGGAATTTCTTAGAAATGTCTGATGAGGTTATTGTCATAACTGTACCTGATCCTGCCGCAATTACCGATGCTTATGCTACTATAAAAACTACTTCAAAGACTAAAGAGAATTTATTAATGGTATTTAATGTAGTTAGAAATGAAAATGAGGCTTTAAGAATTTTTGATAATATTAAAAAAGTAGCAGATATTAACATTAAGCATAATTTAAATTTAGAATTTTTAGGATTTTTAGGTCAAAGTAAAGATATTAGTTCTAGTATTAAAAAAAGAACTTTATTTAGCGATGATGATACTAATGCAAGTGATGAGCTAAAAGCCATAGCTTCTAAGCTTTTGTATAGGTTGGAACAAAAAGTGCTTAATAATGTGGGAGATAAAAGCATTATGAGTTTTTTCAAAAAGCTTTTGGATCGTTTTTAGATTGAAGGAAAAAGATGAGACCAGAAAATTTTGTTGCTTTTTTTACTGTTTGTGGTTTTTTTATAGGATTAATGTTCACCATAGTTAATATAGAAGATGCAGTAGAGATAGTTGTATATACTTGTTTGATTACTTTTGTATTTTATGTGTTAATCCATATAGTAATTATGATTTTTGTAGATGCAAATAAAATTAGTGGTAGAAGCTTTAATAAAGAAAAATATGAAAATGAAAATAATAGCTTTATAGCAGAATTAGCTGCAAGAGAAAAGAAAATGGATTACTTGCTTGAAAAACTTCAAGAAGAGCGTGAAGACCTTAAAAAACTTGATAGCTCTTCAAAAAGAAAAGTAAAACATGCAGCCGCATAATGCTTATGCTTCTACGCTAAAAAAAGAACAAGATGACTTAGTCATCTCTTATATGCCCGCATTAAGAGCTATGGCTTTTAGACTTAAAGAGCGTTTGCCTGCAAGTATTGATGTAAATGATTTAATTAGTATTGGCGTAGAAGAGATGATTAAACTCTCGCGTCGCTATGATAAAGAACAAAATGACAATTTTTGGGGTTTTGCAAGAAAAAGAGTAAATGGAGCTATGCTTGATTATCTAAGAAGCCTTGATGTAATGAGTAGAAGTAATAGAAAAATCATCAAAGATATTGACGCTATTATAGATGAGTTTTACCAAGAAAATGAAAAAGAACCTGATGATGAGTATTTAGCACAAAGATTAAATTTAGAAGTAGAAAAGGTAAAAGAAGCAAGAGCAGCTCATGCTATATCGCTTGTTATGCCTTTAGATGAACAGCTAAATTGTTTTAATGATAGTAATATCATAGAACAAATAGAAAAAGAAGAATTAATAGAAAAAATCAACGCGGTTTTGGAAGAATTTAAAGAAAGAGAAAGGCTTGTGATACAGCTTTATTATTATGAAGAATTAAATTTAAAAGAAATTGCAGAGATTTTAGAGATTAGCGAGTCAAGAATTTCACAAATTCATAAGCGTTTGCTTAAGAAGATTAGAGAAAGGCTAGTTTAATGGCTGAAATACTTTCCCAAGAAGAAATTGATGCTCTTTTAGAAGTCGTTGATGATGATAGCGATGATAGTGCTGCTTCTTCAAAATTAGAAGAAATAGAAGATAAAAGAGATATTGTAGTATATGATTTTAAGCGTCCAAATAGGGTTTCAAAAGAACAACTTCGTTCTATTAAAGGAATTCATGATAAATTAGCTAGAAATCTTGCTTCGCAAATTTCATCTATGATGAGAAGTATAGTTGAGATTAAACTACACTCAGTTGATCAAATGACTTATGGTGAATTTTTGATGTCTTTACCTTCACCGACAAGCTTTAATGTTTTTTCTATTAAGCCTTTAGATGGAAATTGTGTTTTAGAGATTAATCCAAGTATTGCTTTCCCTATGATAGATAGGCTTTTGGGTGGTCAGGGTGAAAGTTTTGACACCTTAAGAGAGCTTACAGAAATAGAACTTAACTTGCTTGATTCTATTTTGCGTATTATTATGCAAAGGCTTAAAGAAAGTTGGATGAATGTTACGGAAATTTATCCAAGTGTTGAAGCAAAAGAATCAAGTCCAAATGTTGTGCAAATTGTTTCTCAAAATGAGATTGTTATCATGGTGGTAATGGAGATTATCATAGGAAATTCAAGTGGTATGGTAAATATATGCTATCCAGTTGTGCATTTGGAAAGTATTTTGAGCCGTTTAGCAAATCGTGATATTATGATGGGTGAAACTTCGGCTAAAAAGTCAAGAAACAAAGAACTTAAAACTTTGATCGGTCGTGCTGAAGTGATTTATGAAGCTATGCTTGGTAAAACTTTTATCAATGTAAATGAATTTTTAGATTTAAAACAAGGAGATATTTTAAAACTTGATAGAAGTGCAGATGATAAAGCTATAGTAGCCATAGATAAAAAAGAAGTATTTTTAGCTCAAGTAGGACTTCATAGATTTAGAAAGTCGATTAAAATCTTAGAACTTATTAAAACTGATAAAGATGAGATTAAAGAAATGCTTGAAAAATATGAAGATGAAAGAAGAGCAAAGGCAAATTCTTATGATGAAAATGAAGAGTTAGAAGAGGAAGAAGATGATCAATGATTTTTTAGGCATATTTGTCAACGAGTGCATAAGCACAATAGAAGGCTTAACAGGGAAAAGTGCTGAATTTAGCGAGTATTATGAGTATGATGTAAATTCTCAAGATTCTATGACTCCGCCATTAGTTAGTGCTACTTTTAGTGTCAATAATGAGATGAAAATCAAAATCTTAGCAAGTGCGGTTTTAATGAGTGCAATTGGTGAGTGGATGATGGGAGAAGAAGAAATCTCTAAAAATAGTGAGCTAAATGAAGATGAAATGGACGCGGCTAAAGAAGCTATACAAAATATCATTTCAGCATTTTCTACAACCTTAGGTGCACAAAAAGAAATTCCAAAAATGGAATTTAGTTTAGAAAATTGTGAATTTGTTGCAGATAGTCTAGAACTTGGCGGCTTTCATAAAATATATTTATATAATGTAAAAATAGCTGATTTAGAAGAGAAAATTTCCTTAGTATTTGATGAGAAAATTTATAAAGTTTTAACTAAAACTGATTTAGAAGAAATTGTTACAACTCATGAAGAGCATACTCAAGACCATAAAACCTTAGCAAGCGTTGAAGAGTTAAGAAATATCGGCTTGATTATGGATGTGCGTTTGCCTATAAGAGTGCGTATTGGTAGTAAAAAAATGCTTTTAAAGGATGTTTTAACTATGGACATAGGTTCAGTTATCGAGCTTGATCAATTAGCTAATGATCCTTTAGAAATTTTAATAGGTGATAAAAAGATTGCCTATGGGGAAGTAGTTATTGTAGATGGAAATTTTGGAGTACAAATTACTGAGATTGGCTCTAAAAAAGAAAGATTAGAGCAATTAAGATGAAAAATTAGTTCTCTAATCAAAAAACAATAAAAATCAATATAAGCTAAAAGGCTTAAAATCAAAATGCAAAGATTTTGGAGTATTTAGCTTGAAAGGTTTTAACTCTTTTTTAGGAGCAACAATTAAAGCATAACCGCCTTTATTATATCTATCCCAAATGCTAAAAAATTGACTTTTAGAGCTTATGTATTCTCCATGGCTTGGATCAAGCACTTGTAAATAATTCCCCTTGTGATTAATAATTACCACAAAATGTGGGAAGCGTGGGTCATCTTCAATTTTTACAAGCATTGGAATATTTACAAGCTTGTCTAAGCTTTCTCTATTGATTTGGTATGAATTGCTTTCATAACCTAGCTTTTTAACTGCATCGCTTAAATCTGCAAAGCTTACCATATCCGTATAAAGCTTTTGTCCGCTCATGGTTTGTAAAAGTTTAAGCTCATCAAACTTTTTATCATCAAGTATATTGATTAAAGTTGCCAAAGATGAAGCCCCACAAGATTGCTCATAAGTTTGTCTTATTACTCTTTCGTTTTTAATTTCTTGATAAGACTTGACTACCCATTCTGCTTTTGCATTCAAAGCAAGAATGGATAAAAATAATAAAATTTTTAAAATTTTCTCCATAAGCTTATCCCAAATATACTATCAGGCGAAGCAGAACTTCCCCCAAAACTAGCATTAACAGAAACTGCGGTATCTGAATTAATGCTATAAGTAGAACCTAAACTTAAAGTTGGAATAGAACGCACTTCAGAATTTTGATAGCCATTGATTTTTTGCTCGGTTTGAAATCTTTGCTCTGCTCCTAAATCCAAAGTAATCTTAGGACTTAGTATGATAGATAAATCCCCACCCGCATAAATACTATTTCCATACTCTATTTTAAGGGTTTTAAATTTTCTTGATTGATTATAACCAAAACCGGTATAAATGCTATATACAACAGGGTCGCTATATCCCCTTAAACTAGCTTGTAAGCTTTGTGATTTTAGATAAAAGTTTTTGGTTTGATTGATTGCTTTTTCTCTTTGAATGACTGCAGTTTGAAAGGTAATTTGTGGAATTAAATCTGCAATGCTATCTCCTGTATAAATAAAACCTAGCCATAAACTATCAAAACCTATTCTGTTTTTACTAGAATACTCATTTGTAAAAAAGTTTGTATATTCAGCTCTTGCATAACTTCCGCCCCCTGACACAAGTATATCGAACTTGGGTGTTAGGGTATAAATGAAAGTTTGAGTTAAAAACACTTGCTTTGTATCATTCCAAATTGTAGGATCTCCACCTACAATGATGTTGGGATAAAGTGCATAAGAATTTGCATTTCCTGTACTAAGCAAAGAAAAGCTTGTGATACTTCTTAAGCCTATTTGCTTTTTAAATAAACTGTCTATACTTAGTTCATCACTAGCAAAAATACAACTAAGTAAAACCATAAATGTTAAGAAAATCTTTTTCATTGTTACCTTTCTAAATATTTTTAGATTTTTTCCATTAAAACAATAAATGTTTCAAATAACAAATTGATTTTAATATGTAATTTGTGATATTCTTTAAAAAAGAGTAAAAATAGCTAAAAAAGGAAGTTATGTTAAAGAAGTTAGCAAGTTCTTTAATTTTAGGTTCTTTGTTAGTAAGTTCTGCTTTTGCTGGGGATTTTTTAGCTAAAGTTAGTAATGGTGCTTTAAGTGATAATTCTCAAGGGGTTAAAGCTCTTAATTTAGATGAGATGAAACAAGTTAAGGGTGGGTATTTAGTCGGTTTTAAATTTTTTTAAAGATCGTCCAAATTTAATTTCAGAAGTTTATGCAATTGCAGATTTTTCAGAATACGAACTTAGCAATCTTAACAAGGGTCTATGTGGTGCAGGAGATGAAAAATGCTCAAACCCTAGTAGAGATAGATTAATTTCTTGGTTGCAAGCGAGTGCTAATTCCCTGCTGAATATCGTCCTGTATATAAGGTAAAAAGACAAATAAAATACTCAAATTTAGGACAGCCTTATGTTTTATTTACTTATGGAGTCGGTGTTTATAATGTAAAGAATGGACAAATATATCAATATAATTCTAATCTTATGTTAAATAATAATACAATCATGAGAGAAATTGCTTATAAATATCAAAATTCTATACAAGATGCCATGAGTGGTTGGAATCCAAGATTATTTTAATAAAATATCATAAAAAAGGGTTTTCTATGGTAAATTTTGATACTCAATATACAAATATTAATTATCTAAGCAATAACACGAACAATAAAAAATCTGTGCTTAAAAACGATGATGATTATTTTAATTCCGTGATAAAAAATTTAATTTCTCTGAAAAAACCAAAGAAGAACAAGGGTATAATGAATCTCCTGATGTAAAAGAAGTAGAAAACTCTTTATATAAAAGATATATGGAAGATAAACTAAGCAAGGATGAAATAAAAATACTTAATAAATTTGGCACAGACTATCTTACAGAAGGCATAGATTTGTCCGCACTTCATAAACGAAAAGTTGATCTTTTAAAAACTCTTACAAGTATGAATGAATTTGAGAAAATATGGGGTGCTGAAAGGGCACAAAGAGAAAAACAATTTTTTAATGAACTTGGTAAGCCACTTACTCAAGAAGATATAGATAGGTTCTTAGCTAATAAAAACAATCAAAAAGAAGACAAAGAAAAACCCTTTAAACCTATACAAGCAGAAAGTAAAAACAAAGAAACTTACAAAGATGATAGTACAAGAAACGAACTTGTAAAAAAACTATTAGAAGATAAATTTAGTACAAGCGATGAGTTGAAAATTCTTTTTGGTGTTAAAATAGATGTAAAGATTTAAATAATAACGAATTTACTAAAATCTTTTCATAATTAAGTGTGCATAATATATAAAAGTGTGAATTTGAAAGTTTAGAAATTTAAAAAATCTAATTTAATGCAGTTTGCAAAAGAAAATTATTTAAAAATTACATAAAAGATTATTATAAAAATTTAGCTAGAATGGAATTTATTTTAACTAAAGGTTATAAAATGAATGAAAAAATAATCCAAGATTTAGAAAAATTTGCTAACATGCCAAACCTAAAAAATGCTATAACTTTTTTTGGTTCTGCAAGATTAAAAGAAGACAATGAGTATTGTATTTTGGCTTCAAAATTAGCTCAAAAGTTAGCTGATGAGGGTTATGGCATCATCAGTGGCGGTGGCGGTGGTATTATGCAAGCTGCAAATTACGGGGCTATGCAAAGTCAAGCTTCGCACTTGAAATCTTTTGGATTTAATATACATTTATCATTTGAGCAAAAAGCAAATGACTTTTTAGAGTATAATATCACTTTTAAGAGCTTAGCCATTCGCAAAATGGCTCTTATCCAAAAGAGTCTAGCTTTTGTGATTTTCCCAGGCGGCTTTGGAACATTAGATGAATTTTTTGAAATTCTTACTCTTAAGCAACTTAGTTTTAAAAAAGATGTTCCTATTATTTTAGTTGGGCAAAAATTTTGGCAACCTCTTGATGAATTTATCAAAACTTCTTTACTAGAACTTGGAACTATATCTAAAAATGATGAGTTAAAGTATAGTATAAGTGATGATTTAGATGAAATTATAAGAATGATAAAGGAAAAAGATGAAAATTCTTGTTGCAATGAGTGGGGGTGTAGATAGCACTGTAACTGCTTATAAGTTAAAGCAAGCAGGACATGAGATTATAGGTTGTTATATGAAGCTTCATGGAAAAGCTAATTATCATGAAGAAAATATACAAAAAGTTGAAAAAGTTGCTAAATTTTTAGACATCAAATATCATATTTTAGACTTACAAGAAGATTTTAAAAATCAAGTTTATATGCCTTTTGTTAATACCTACAAAGAAGGAAAGACGCCAAATCCTTGTGCTTTGTGTAATCGCTTTATTAAGCTTGGCAAGCTTTTAGAATTTGCTAAGAGTTTGGGTTGTGAGAAATTAGCCACAGGTCATTATGCAAGGATAGAAAATGGTTTGATTAAAATTGCAGTTGATGAGAGTAAGGATCAAAGCTATTTTTTAGCAAATGCAGAGAAAGAGGCTTTGGAATATTTGATTTTCCCTCTTGGAGAGATGAGAAAAGAAGATGTGAAAAAATTTGCTTCTACAATCGATGTTTTAAAATCTTTTGCAACACAAAAGGAAAGTTCTGAAATTTGTTTTGTGGAAGATACTTATGTGCAAGTTTTAGATCAGTTTATGGATACCAAAATTCCAGGTATCGTAAGAGATAGTAGTGGCAAAGAAGTAGGAAAACACGAAGGTTATATGCACTATACCATAGGTAAAAGAAGAGGTTTTGAGGTACGCGGGGCTCATGAGCCACATTTTGTGTTAAAAATTGATCCTAAAAAAAATGAAATCATAGTAGGTAAAAAAGAAGAACTTAAGATAAGTGAATTTAATCTTGATAATATTAATTTATTTGTTGATGCTAAAGAGCTAGATTGTGAAGTAAAAATACGCTATAGATCAAGATCAACCCCATGTAAAGTTTTGATTAATGAAGATAAAAGTGCAAAAATCATCTTACAAGAGCCTGTTTATGGGCTTGCTAGCGGACAAATGGCGGTATTTTACGATAAAGATTTGGTTCTTGCAAGCGGATTTATAAATTAACGCTAAAGGGTTGCACCCCTTTGGCGTTGTAGTGTTTATTCTAATAAATCTTTTAGTGGAATTTCTAAACTTTTAGAAATTTTATATAGGTGTTCCAAATTAAAATGTTTACCATATCGATTACACTCACAATTTGAATAAAACGCAACGGATTTTATACCTATATCTAAGGCTAGTTCAAGCTGAGAAATTCCTTTTTTCTCTCTAAAATTTCTTATATTTGATGATACTTTTTTATAAAAATTTAAAATTTCTTCTTCGCTAGAATTGCTAAAGTCCTCTTCCATTTTTTATCCTATAGGATTAATATGAAATTAAACTTTACAAAGATATAATTTTTTTAAATATATCCTATAGGATAAATTAAAGAGGTAATAATATGATAAAGAAAATTATCAGTAATAACAGAAAGAGAATTTTTGACACGATCAATACAAAAGAAGTGAAGATAAAATATCTTGAAAATAATGAAATTTGTATTACGCTAATAAATATAGAAGATAAGAAGTTTAATAATTTTAGATTTAATTGTTTGGAAAATTTTAAAGATGATATTTATAAATTTCTTACAGAAGAAACACAAGAAAACTTAATGGAAATAAAAAATTCTATTGCTCAATTTAGTTATCAAGAAAATTTAATGTTAGGAGTTGGTCAATGAAAAAAATTATAATATTATGCGTTTTAGCAAGTATGAGTTTTGGTTATTATTTAATTAATAACCCTGATGATTGTTATGTTGAAGAGCAAAATTATGAAAGTGCAATAAAGGACTATGAATATTATCAAAATAATTATAATTACAAAGCAGCTCAAGAAGCAAAAAGAAAATTGGAAAGATGTTATAGAGAAAAACAACTTAAACACATGAGAGACGTAAAAAGAAAACTTGATCAAAATTGGTAAATTAATAAAATTATAGTGATTTATTTAAAGAATAAATCACTTTATAGAGTTAAAATATCTCCATAATGCTTATATCAAACCATAAAAGATCAAATTTAAGTAAAATTCCATAAATTACTGCACTAAATAATCCTGCGAAAATTCCTGCTAAAACATCATCTAGCATTACACCCAAACCACCTTTTGTTTTTTTGTCAATTTTACCTATGATAGAAGGTTTTGTGATATCAAAAAATCTAAATAAAACAAAAGAAAGCAAAAAAGTAAAAACACTCTGTCCGCAAATTGCCAAGGCTAAAAATACCCCAACAACTTCATCTATTACAATATGCTTATCATCGTGTATGCCTGTTTGTTTTTCATATTGATCGATGATTTTTATAGAGATTAAAAAAAGTAAAATTGCAAGTAAGATCAAAGTTCCTATACCCAAATACCTTAAAATAAAAAAAGCAGGGATTAGCGCTGCTATTGTACCAAAGGTTCCTGGAGCTTTATTAACACTACCTGAATAAAAAAAAGTTAAAAATAATTTTTGCATGATTACACCATATATGACATTTGATGAAGTTTTATAAGTTGCTCATAAAATTCTTTATCGCTTCGATACTCTAAAATACCATGTGTAGGGAAAAGATTACTATAGATATTTTGTTTATTATGAAAGCGATTTGGGAAAAGCTCAGATAAAATCAAAGCTGAAATTTCTCTTCTTATAAAAACTGCTGGTGGAATGATACCAAGTCTAAGTAAATTTTTTAAAGAATCACCATGGTATTTCATATGATGATGAGCTCCATGGGGACATGATTTGGTACTTACTACCATTTTACATTCATCACAAAATACAAATTCAGGAAGTATGGTAACTTCTATATTATAATCTTTTGCAAAATCATCAAGCACGGTAAAGGTTCTGTTTTGATTAAAATACATTCCAAGTCCTGCATGATTTTGTCCTACAAAAAGTTTATTGCAATCAAAACTTTTAGCCAAAGCACACTCAAGCACAGGGTTTAAATGCGAGGCAAAAATTTTGATATTATGTAAAGGTATGAGTAAAACCCTAGAAGATGGTAAGTAATTTTGCGCAAAAACATCAAAACAACGCTTTTTGAGTTTTAAGCTCAATCCGTTGTTTTCATAGGATTCTATAAGGAAAATAATCACTAAATCAGATTGTTCTATAGCCCATCTTAAAATTCTCTCATGTGCTCTATGAAAAGGATCAAAACTTGAAACAATGGCTGTGATATTAGAAGGATTTAATCTTTTTTTGATTTTTTCAAAATCTTCTTTAATGGCTTTGATATTATTGTGATAAATTTCAAATTCGCCACTTATACAAATTTTTCCAAAATCTTGGATCAAGCAAGCATTAGGTCTAAAAATATCATTGCTATTTTTATCATTTTCAAATTTGCTTTCTAAAATGATATGTCCTATGGGTTTATCATTGCAAATAAAGTCTATTTTATCGCCAACTTTTGCATTTTCTAAAGCAGTATTGTTTTCTTTTGTACTTGCAGGTGCAAAGGTAAGAGTATAAGGAATTTTTTGTTTATGTATCATTCCTGTGGCTATAACTTCATCTCTTTCTTTTTGATTCATTAATTTTGTAAAAGAACCAAAAACTCCTTCTTTGATAAAACATAAAACTTCGTATTCTTCTTCTGAGATTGTAATACTATTTTTTCTTTGTAATGCCATATTTTTTCCTTTTTTCCCATAAAGATTTTCTAGAAATTCCTAATTTTTTTGACAAATCTGTATCAGGAAAGACATTTTGATAACTAATGATAATATGTTTAACATAATCATCAATAGTTAAAATTCCATTACTTTCGAAGTTTTTCTCATCCTCACCCAGTTCTAAAATTTGAAAATCACTATGTTCAACATTTGTACTTGTATGTATAATAACAGCTTTTTTTAAAGCAAGGTTTAACACTTTTTCTTTGTCTGATGATTTTAGAGTTTGGAAATTTACAAGATAGTATAAACAATTATCTTTAAAGATTTTATCTAAATTTTGTTGATGTGAAAGATCTATGTAAATATTTGCGACATTATGCTCATTGGTATAGTTAAATACAAAATGATCTGCAAAATTTTGATTATTAGTTTTTAAAATCAAAGGCAATTTGAATTTTTTATAATCAAAAGTTGGTAATTTGGCTGTCTCAAATTTATGTTTTAAATAAGACTGATAAGTATAATTTAAAATATTTATTTTCTTAAATTCTTGAAAATGTTTGATTTTTCGCGTTAATTCTTCTATCATAAAAGGCTTTTGTATATAATCACTCGCACCGGCTTTTAGTGGCGCTAAAACTGTATCTGAGCTTATATAAGATATAAGTAAAATAATAATTTTATGCTTAAAAATTTCTACAATATGTTCAAAATTAGCCATACTAGTAGAAAGCAAAATGATTTCATAATCATGATGAGCAAGCTCATTAACATTTGCAATAATATCACAATCATAACCTATAGAATTAAGTTTTGAACCTATGCTTTGGGCTAAATAAAATTCATTTTCTACTATTAAAACTTTCATAATTTCATCCAATCAAAATATTTTAAATTCGCACTTACTAAAACAGCAATTCCTTCTTTTCTTCCTACAAAACCTAAATGCTCTGTGGTGGTGGCTTTGATATTGATTTTATTTGGTGTTACTTTTAATATTTTGGCTATATTAAAAGCAATATCTTCTTTAAAATCTTTCATCTTGGGCGTTTGTGCAATGATTGTAATATCAGCGTTCACAAGCTCAAATCCATAATTTTGCACCAAAGTATAAGCATTTTGCAATAAAAGCATAGAATCTGCGTTTTTATATTGTATATCATTATCTGGAAAAAGTTCTCCAATATCTCCAAGTCCTGCTGCACCTAAAAGCGCATCAATTAGTGCATGAGTTAGCACATCTCCATCAGAATGAGCTTTCAAGCCCATATTTTCATGTACCTTTACTCCGCCTAAAAGTAAGGCTCTTTGCTCTCCAAATTCATGCACATCAAAGCCATTTCCATTAAAAATTTCCCAAGATGGTTTTGGTAAATTTAAGCTTTTTAAATCTTCTTTAAAGGTAATTTTTTTAGCTAACTCATCACCTTGTACATACCAAATCTTACCACCAATAGCTTGTATTGCTGTGCTATCATCGGTAAAATTTGCATTTTGCTCTAAAGCTTTTTTGAGCATACTTGTGCGCGAAAGTTGAGGGGTTTGTATGAGTTTTATTTTATCTCTGTCGATAACTTCTTGAGCATAAATTGCTGTATCGCTTACTTTTAAAACAGGTGTAATACAATCTGCTTTATCGTAATTTTCTATAATATTATTAAAAAGGTTTTTAGAAATCAAAACCCTTGCGACATCGCTAACTAAAACATATTCACTTTGTACTAAATTTAAAGCATTAAGTAATGATTGTGCTCTTGTATTACCGCCTTTAACAAAATGATACTCAGGTGCAAATCTTTTCATATAAGAAATATTACCAGAAGTAACAATTACTTGTTTAAAAGGGTAAAAAGAACTTAAATTTTTAGTTGCATAAAGCCATAATGGATGTTCACCTAGTCTTAAAAACTGCTTTTTTACTGGAGCATTAAATCTTGATGACTCCCCTGCTGATAGCATAATCAAGGAAATATCTAACATTTGTTACACCTTAATTTTTTATTAATGTTACGATATTATACACCATAAAAGCCAAAATTTATATTTAAGTTAGTAGAATTAATCATTTTAAACAACAAGGAGAAAAATTGAAGGAAAAAATCGAAGAAAGACTAAAACAAGTTATATATCCGGGATTTAAAAAAGATATAGTAAGTTTTGGTTTTGTAAAAAAGATTGATTTGAATGAAAAACAAGCTCATATTGTAGTTGAAATCGTTTCGGCTAATGCTCAAATTGCACAAGAACTTAGACTAAACATTGCAAATGTTTTAAAAGATTTAAATTTAGAGCTTAATTTAGAAATCATACAGCCAAAAATTCCTGAAGAAAAAAGCAATTCAAGAAGTGGTAAAAATATCGCTCCGCAAATTAAAAATTTTCTTATGATTTCAAGTGGAAAAGGTGGGGTAGGTAAAAGTACTACAACTTTAAATTTAGCGATTTCTTTGGCTAAAATGGGTAAAAGGGTAGGGCTTTTGGACGCAGATATTTATGGACCAAATATACCAAGAATGCTAGGTGAGAGTAAAAGCAAACCTGAAATTGTAGGTCAAAAAATTCGTCCTATTTTATCTCATGGAGTTTATATGATGAGTATGGGTGTGTTGATAGAAGAAGGTAAGGGTTTAATGTGGCGTGGCTCTATGATCATGAAAGCGATTGAACAACTTTTAGCTGATGTGCTTTGGCCTGAACTTGATGTATTATTGCTTGATATGCCTCCAGGAACAGGTGATGCGCAAATTACCCTAGCTCAAAGCGTACCAGTGAGTGCGGGTGTGTGTGTAAGTACTCCTCAAGTAGTGTCTTTAGATGATAGCAAAAGAGCGCTAGATATGTTTGAAAAATTGCACATTCCTGTTGCAGGTATTATAGAAAATATGAGTGGCTTTTTATGTCCTGATAATGGTAAAGAATATGATATCTTTGGTAAAGGCACCACAGAAGAAATGGCAAAAGCTTATAAGTGTGAAGTTTTAGCTCAAATTCCTATCGAAATGAGTGTAAGAGAAGGTGGAGATAGCGGTAAGCCTGTAAGTTTTTATATGCCTGAGAGTGTAAGTTCAAAAAGATATTTACAAGCTGCTGAAAAAATCTGGGAATTTATAGAAAAGGTTAATCAAGAAGGTAAAGTAGATAACTCAGCTATTCAACCTATAATGAATGGCAAAAGCGCGTGCTCGCAATAAGGAGGAAAATATGCCAATAGAAAGTAAAGAAGAATTTTTAAATTTAATCAAGCAAATCGAACAAAGGATTAATTATAAAAAGCCTAAAGCTTTTGCTATAGCAAGACTTGATCTAAGTCAAGTTGATCCTAGTAAAAAACTTCAAGCTAATTTTGGTGTGATTAATTTTGAGCAAAATTATGCCGCTGCAGCTGTTATGTTTGAAGCTTTTTTTAGAAGAGGGGTTGATGTTGATTTTAATGAAAGTGAGTTTGTGGCTACTTTGATTAAAGAAGATTTGGATTTTGCACTTGAATGCTTTGCGCCATTTTTACAAGAGCAAGGTCATAAAAATATAGAAGCAATCAAAGCAGCAAAGGAAAATTTTAGAGAAAATGCTTTTTCTTTTGTTTGTATTTTTGAAGATGAAGCGCCAAAAAGCTTAGAAAGTGTGTATTTAAAACTTTATTTGCTTTCAAATAAAAAAGTACCTTTGAGAAGTTTAAATTTAACAGGTGCTTTTGGGATTTTACCAAATGTTGCATGGAGTGACAATAAGCCTATTGATTTGGACTTTTTAAGAGAAAATGAGATTGATTTAAAAATGAGTGGAAGGTATCCAAGGATTGATTATGTAGATAAATTTCCAAGATTTTTAGCTCATGTTGTTCCTGAGGATAATACTAGAATTTTAGAAAGTTCTAAAGTAAGAATGGGGGCGGTTTTAGCTGCAGGTACTACTATCATGCCAGGGGCTGCTTATGTGAATTTTAATGCAGGTACAACTGGAGCTTGTATGGTAGAAGGGCGTATTAGTTCATCAGCTGTTGTGGGTGAAGGTAGCGATGTAGGAGGCGGTGCTTCTATACTTGGTGTTTTAAGTGGTACAAGTGGTAATGCTATTAGCATTGGTAAAGCTTGTCTTTTGGGTGCAAATTCGGTTACGGGAATTCCTTTAGGGGATAATTGTATCGTTGATGCAGGCATTGCTGTTTTAGAAGGGACTAAATTTGCTTTAAAAAATAAAGAAGAACTTCAAAAAATCAATCCTGATTTTAAATTTGACAAAGATATATACAAAGGTTTAGAATTAGCAGGGCTAAATGGCTTGCATTTTAGACAAGACTCTCAAAGTGGAGTGATGATAGCAGCTTTAAATAAAAAAGCTGTAAAACTTAATGAAGATCTACATTAAATTCTTAGCCCTTATGGGTTAAGAATTTTAAAACTCATGTTGTAGATTTTAAATTAAACTATAGATATTGTAAAAATGATTTTTAGTATTTAGCTTTTTTAGTGAAAATTCCTACATAAAAGCTTGAGCTGAATACTTATCTAAATAATATTTTGTGATGATCATTTTTCAATGATATATTTTTGTTTAAAAATACATTGAGTTGCTATAAACTATAATTATAAAACAGTACTTAAGCGAACTTGGAATTTTATAAGAGTAGTTTCTCTTGGGAAGTTAAATTTGTTTTTTGACTTAAAGCAATAAAGCTTTGTAAGTCAAAAAACATTATAAATTCTTACATAGAGCAAGTATTTTGGATAGTTGAATTAAGCATCCAAAGAACTTTTTCATATTTTGCGATATTTTCTTGAGCAAATGCTGCAGTTGTAGTATCGCTTGCTTTTTCAGCTTCTTCATTTAATTTTTTAAATTCAGCTAAAAGATATTTATAATCTTCTCTAATAAATTCTAAAACTTCTACAGGAGTAAAGCAATCTTTACCATTTTCTAGTTTTGGGCTTTTTGCATTTTCCATTAAAACTTTTTGGCAAGTAATAGCTTTTTCTCCAAGTTGTAAAACTCTTTCAGCGCAATCATCAAAAAGTTCTGCCATTTCTTCATAAGCTTTTTCTGTATATTCATGAATTGAAAAAAACTGTAAACCTTTTACATTCCAATGATAATTATGAAATTTAACCCATAAATGATGAGCATCTGCTTGTAATTGTAATAATTGTTTTGTTACTGACATGTTATCTCCTTTTTTTATTTTTAAAATTATAACATAAAATTCTTAAATAATAATTATTATTATCTAATAAATTTTAATGTTAATAATTATTATATTTTCATTATACTCTTTTTTTACAATAAAGCAAATTTATTTACTTAATATATTTTTGAGTATTAATTTTCCCACCTCTACGCCAGGTTGATCATAAGTGTTAATTCCAAGCATAATGCCACATGCAGAAGTAAATAACTCATAATAATACATCAAATACCCACAGTGATAAGCATCTAATTTCTCAAGTTCTATTACATCAACACTTAAATTTTCAGCAATTAATGCATGCATGGTTGCATCGCATTGCGCGTTTAAAAGATTATGTAAATTAACTTCATTAGTAAAATCACAATTTTGTAAATGATTAAAGCTTATATTCGGGATACTAGGAGATTTTTGACTATCTTTGATTTTTAAAAAAGTAACAGTTTTATCTTTAGGTCCATCCATGATAAGTTGTAAAAAGCTATGCTGATCTCTAGCACCAATTAAAGCAATAGGAGTTAAACCTATGCGTTTAAAGCCTTGTTTTTTACCTAGACTTTCAGCAATTAGTTGAATATACCATTCATTAAAACCTTTAAAAGCATCCCCATAAGAAAAAAGCACATTAATATGCGCACTTTTATGTGTGCAGTAATGATAAGCCTTTTGTAAAATTTGATCACATTTTTTCTCAAAAAAATCTACATAACAAGCTTTTGCACCTTCTAATAAGGCTTTAGTATCATACCCACAAAAGCTCAAAGGAACAATACCAATAGCAGATAAAACACTAAATCTACCACCGACATTTTTAGGTATAAAAAAACATTTTATATTTAATTCTTCTCCTAGTTTGTGAAGTTTTGACTCAAAATCAGTAATAAACACAAAATTTTTGTGTAAATTTTCATTTTTAAAATCAAAATGAGCAATGATGAGTTTAAATAAAGAAATCACTTCTATAGTTGTGCCTGATTTGCTTGCTATGATGAAAAGTGTTTTTTGGGGATTTATTTTTTGCATAGTTTGGGTAAAAGTATGTGAGGAAGTATTATCTATAATGAAAAGTTTTTTTTCTTCTACTTGATCAAATAAAAGTTCTTTTAAAGCTTTAACCCCACAACTTGATCCACCCATGCCCACTAAAACGATATTTTCTATATGAGTTTTAGTTGCGATAAATTCTTTGCTTTCTTTGATTAAATCAAAGCTTGTATCTACTAAGTGATAATACCCTATATCACCACTTTCTAACTCATCATTCATTCTATTTGCATAAGCGGTAATTTTTTTAAAATCTTGGGTTTTAAAAAATAAAGTATTATTTAGCATTTTTACTTTTCTCATAAAAATAATTTGTCGCCTCAACAAAGCCTTCTACGCTTCCACAATCAAACCTTTTTCCTTTAAATTTATAAGCTAAAACCATATTATTAGTTGCTTGTGAAAGTAATGCATCAGTTAGTTGAATTTCTCCGTTTTTACCTGCTTTAGTATTTTCTAAAATACCAAAAATATCAGGCGTTAGAATGTATCTTCCTATGATAGCTAAGTTGCTTGGAGCATCTTTTGGATCAGGTTTTTCTACCATAGAATTTACCATGATCAAATCCTCTTCCACAGCATTTCCTGCTATAACCCCATAGTTTGAAACTTGATCAGCTTCAACTTCCATCACAGCTATAACAGAGCAGCGGTATTTTTCATAAATTTTTACCATTTGAGCTAAGACATTTACCCCATCTTCATTTACACATAAATCATCTGCTAAAATAACTCCAAAAGCTTCATCTTGCACTAAAGGCTTTGCTTTTAAAACCGCATCTCCTAAGCCTTTCATTTCATTTTGCCTTGTAAAAGTAAAAGTGCAGCGATCTATGAGTGTTCTTATTTCACTTAAAAGATATTCTTTTTTAGTACCTGCGATTTGGTGTTCAAGTTCATAAGAAATATCAAAATAATCCTCCAAAGCTCTTTTTCCACGCCCTGTAACAAAGCCCATGGTTTCCATACCAGCTTCTAAAGCCTCATCTACACCATAATGAATTAAAGGCTTAGTTAGTATAGGTAGCATTTCTTTAGGTAGGGTTTTTGTAGCAGGTAAAAATCTAGTACCATAACCTGCTGCAGGAAAAATACAAGTTTGAAGCATAGTTTATCCTTAAATTTTTATAAGTTGTTTTGATTATAATTTTATTTAAATATTATAACTAATTTAAGGAAAAAATGAAAACTATTAATCAAATTTATCAAGCAAAAATAGAAATCAAAAAATCAACTTTTTTGTCGTTTTTATGTCCTTTTGAAGATTTTCAAACTTTAATGCAAAAGCTAAGAAATGAGCATTTAAAAGCCGTGCATTTTGTATATGCTTATAGGTATTTAAATGAATTTGATCAAATCATAGAAGATAAAAGCGATGATGGTGAGCCAAAAGGAACTTCTGCTATGCCTTGTTTGAATGTCTTAAGAGGAGCTTTGCTTATTAATTGCGCAGTGATTGTGGTGCGTTATTTTGGAGGGATTAAACTTGGTACAGGTGGTCTTGTAAGAGCTTATAGTGAAGCTACAAATGAAGCTATTTTAAATGCAATGCTTTTAGAATTTGAAGCTAAAAATATTTTAAGTTTAAACATTCCTTTTTATCTTTATGCAAGATTTGAGCATTTTTTAAATAAAAATAATATTTCTTATGAAAAAAAATTTCAAGAAAATGTTGAATTGATTTTAAGTGTTAATACAAAAGAAGAAGAGGAATTTAAAAAATTTGCAAAAGAGTTTGAATTTAGTGGACTTATTTGGAAGTAAGCGTTTGCTTACTTCTTTTCATAAAGAATTTAAAAGATCTTTTACCATATCTTTTTGTGGCTCTTGTTTTTCTTCTATATTAGCTTGCATAGGAGTTTCGTTTTGTCCTCTAAAACGATAATTATAAATATTTGACATATTTGAGCTAAAAATTCCTGTGCTAAATTGATCTTGACTCATGGCTTTTGAAAAAAGCTCATCAAGTTTTATGTTTTGCTCGTTTAAATTTTCGCTATTGTTTTGACTAAGTAAAGACATAAAGTCTTCATTAGCTCCTTGAGTGCTTTTATAGGCACTACTTTGACCATATCCATACTCTTTAACCGATAAATTATCATGGTTAACTTGCATGTTTTCTCCTTTCAAAATATTACAAGGAAAAAACAAGCAAAAATCATTCCTTAATCACCATGAGTTGGGTAGTATTCAGCTTCTATTTCATTGTTTTTGATAAACTCTTCTCTAGCTTTATTACAGCGCTCATCTCTTAGTTTTCTATAAGCATTTCTACTTTCTAATTCTTGAGAAGTTAAAGGGCGATCTTCTAAAAATGAAATGTGAAAATAAGTATCATCTTCTTTGCTGAATTTTTCATAAAATTCAACATAGTCAAAATAATCTTTTTCACTTTGAAAATCAATACTTTCTTCTACATAAATAGTTGGGCCAAAACCTCTGTGATTTTGAGTAAAATGTCCAAAACCAGCTGCATATTTTATCTTAAACGAATTCATTCTAAACCTCCTAAAAATTCGTCATAATTTCCTTTAAAGTCTGTTAATTTCCCATCTTCTAAAAACCATATACGATTAGCAAAAGCACTAATTAGCTCTCTATCGTGACTTATGCATATCACACAACCTTTGAAATTATACAAGGCTTCACCTAATGCAATGATACTTTCAAGATCTAAATGATTATCCGGTTCATCTAAAAGCAAGAAATTTCCGCGTTCTAACATTAATCTTGAAAGCATTAAGCGGTGTTTTTCACCTCCACTTAAGCTAGAAGCCATTTTTTCTTGATCACTTCCGCTAAAGAGCATTCTACCAAGACATTTGCGAATTTCATCTAAATCTTTGAATTTTTCACTCATTAACCATTCATAAAGTTTCAAATTTTCATTGATTAAATTTGTCGTATCTTGTGAAAAATATCCCATTTCTATGGTAGCACCAAGGTGGATGTGGCCACTATCAGGTTCTAATTTTGATGCAATGATTTTAGCTAAAGTGCTTTTTCCAACACCATTTGCTCCGATTAAGGCTATTTTATCACCTTTTTCTAATTTTAATTCTAAATTCTCAAATAAAGTTTTATCATAAGCTTTGCTAATACCTTTTAATTCTAAAACTTCATTTCCTATTTCTCTATTTGTTCTAAAAACTATACTAGGATCACGCCTACTTGAAGTTTTAATCTCTTCAAGCTCAAGTTTTTCTAAAGCTTTAGCTCTACTTGTAGCTTGTTTGGCTTTTGAAGCATTAGCACTAAAACGGCGTATGAAATTTTCTAATTCTTCTCTTTCTTTTAAGGTTTTATCGCGTTTGAGTTCAGCTTGTTTAGCAAGCAAGGTTGAAGCCATATACCAATCATCATAATTTCCAGCAAAATCGCGTATTTGTTTAAAATCTACATCTAAAATTCTTGTACAAACTTTATTTAGAAAATGTCTATCATGGCTAATTACTACTAAAGTTCCCTCATGTCTTAAAAGTTCATTTTCAAGCCAAGAAATAGCTTCTAAGTCAAGGTTGTTTGTAGGTTCATCTAAAAATAATACATCAGCACCTAAAAATAATACTTGAGCTAATAAAACTTTAAATTTATCCGCACTTTGTAAAGTACTCATGAGAGCATTAAAATCTTTAATATTTAAAGAGCTAAGAATTTTTTCACATCTAAGTTCGCAATCATAGTTTGGATCTTCTTCTGCTGTTATGATTTCAAGCTCGCTTAATCTATCATTGATTTCATCAGTAAATTCTTCACTCATATAAAGTTTTTCTTTTTCTTTTAGTGCATCATATAATCTTTTATTTGCACACATTACCGCATCTTTGATAGTGTAGTTTTCAAAAGCAAATTGATCTTGTCCTAACACTGCGATTTTTAAATTTGGATCTATGCAAATTTCTCCACTGCTTGATTCTATTTCACCTGAGAGAATTTTTAAAAAGGTTGATTTTCCTGCGCCATTTGCACCTATAAGTCCATATCTTTCACCACGGTTTAATTTTAAATTTACATCTTCAAATAAAAGTTGATTTGCAAAACGCATAGTGAGATTTTTTACTTCTACCATAATTTTCCTTAAGAATTTTCTAGATATTGTAGCGAAAAACTTTTGAATGAAGAAGGGCTTGAATCAAGTCAAACCTAAAATATCATACTAAAGAAAAGATTTAATCGTTTTGTAAAGCTCTTCAGAACACTGCTCTACATATTTCTCCATTTTTGTCTGTAAAAATTTCCCATTTTCCTCATAAAACTCACTCTTAGTTAGGCTTTTAAACTCTTTAACTCTCGCTTGAGTATTTTGCTCTAAGTATTGTTTTATAATTTCACAAGTTTTACCCCTTGTGCGATATGCAACTATAAAAAACATCGAAGCACTTTACACCTTGCTCCAAAGCTTCCTTATTTAAGAGCTCAAATTTATTTACAAGTTCCAAATCATCACCAGCTGAGCAAAAAGACACATATTGATCTTTAAATTCTACTACGGCTATAAAATCTCCTTTTTCATAATATTTAAAATATCTTATTAAAGGCTTCTTTTCTAAGGTACGTAAAAATGCACGAGAAATGCTTGCAGTTTTTCCTGTGTTAGCTGCACCTTGAAGTGTAATTAACGCGTTAAAATTCATCATTATTTATTCTTGTTTATCTTCATTTTCTATATTTTGTATCAAATCCATAATTTGATACAAAATTATAACTATAAGCCAAATCATCAGCTCTTGTAATATCCCAAATCCATAAAATTATAATTAAGATTTTTAAACCGATTAAAATTGCACCTCCAAATACAAATGCAATCCCTGCGAATTCACTTTGGAGTCCATTAAACACAATCCGTGGAAGAATAAGTATAGCAACCAAAAGAAATATTCTTATCCAACCTGCAACTTTTCGCCCAGTCATAAATCTAGCAATTCCAAAAGCACCGAAAAAAATGTTAAAAATCGTAATTTTGGTGCTTCTTTTAAATTTAGTTTATCTATTCTACTATCAAATTGCTTTAATTGTTCGCTAGAAAATTTTCCAAGCTTTTGTTCAATTAAATCTAATTCATAATCACCACCAATAGCCCACGCAATGTTTGCTATCGAATCCACTTTATCCACAAAAAAACTCCTTTTTAAAAAATGATATTAAATTATTCCACAATTTAGCTTAATTAATATTGAAATAATCAATATTAATTAAATAAAACATAGAATATTTCAATTGTTTTTAATAAAGAATTTTTAATGTAAAATCAGCCCATAAGTATTTAAAAATTTAGGGTAGCTTATGGCAAAAAAGAGCAAACGCGATATGGCATATGAATTAGATATTGATGTTAGCACTTTGTATAATTGGAGAAAATACAAACCTAATTTATATCGCATCGTTATGCTTGGCTTTAAATTTGATGAACTTTTGGAAAAAAATAAAAAAAATTATGAAGAGCTACTTGAGATAAATCAAACCATACAAGATGAAATTGCAAAATTTAAATAAAAACAATTTAATGATTTTAATATATTTATTAGCTTTTTAATTTCATAAAGTTTTATTTTAAAAGTTTTTTCGTGTTATCATTTGTTGCTTTGAAATTTAACTATCTAAGATAAATTACATTATTTTTTACTAAGCATATTTCAGGCATATTTATTTTAATTTCTATTTTTATTTTACTTATAATATGTATTAAAAAAATAATTCAAAATTGTTGTATAATTTTTAAAATTATTTTTAAATTAAGGTTATTTGATTGAGTTTAGTTTTATTATCTTTTTTACCTTCTTTTAGTTTTGTTTTGGAATTTTTAGCTTTATTTTTAGCTTAT
Organism: Campylobacter sp. CNRCH_2013_0671h; assembly: GCF_025773055.1. Lineage (NCBI taxonomy): Bacteria > Pseudomonadati > Campylobacterota > Epsilonproteobacteria > Campylobacterales > Campylobacteraceae > Campylobacter > Campylobacter sp. CNRCH_2013_0671h. The sequence continues at coordinate 86,277 of NZ_JAKMTG010000007.1, forward strand.
TTTTTTAAGCAAAATAAGATTTTTTTCTTGCTTTTGTTGATTTTATGTGCTAGGGCTTTATCTTTAGTGGCAAGTGAATATCAAGCGCATTTGTTTATCTCGGTATTTTTACCTTTTTCTTTTGTGCTTTTTGTGTTTTTGCAAGATAGTAAGCTTGTTTTTGAAAGAATTAATTTTATTAAATTTGCGTATTTAGCCTTTATGGGTTTTGTAGCGTTAATACTTAGCACAAGTACTAATTTTAATGCAAGCATTACAAGTGAAATTTTCGGCCTTTCAACGCAATTTTTTAAGCCTATTAGTGAGTTAAGCTTTTGTGTATTTTGGGTAGGAATGATATTTTTATTATTTTCATATTTTAAAAATAATGATTTTCATTTTTTGCTAGCTTATATGGGCTTGAGCGTGCAATTTTTATTTTACAATAGTGTTGATTTGGGTTATTATGAATTTGCTTCTTTGGTGTTGATAGGATTTTTAGTGTATAAAGCTTATAAAATAGCCTTTTTTGACACTTTAACCAATTTGCCAAATTTAAAGGCCTTAAGAAGATATGCCCAAGGACTTGAAAATTTTCATTTAGCCTTGATTGAAGTAAAAAATATCAATGAAATTTATCATCAAAAAGACTCAAAAATGGGCGAGTTTATAATGCATGAATTTGCTAGGATTTTAAAAAAAGCTTTACATGCTAGGGTTTTTAAAGATGATAAGGATTATTTTATTATTGTATTTGAAAATGAAAATATAGCCTTTGTGCAAAGCAAGCTTCAAATGCTTGAAAATTTTATGCAAAAATATTGTTTTGAATTTAAAGAACAAAATGTAAAGTTAGAAATTAAACTTTGTTTATCAAGCAAAAATGAAAACATAGAAGAAAGTTTAAAACAAGCAAAATTAGAACTTAGAAGACAAAAGGATTAAAATGTTAGATTTGATTTTTAGAGAGTATGATATAAGAGGGCTTTACCCAAGTGAGTTAAATGAAAAAAGTGTAAAAGCTATAGGCTATGCTTTGGGTTTAGAAATGAAATCAAGGGGTTGTGAGAAAGTAAGCGTAGGCTATGATGCAAGATATAGTGCAAATGAACTTTTTAACTATTTAATCAGCGGTTTAAATAAAGCTAATATGCAAGTTTTCAATATAGGCTTAGCACCAACTCCTATGGGGTATTTTAGTTTATTTTTTGATGATATTTTTGATGCAAATATCATGATAACAGGTTCGCATAATCCAAAAGAATACAATGGCTTTAAAATAACGATTAATAAAGAAAGTTTTTTTGGTGCTGATTTGAAAAAGCTTTCTTTAAAAGTGCAAGAGTATTTAGAACTTGAAATCAATGATGATTTAAGATATGAAAATTATGATATTAAAAGCTTATACATAGACTTTTTAGCTAAACATTTTTCACATCTTAAGGGCTATAAAGAAAAAATCATTATTGATTGTGCAAATGGAGCTACTGGAGTGATTATAAAGCCTTTGGTGGAAAAATTAAATCTTAATGCACAAATTTTATTTGAAAATCCTGATGGAAATTTCCCAAATCACGCGCCCGATCCAACAGAGCTTGAAAATTTACACGCATTGCAAGTTGCGCTAAAAGAAAATGAAAATGCAAAAATGGGCTTTGCTTTTGACGGAGATGGGGATCGTTTAGTAGTAGCAAGTAAAGACTATGTATTTAAGGGCGATGAGCTTTGCTATTTATTTGCTAAAAATATAAAAAATCCTAGAGTTTTAGGTGAAGTAAAATGCTCTAAAAACCTTTTTGATGAGGTAGCTAAATTTGGTTTTATCATGATGGGTAAGACTGGACATTCTAATATTAAAAAAATGATGAAAGAGCAAAATATCGATATAGCAGCAGAGCTTAGTGGGCATATTTTCTTTAAAGATAGATATTTTGGTTATGATGATGGAATTTATGCATTTTTAAGAACTTTAGAGCTTTTAGTAAATGGTTTTGATATAGAAAAATTAGTTAAAGAATTACCAAAACTTTATGCAAGTGAAGAGATTAAGCTTAAGGTTAGTGAAGAAAATAAATTTCAAATCATAGAAAAATTTAAAGAAAAAGTAAAAGCAAATGCTTTTGAAAATGTGCTTGATTGTAATGAAATTGACGGAGTTAGAATTACCTTTAAAGAAGGCTGGGCGCTTTTGCGTGCTTCTAATACAAGTCCATATCTTATCATGCGTGCTGAAGCTACAAGTGCTGAATTTAAAGACTTTTTAGAAACAAGAGTAAAAGAACTTTTTGAAGAAATCATAAAAGAGCTTGCATAAGTTCTTTTACATCAATATTTTTTGTGTATAAATATGCTCTTAAGAGTTTAGGGATTTTTGCTTTTCTATAAATTTCTTTAAATTCTTTTGGCATTTTCTCACAACTTACAAAAGGAAAAATCAAAACTTTTTCTTGTATGTAAACAATGCCTATTTTATGCGAAATTACTCCATCGCCTTTTAAAGTTTCTTGTCTTTGTTTAGCACTTAAAAGTACTCCAAGTTTTTTAAAACATTTTGCGATTAAACTTTCATCTTTATGAGTAATGTAAATATTTTTAAATTCACAAATATTTTCTTCTTTTAAGTCTTTTTCTAGGTATTTAAAGCTCTTTTTTACTCCATTTGGATAAAGCTTTAAAAACTCATTAGCAAATTTTTTGCGTATGAAATTTCTAAAATATTTTTCATTGTCATTACTCTCATCATGAAAATAAGCGATATTGTTGTTTTTTAGGTAGTTTGAAATTTCTTCTTTTGGAATTTCAAGCAAGGGTCTTATGATGGTAAAATATTTTCTTTTTTCAATATCTTTAAAACCAAGTAATTCTCTAAGTCCTGCGCCTTTGGAAAATTGCATTAAAAACCATTCTAGTTTATCATTTAAATGATGAGCTAGTAAAAGATTATCATAAGAGTGGTTTTTGCAAAGTTCTTCAAAAAATTCATAACGCAAAGCTCTTGCATGGGCTTCGAAATTTTTTGTTATCTTGGGTGCGGTTTTGATGTAAATTTTTTTATGAAAATACTTGGCTAATTCTTTAGCACTTTGCTCTTCTTTATCGCTATTTTTGCGAGTTTTGTAGTTTATAAAAGCAAGATCAAAATCTATATTTTTTTCTAAAAGCATGAAAAATAAAGCACTAGAATCACTCCCATGAGAAAATGCTAAAAGATTTTTCCCTTGCTTTAAATGATTTAAATATTTGCTATCAATCATCAAACTTTCTTAAGGCTTTTGCAATGAGTTTTTTATCTAAGCTCTGTGTGATTTCACACTCATAAAGCTCGCCCATTTCTAAATTTCCACAATCACTTTCATTGATGAGAATTTCTCCATCAATATTTCTATCCCAACGCAAATCTTTTGCACCGATGAAAAATTCTCCTTCAGAGCTTTGACCTTCACAAAACGCTAAAGTTTTTTTACCAACTTGTTGATTAAAACTTTTTTCTATGCAATCATCAACAATTTTTTCTATCACTTTTAATCTTGCATTGATGATTTTACTAGGAATTTGTTCCATTTCAAAAGCTGCGGTATCTTCTTCTTTAGAATAAGCAAAAACACTAATTCTATCGAAATCAAATTCTTTTATAAAAGCGCATAATTCTTCAAAATCCTCATCATTTTCTCCAGGGTGTCCTACTATAAAACCTGTGCGTAAAAATGAATTTGGAGCTTGTTTCATTAAATTTAAAAGTTCGATTAATTTAGCTTTGTTAGCTCCGCGTTTCATGATTTTAAGCATATTATCACTGATGTGTTGTAAAGGCATATCAAAATAATTTACAAAAACTTTTGACTGAATGATTTTTTCTATCACTTCTTTACTAATGCTTGTTGGATATAGATATAAAATTCTAGCAGCCTTTATACCTTGGATATTTTCTATAGCGTCAATAAGCTTTAAAAGCCCATCTTTTTGACCTTGATCAAACAAATATGAACTTGTATCTTGAGCGATAAAAGAAAAGTCTTTATAGCCTTTTTTAACAAGTTCTTTTACTTCATTTATAATACTTTCTAAGCTTCTTGATTTAAGTTTGCCTTTAAAACTTGGTATAGCGCAAAATGAACATTTTTGATTGCACCCTTCAGCTATTTTGATAAAAGCATGATAGTTTGATCCTGTGATCACACGATTGGTATTTTTATCTTGCAGGTAAGTAGAATTTGAAAATAGATTAGTTTTTTTAAGTATCATTTCATCAATTTTTTCATAATCTCCCACACCGGTAAAAAGATCAACTTCAGGTAGTTCTTTCATTAATTCTTCGCGGTAGCGCTGCATTAAACATCCTGTTACAACCAGCAACGAGTCCTTTTTTCTTTGCTCGTGTAAGTCTAAAATCGCATTTATGCTTTCTTTTTTAGCGCTATCTATAAAACCACAGGTATTTACAATCAAAACATCAGCTAAGCTTGGCTCATCACAAATTTCATGATCACTTAATCTTCCAAGCATGATTTCACTATCGACTAAATTTTTATTACAACCTAAAGACATTAAAAAAAGTTTTGGCATATTTCTCACTTTAAATGTTTTATAATTTACTTTAAGAAATTATATCCTTATTTTTTTAAACCTCTCACTAATTTCTAATCTTTGAACAATTTCCACTTTAGTTGGTATTTTATAATTAGCTAGTTTATCTTTACAAAACATTCTTATCTTTTTTTTAGCTTCTAGTGTAGTAAAAATTTCATTTTTTTCTAATACAATTTTTACACAAACACTTTGGCCTGTTAGAGGGTTATTTTGTCCATAGACTAAACAATCTTGTATAAATGGTATTTGCATTAATATACCTTCTACTTCTTGAGGTAATACTTTTTCTCCGCCAACATTAATAACTTCTTTATTTCTTCCGATAATTTTAATATATTCTTCGCCATTTTCATTGATTACTTCAACCAAATCTCCAGTAGCAAAGTATCCATCATCTGTAAAAACAGAGTTATCGGCATTTAAATAACCCAAACTTTGCATATTGCTTTTTAAAAATAGCTCATTATTGATAATTTTATATGCTATGTTTTCTAATTTAAAATAGTTTCCAAAACTTTTTGTTTGAGCAATACCTACTTCACTTGTGCCAAAGGTTTGATGAAATTTAACTTTTGGAAAACTTTGTTTTAATTTTACAAGTAAAGTTTCTGACATTCTTTCTGTGCCATAACTAATAAGTTTTAAAGAATTTAAATTATATTTTTCAACTACATTTGCTACCAACATTAAACTAAGCAAAGAAGGTGAAGCAGGCAAGAGTGAAATTTGATATTTTTCTATGGTTTGAGCTAGAGCTTCAATATTTTTTCTATCTTTTACAGCAATTGCACAAGCATTCATACTAAGACAGTTAAACAAAGTATTTAAACCGCCTATATGATCAAACATTAAAAATAATAAAATATTAAGTTTTTTTGATTTTTTATTAAGGTAGGTATTTAAAATTTTATCAAGATCATGCACCATAGCTTTAGGTTTACCTGTACTGCCACTTGAAAATAAAATCAAACCAGGTTTATTATTATCTATAAGTTTTTGGATTAAATCATGATTGTTATAATGTTTTTCCTGTAGCTTATATTGATTGTTTTTAAATAAAATATCACAATTAACTTCGGCAAGTTTGTTATCAATCTCACTTTCATTGATAAAAGGAATAATTATTTTATTAAGCTCAATACACGCTAAAAATAAACTTATACTTTCAAAATCATAATCTCCCATAATACCTACAATATTTATATCTTTAAGTTTTGTTAATAAATTGATTTTATTGATGATATTATTATATAAATCATTGTAAGTATATTTTTGTTCTTCATAGATTAAAACACATTGTTCTTGATTTTCATTGAAAACTTTATTTAAAAAGACATTTTTAAACTTAGCCATTTACCCCACCTAAGTATATTATTTGTCCTGTTATAAAATCACTTTTTTCATTAATAAAAAAATCAACCACATTAACAACATCTTGAAAATTACCAAATCTTTTTATAGCTTGTTTATTAAGTAAATCTTGTATTTTATCTTTTGGGACATTTTTAATTAAATCAGTGGGAACTGGAGTAGGTCCTATGGCATTGCAAGTAATGCCAAATGAACTTAATTCTTTAGCGCAAACTTGAGTTAAATTACAAATAGCTGCTTTTGATGCAGCATATATAGCTTCTCCTTCTAACCTTAAAGCAACCGCAACAGTAGAAAAATTTATAATCCTATAAGGCATAGCAATTTGTTCTTTTTTATAAGTTTGGCTCATAATCTTTGAAACTTCTCTTATAAACAAAAAACTACCATAGACATTAGTTTTAAAAATATTATCTAAACTTTTAAATGGAGTTGTTAATATATGATTCATGGCTGCTATACCAGCATTATTAATTAAAATATCAATTTTTCCAAATTCTTTTTTTATACTTCTTACCATAGAAACTACAGCTTTTTCATCGCAAACATCTAATTCAAAATGTCTGTAGTTTTTATGATCTATACTTGCTTTACCTCTTGAGCAACCACAAACTATATGATTTTTTGCTAAATAATATTCACTCAGTTCTTTACCTATGCCTTTTCTAGTTCCTGTGATAATGATGATTTTTTGCATTATTCTTGCTCTTGGAGTTTTTTAATTATATAATCAGTCAAGCTTTCAACATCTTTAAATGGAGAATTTCTAGCACTCATCATTTTTTCATCCGCTAGAGTAACTTCTTTGTTAAATTCTTTACTCAGAAGTTCTTCTAGATCAGCAACCAAGCTAACTAGGGCTAGAGAGTCTAGACAACCTCCAAAGCCATTATATAGTTTTGTATTTTCATTTGCTGTTTTTAATTCTTCTACTTCATATTCATCTGCTGTTGATTGGAGTGTTTGTATGATACGTTCTTGTATTTTATTTTTCATTAATGTTATACCTTTCCTAAATTTTTATTTTTAATATAGCAAAAATATAATAAAATATTCATTAAAAATTTAGTTGGAGTATTTATGTTGAAAAAAAAGTACAAAATTTTAATAATGGGAGCGAGCAATTCTATTCTACCTGGAGGGCTTAGAGCTGGACTATCTCAGGAAAATATTGATTTTGATAATTTATCTATTGGTGGTTCGATCGCTTCTAGTAAAATTTACACAATATTGAAATACAAACAACGTATAAAAGAAGCGGACTTGGTGGTTTTAGAATGCAATTTAGCAGATGTTGATAGGGTTATATTTGATGATATTGGTTTTGAAGAGTGTATTAGAAATACTTGTTGGTTATATGAAGAATTGTATAAAATTAACAAAAGAATTTTAAATTTATTACTAGTGAATACTCGTAAAAATGAAATTGAAAAATATATAAGAAATATTCACAAGCTATTGTGTAATAAATATGGTTTTAATAGTATTGATATGCACAACTATTACGAAAAACATGAAATTTTAAGTTTCTTTTCATCACATCCAGATCCAGTTCATCAAATTCATACTATTATGTATAATCTTGGAAAAAATATTGTAGATAATATTCTGTATTTTAAATATTCTAAAGATAATATAAAAACAGATAATCCTAGTTTTATATATTTGACTCCTGAAAAACTTGAGCAATTTGGAAATAATTTAAAGCATACATTAAGAAAACATGTATTGTTTCAAGAAAGCGATGTGTACAGAATAGATAAAGATGTTAAGATAAAATTCCCAAATAAATATGAAAATTATATTTTAATAGGTATACACACATATAATGAAGAGCTTAAGATAAGAAATTGGACAAAGAAAAGACAAAGTTATGGAAATGTTGTTATTTCTAATGCTAAATATCGTGTTGTAAAGGCAGCAGCATGTTTTAATACGTTTTTGGATATAAAAAAACATTTTGTGATTGATAGAAACACTTACATTGAATTTAGTATGGATGAGTCTGCAACTGAAAATTCGTTTATGGTTGTATTTTCTGAGAATAAAAAAAGTACACTAAACTACGTGGACATCTC
>NZ_JAKMTG010000008.1:0-69861 GCF_025773055.1 Campylobacter sp. CNRCH_2013_0671h
CATGCCATTACTATTATTTTTATAATTAGTACCTAAAAAATTAACCCCATCGTCATAGATCTTGCCTAGGTTAATTTTGGTACTATAAATAAAAGTGTTATGAAAATTTCTAAATAAACCTTCTAAACCTATGCTACCTACATTAGAATGCTTATTAAAAGTTAAAAATCCAGCACTTGTATCACTAAGTATTTTATGATAAATACTTGAAGTAAAGTAAAATGATGAATTAGTATTAATCCATACAGGATAAGAAAAGTCTATACCGAAATTTCTAGAAGTACCATAAAATCCGGCATTTTCATAATCTTCTCCCAAGGAATAATTTCCTTTTGATACACTTGGAGTAATTTTTAAATTTCCTAAAAAGAAAGTATAACTAGCCCCATAGTTGATTTGTTTTTCATTGCTTGATTGTAAGTAAAAATTATAATAATCTCCCATATTAAGTATAGAATTAAATCCCATGCTGATGCCTATTCTATATTTGCCAGAACTTTCAATACCATAATTATCAGCATATAATAATACATTAGCCTTAGTATCAGGCACTACTTCTATAACTATATCAGTTTCTCCTACATTCTCTCCTGCTTGTAAGCCTGCTAGGGTTTGCACTCCATACATTTCATTGACTTTATATGCGCTATCTTCTATTAATTTAGTGGAGATAATTCTACCTTTAAGTTTTTTATCTAATTTATCTTTTATGAAATGATCTTTGATCGAGGTTTTGTTTTCTATTATGTGTTTTCCAAATACTCCTAAAGCAATGTTTAGTTCTATATTGCCATCTTCAAAATTTTGTTTTGGAATAAACACTGTTGCAGCAGGATAGCCATTAACTTGGAAATAATAAGCAACAATATTTGATACATCTTGCAAATCTTGGATATTAAATTTTTTCTGTTCATAATTTAATATGAGATTATGTAATTCCTCTTCTTCAATTCCTAAATTTTCAAAATCAATTCCTTTGTTTGTGATGTGAAAATTATAGTGAGTAAGTATTTCTTTTTCATAATGTTCTTGGTGTGTATTTATGATTTCTCTAGCATCTTGAAATTTTTCATAATTTTGTTCAGTTTTTAAATTTTCTTTTAAAGCTTTGTTTTGTGGTATATTTCTATCAGGGGATAATTCTATTATTTTTATATTGTCATTTGTAGCTCGTAAAGCACATGTTAAAATTAAGGTGCAAACAATAATCTTATGCATTTAACTTTCTTTAATTAGCACATGGGTTCATAGCTTTAAACCCATCGCTTACAATACAAGTTTTTTTACGAGCTTCTATATCAAGTTCTCCAATTTCTTTGATTATTATTTCATCTTTAACTAAATCATCTCCTAAAGAATTAAATAAAAATAAATTAGCAATATTGTCATTAATCATTGCAGGATAGTTTTGATTATTGTTTAGACTTGATTTTGCTTGATTGTTTTCTAGTGTAGGAATGCTAGGAATACTAGGTGTTAGATCAGTCCAAGGCAAATCAGGTTCAACCGGAATACTAGGTGTTAGATCAGTCCAAGGCAAATCAGGTTCAACCGGAATACTAGGTGTTAGATCAATGCTTTCTAAAATAGGTTTATATAAGTCATATTGATAATCTCCCATTATTAAAAAACTACCTTTATTGTGTTGATATTCTATTTTATTTTTAATTTCTGCTAATCCTAATTTGGAAGCTATTGTTTCTTGTTGTTTTTCTAGCATATTGATATTTTTAAGTAATTGAGCTAGCTTATTAGGATCTAGTGAAGAATTGTTTTTTATATAGTCATTATAAGATTTTTCTGCTATTTGAAGTTGTAATTTTATATTTTCCAATTCTTTTAGAAGTTGTTGTGAATTTAAAACTATATCTTTTAACTCTCCTTTTAGAATTTCTAATATACTTATTTTTTTCTCAATTGTTTTGTCTATATTTGATTTTATATTGTTTTGATAAAAATCTTTTACACCTTCTTCAAATTTATCATTATTTGCATTATTTAATCCGTTGTTTTGATAAGCCATTATAAAATCTAAACTTTGAACTATCTTCAAGGCTTGTGATTTATTATTTGCTGTATCTTTGATGAAGTATTTTGCCACAAAATCTACTTTTTCATCTTCTGTCATTAGATTATAATCTTTTTCTGCTAACATATCCAATAAAACATCAATATATATTTTATAATGCTGATTGATAAGATCTGCTAGAATTTCATTTTTGATGACATCTTCATATAAATCATCTTTACCAAGGATGGCTTCTTCTTGTATGATATTGTCTATATTTGGGTAATTAATTTCTATTTTATTTGAAAAATCTGGTTTTTTTGGTAGTTCTATAATAGGTCTTGTTATTGTATTATCTTTACTTAAAAAATCTTCAAATTTTAAATTTTTATTATCATCATTATAGGTATGAATATTAATTTTCATATCTTTCCGTAATTTTAAGTCGCTAAAAACATCATTAAAATCATTCTCATGATGATAAATATGTATATTCTTAAAAGCTAAATTTACATTTTTATCGTTATAGGCACTAATAAATTTTCCACTTAAATTTTTACCATCACTTGCAAAAGATTGTATTTGGGAGTCATTTTCAAAAAATAAATATATATTTTTAAAATCTAAATTAAATTTTTGAAACATTGAACGCCCTTCAATATATCCGATAAACCCAGCAGCATTGGCAAAGTCTTTTTGTCCATAAGCTTGTATATTTTTTATATCATATATGCTTATGTTAGAAAAACTTCCTTTACCTTCTTTTTGAATCCATCCTGCAAAACCTCCAACATTCACCATTCCGCTTTTGTCTTTTTCAATCTTGCCTGAAATAGTGTCAATATTTTTTATTGTGATATTTGAAAGAGATAAATTATCACTTCTATATCCTTCTATTTTTCCTGCAAAGCCACCGCTTGCAGCACGAGTGCCTTCCATGGAGTTATTATTAATGCTTTCTATTTTTTCAGCTTCTATGCTAATATTATCAAAAACACCTCCATTAGCAAAACCTACAAACCCGCCAGCATAAGCATTTCCTGTATCAAAAAAATCTTCTTCCAATGAGCCATCTTTGTTATCTTGACTAATGCTTTTTACATTTTTAACACGCACATTGATGTTTTTAAAATAAGTATCACCAGAATCAATACTTCCTACAAACCCGCCAGCATAAGTATGGCGTAAAGTAGTAAAAGTGGAGGTTATGTTGTTTATATCTAAATTTATATTTTCAAGATCAGCATAGCCTATATTACCTGAAAAACCACCTGTAACAAAACCTCCATTAATTTCATCAATTTGTCTTATATCGATATTGCTAAATTTTCCTCCCCATACTTCTCCGGCAAAACCACCCGTATATGTTGCTTTTGTTGTTTTATCATTAATAATTTTATTTATTTGTGATATGTTTATATTTTCAAATTTTCCATTGTTAATTCCACCTACAAAACCTCCAATATGTGATCTATTTTCAAGGCTAATACCGCTGATTTCTCCTATTGATTTTATATCAATTTTGTTAAAGTTAGCACCATTAACATATCCTATAAAACCTCCTGCGTAGAGATTGTTTTTATTTTGTGTAGAGATTTTAGAGATATTTTTTAACTCTATATTTTCAAATTTACTGCCACCACTTGCATATCCTACAAAACCTCCAGTATACATTGAGTTTGATAGAATAGAATTATTGTTATAATCAATTATTATATTTTTAAATTCAGAACCATTAGCATTTCCAAATATACCAACATATCTTAAAGAATCTGATAATACATTTGTATCTATGAATATATTTTTTAAAGCAAAATTTTGTCCGTCAAAAATTTTATTATAAAAGCTATTATCTTCTATAATTTCCCAATTATCATTGTAAATAGGATCTTTATATCCTACTATCATATTGGTGCAACCATATCCTTCTATACAGTAATTTGCATAGTTTTTTCCTTTAAAATCTATATCATTTGTTAGTCTGTATTCAACAGCTGTATTTCTAAAATCTTTTTTATTTTCATTCCAACCTTTGGCAAAATGCCACCAATCAACATCTGAAGATATTCCTACAAAATCATATATGTTAAAGGAGTTATTATTATGTTTTATATTTTGAAAATCAGCTTGTTTAAATTTATCAAAAACTGCAAAAGAATTAGGATCGTAGTAATATCCACTAGCATTTAAATATATAGAACCTCTTTCTTTAGCACTTACTTCTAATTTTGATAAAGAATTTGCGTTTATATTTGATGTATCAATGTCTATTTCGTTTCCTATAAGTTTGATGTTTTTTGAGTTGATTTTGGTTAATAAATCATTTGAATTTTTAATATTTGAATTTAATAAAATTTTATTTCCTATAAAGACAACTTCTTCAGCGTTAATATTTCCCATATTAACTACATTGCCATTGTTTTTATCTAATTTTATAATGGGTGATTGTATGGTGTTTGTTTTTCCATTTGCAAATTTTTGTATTTCATCAGAACTTATTGATGAGGTTGAAGCCACAAAGCGATTAGCATTGATAGTTCCTGTTTTAGTTATGATTACTCCATTAGGATTGATTAAAAAGACATTATTGCCACTTGCATTTAATAAACCTTCTATGGTGGATTTACTTGTACCATGAGCAATGTTTAGGTAGTTTTTGTTAGAGCCATTAAAATTTACACTTTCATTTTTGCCTATGCTAAATCCCCCCCCCCATTGTATTACAGAATTTTGCCCATTTCCGTGGATATTCATATGATTATCATTTATGCTAATAGAACCACTAGTTCCATGTGTAAATTTACCACCACTAGGTAGCGCTAGACTTTGATCAAATAAGATAGAAATAACAATACCAGATAAAAGAATATGGTTAGAAAAACTAGACATCAGCTATCCTTAAATAATTATTAATATCAATATGTAATTTTTAAATATATTATAACAAAATTTATTTATAGTTAAATAAAAACAAATAAACATAAACAATATAAATAATTTATTATGCATATTTTTGTTATATAATTTGCTTTTAGAGTTAAGGTTTAGATTAAATGAAATTTTTAGTTTTTTTATTTAAAGAAAGCAAATTAAAAATCATTCTTTTTTTGCTTTTTAGTATTTTTACGAGTATATTAGGTGTATTGACTTTAGTTTTTATCAATGAATTTTTATTAAAAGCTAATCTTGAAAACTCAAATATTATCGTGTATTTTGTGCTTTTGTTGCTTGTATTTTTTGCGAGTTCTTCTTTTGTAGAAATTGCTTTAAGCTCGTTTGGACAAAGTTTTATTTTTAAAATGCAAAGAAGGGTTGTAAAGCAAATTTTAGATACAAGTGTTTTGAGTATTTTAAATACTACTAAAGCAAAGATTTTGGCTTCTTTAAATAATGATGTGCGTAGTATTTCTTTTGGACTTTTAAGACTTCCTGAATTCATACAATCAAGTGTTTTGATTATTTGTGTAAGTGCTTATATAGCTTATCTTTCTTTAGAAATTTTCTTTTTGTGTTTTGTGTGGATAGTGTGTGTTTTTTTGGTGGATAATTTTTTGATGAGCAAGGTGTATTTTTATTTTAAAAATGCTAGGGAAAATGATGATGCTTTGCAAAAAAACTATCAAAATATTTTACAAGGGCATAAAGAATTAACCTTAAATCCTTTAAGGGCAAAGTATTATTATGAAAACGAGTTTGAAAAAAATGCTCTAAAAAAGAAAAAAAGCTCCACTATAGGAAATATTTTACATATCTTATCTAATAATTGGAGCAATAGCGCCATGCTAGCTTTAGTAGGAGTGGAGTTTTATATAGCTTTAAGCTATGAACTTGCTAGTTTGCAAAGTGCTACTACTATTGCTTTAAGTGTGCTTTTTTTAAGATCGCCACTTGGAGCTATGATAGGAAGTTTTCCTACGCTTATGATGGCAAAAATCGCTTTAGATAAAATTTCAAATTTAAATTTAGAAAATTATTCTCATGAGTTTAAAATTAGTCAAAATAAAAAAACTTGGCAAAAACTTTGTTTTAAAGATGTATCTTTTTCTTATAATGAAAATTTTGCACTAAAACCTGTAAATTTTGAGCTTAAAAAGGGCGAATGCGTATTTTTAATAGGGAAAAATGGTAGTGGTAAATCTACTTTTTCTATGATTTTAGCAGGACTTTTTATAGACTTTAAAGGGGATATTTTTTTAGATGATGAAAAAATAACTTCAGAAAATATTTATGAATATAGAAGTTTAATTAGTGCGATTTTTAGTGATTTTCATTTATTTGAGCATGTTTTAGAAGATGAGAAATTTAGCAAAGAGGACTTGGCATATTGGCTTGAAATTTTAGAACTAAATGAAAAAGTAGAGCTTGTGGAAAATACTTTTAGCACTATAAAGCTCTCGGCTGGACAAAAAAAGCGCCTTGCTATGCTTAATGCTTTACTTGAAAAAAGAGATATTTTAATATTAGATGAGTGGGCAGCTGATCAAGATCCTATGTTTAGAAAGTTTTTTTACACTAAGCTTTTGCCACTTTTAAAGCAAAAAGGCATTACAATATTTGCTATAACACATGATGAAGTATATTTTGACATGGCTGATAGAATTTTACTCGCACAAAATGGTCAAATTTGTGAATTAAAAGGCGATATTAAAGAACTAGCAAAAAATGCAGTAGAAAAATTTTAAAGGATAAAAATGAAAAAATTATTTATTTTATGTTTATTTTTAGGAGTAAGTTTGATGGCAAAATCTTTTGAGCTTGTAAAAGAGCCTGTTCTAACTTCGCAAATGGTTGAAGGGATTTTGGATCTTGCAAAGAAAGAAGCAAGAAAAAATGGCTTTCATGTAAGTATTACCATAGTAGATAAATCTGGTCAAATTTTAGCAGTTTTAAGAGATGATAAAGCAGGTGTGCATACGATTAATGCTAGTTATAAAAAAGCCTACACAGCCACTTCGCAAAAAAGAGAAACAGCAGTTATTTTTAAAGGTGTAAAAGAGGGTAAAATACCTGAAGATATTCGTTATTTAGATGATAAGTTTTCTATTATGCCTGGTGGGGTACCGATTTTTATAGATGGAGTTGTTGTTGGTGGTATAGGTGTGGGTGGAGCACACTTAGATGAGGATGTAAAAATAGCAAAAGCGGGGATAGCGTTTTTAAAATAGGCTTTGAAAAATCAAAGCCTATTGTCACTTAGCTTTTGCATAAATTTCTTTTTCAATGTTTATGTAAAATTGTGCGATAGCTTTGTAAGCTTCTTCCCAAGCTTTTAGTGTAGTTTCATCTGCATTTAACACTACTTTAATAGCCTTTAAAAGACAAGCACCTACTATAGGGTAATGCTCCTCTTTGACATTTAATTTTGTATGAGTGATAGCTACTTTATCAACAAAGCTTCTCATATTTTCTAAATTTTCTACATTTTTTGCTGCCATTAAAATAGCCATTGCTAAAGCTTTTGGTTGCTCGCCTGAAGCTTGTTTTTCCATATTAAACATAGGTTTTACTTCAGGATATTCTTCAAACATGATTTTATAAAATTCTTTTGTCAAAACTTCACCATTTTTTTGTAAAATTGGTACACAATCTTTGATGATTTGAATTTGCTCTTGTGTCATTTTATCTCCTTTGTATATTGTATTCTTGATGATTATATAAAAATAAGAGAAAAAATATCTTGATTTATGTTAATTTTGTATTATTTTATTTTAAATTGATTATGTATATCAATTTAAGTAAATATAAAGTGAATTATTAATATAATAATCCTTATCAATTTCAAAATTTAAAATTAAGGAAATTTATAAAATGAAAGCAAAAGTAGTTTTACTATCTTTACTAGCTGCTATGAGCTTAAGTGCTCAAGAGCTTACGATTTATTCTCATCGTCATTATGATTCTGATAAAGGAATTTTCAAATTATTTCAAGAAAAAACAGGTATTAGTGTAAATGTGGTGCAAGCTAAGGCTAATGAGCTTGCTAAAAGATTAGAAGTTGAAGGTAAAAATTCAAAAGCAGATTTATTTATGACTGCTGATGCGGGAAATTTAGAACAAGTTCGCACAAATAATCTTTTTGTTTCAGTTAGCTCGCCTGAGCTAGAAAAACTTTCTCCAAAAGAGCTAAGAGGTAAAAACAACGAATGGTATGCTTTTACAACAAGAGCAAGAATCATCATCGCTTCTAAAGATAGAATTAAAGATGGAGAGATTAAAACTTATGAAGATTTAACTGATCCTAAATTTAAAGGTAAGGTTTTAGTAAGAAGTTCAAATAATGTTTATAATATTTCTTTGTTAAGTGCTATGATAGATACTTTGGGCAAAGAAAAAGCAAAAGAATGGGCACAAGGCATAGCAAATAATCTTGCACGTACTCCAAAAGGTGGGGATCGTGATCAAATTCGTGCAATCTATGCAAAAGAAGGCGATGTGGCTATATCAAATAGTTATTATCTAGGACATTTAGCAAATTCAAAAAATCCTAAAGATGTTGAAGCCGCAAATTCAGTAAAAGTGATTTTTCCAAACCAAGATGATAGAGGAACACATATCAATGTAAGTGGTATAGGTGTTTTAAAAACTTCTAAAAATAAAGAAGCTGCGGTTAAATTTATTGAGTTTATGCTTTCAAAAGAAGCACAAGAAATTTTAACAAACCAAAATTATGAGTATCCAGTAAATAAAGAAGTAAAACCTGCTAAAATTTTACAATCTTGGGGCGAGTTTAAAGTAGAAAAGCCAAATTTCGAAGCTTATTGGGGTAATGCTAAAGAATCTTTAATGATTTTTGATGAAGTTCAATGGAAATAATTTTAAGGAAAAATAAAATTTGAAATTTTTAAGTTTAAGGTGGTCTTTTGCCACCTTTTTTTTCTGTAGTTTAATCATACTGCCTATACTTGCTATTATCTTACACCTTCCTTTTATAGATATTAATACCTTAAAACATTTGAGTAAAAATGTCTTACCAAGGTATATTTTTGGTAGTGCTTTTATATTGTTTGGGACTTTAGTGTTGTGTTTGATTATAGGATTAATTAGTGCTTATTTGATAGCTTTTTATAAATTTTTTGGCTCGAAATTTTTTGAATGGTTTTTGATTTTACCTTTGGCTATACCTTCTTATGTAATGGGTTTTGTTTGGATTGATTTGTTTGAATTTCAAGGCTTAATTCCCACGCTTTTAGGTGTTGATAGGCGTATAGATATCATGAATGCATATGGCGTGATTGTGATTTTATCTTTTGCTCTTTATCCTTATGTGTATTTTTTTGCTAAAAATACCTTTGCTTATGGACTTGGAAATATCATTTTAAGTGCCAAAACACTTAAGGCTTCTAATTTAAAAACATTTTTTAAAGTGATTTTGCCATTTTGCCGTGTGGGTATAGTGGGTGCTTTGCTGTTGGTGGCTATGGAGGTTTTGAGTGATTATGGTTTGGTGGCGTATTTTGGCGTAGATACTTTTAGTGCAGGAATTTTTAGAACATGGGGAAGTGGTGGCGATGAAGTCAGTGCTGTGGCTTTAAGCGTGGCTTTACTTGTATTTATCGCATTTTTAATGCTTTTAGAAAAAATTCAAAGAGGTAAAAAAGGCTTTAATCAAAATGTGTTTTTACCTACCCCAAAAGATGAGTTAAAAGGCTTTAGGGCATTTTTAGCCTTTTTATGGTGCTTTTTAGTGGCATTTTTAGCCTTTGTCGTGCCTATTATGTGGCTTGTTTATTGGGCTGGGTTTGATTTTATGCAAAATTTAAGCAATGTCTTAACACCTGCATTTTATAGTCTTAGTGTGGCTTTGGTGAGTTCTTTTGCTATTGTGGGAGTGGCATTTTATTTATGTTTTGTGGTGCGTTTAAATGATACAAAAGCTTCTAAAATCATTCTTTGGCTTACGACTTTGGGGTATTCTTTACCTGGAGCTGTGGTAGCTGTGGGAATTTTAGTGATTTTGGGTGTGTTAAATTATATTTTTGATCTTTTGTCTTTTGAGTATGCCATAGGTGGTGGATTTTTAGTGCTGTTTTTTGGATACTTTGTGAGGTTTTTAGCTTCAGGGATTTTTGCAACTCAATCAGGCTATGAGCGAATTTCTAAAAATATAGACTATGCAAATTTAACCTTAAAATCAAAACCACTTAAAATTTTCACTCAAATTCATTTTCCTTTGATGAAACATTATTTAGCTTTAGCTGTGGTGATTATTTGTGTGGATATTTTAAAAGAATTACCTATTTCAACTATACTTTCACCTTCAGGTTTTCAAACGCTTTCATCGCTTGTATTTGCTTATAGTGAAAATGAGTTAATTTACAATGTTTCTTTGCCATCTTTGATTATAGTGTTATTTGGGATTATCCCTACATTTTTAATGCATTATTTGCAAAATAAAAACAACCAAAAAGGACAATAATGGAAATCTTAAAAATTGACAATCTTTACAAATCTTTTGGAAAAACAGAGGTCTTAAAGGGAATTTCTTTGAGCTTAAAAGAAGGCGAGATTGTCAGTATTTTGGGAGAAAGTGGCTGTGGTAAGAGTTCTTTGCTTGGTTGTATAGCTGGTTTTTTTGAAATCAATGATGGTAGTATTTATATAGGGGATAAACTAGTTGCTTCTAAGAGTATGTATTTAGCCCCACAAGAGCGTGATGTGGGGGTTTTGTTTCAAGATTATGCTTTGTTTCCGCACTTAAATGTAGAAGAAAATATATGCTTTGGTATAAGCTCTTTAGGCAAAAACGAGCAAAAACAAAGGCTTGATGAGGTTTTGGAAATTTTAAATTTAAATACACTTTTAAAGCGCTATCCAAATGAGCTAAGTGGTGGGCAAGCTCAAAGAGTAGCACTAGCAAGAACCATAGTCGCAAGACCAAAAATCATACTTTTTGATGAGCCTTTTTCAAATTTAAATCACACTTTAAGCGTTAAAATGCGCAAAGAAATCAAAAATATTTTAAAAGAACATAAGCTTAGTGCTATTTTTGTCACACATGATAAAGACGATGCTTTTTATTTATCAGATAATATCGCTTTGATTAAGGATGGGAAAATTTTAGACTATGGAAGTGCTAAAGAGCTTTTTTATAAGCCTAAAAATATAGATAGTGCTTGCTTTTTGGGCGAGGCATTTTTTATAGATCCAAATACAATTTTGGATGAGAAATTCAAAGCATATTTGCAAAGTAAAAATGGCATTTTGCGCCCTAATGATATACAAATTTCAACTTCACAAACTCCTTTAAAGGCTAGCGTTTTAGAATGCGTGTTTTATGGGGATTTTTATGAGCTAGGCGTGAGTTTGGAAGGACATATTTTTAGCATTTATCATCATAAAGAGCTTAGTAAAAATGATGAGGTTTATCTTAAGTTAAGTGATATAGAAAGCTTTTAATCACTCTAATTCGTTTTCAAACATATCTAAAATTTGCTAAAGATTATAAAATAAAGTAAAATCACAGCAAAAAAAGGAAATAAATGATTAGTGTAGAATTGATAGAGCATATTTTTAAAGCTGCTTCTATATCAAGGTGGAATGATTATCCTAGAATGACAAATTTAGTCGAGCTTGATAAACAAGCACATAAATTTATCATTGCTTATTTCATTGCTAAAATGGAAAAAGATGTCAATATGCGTTTTATCATAGAAGCAGGAATTTTTGAGTTTTTAAGTAGGGTGGTAGTGACTGATATACGCCCTGATGTGTATCATGAGATAACGCGTGCAAAAAATGAGCAAGTAAGTGCTTGGGTGTTAAGTAAAATCGCACCAATGATTCAAGATATAGAAAATGGTGAGTTTTTAAAACGCTATGAGCTTTTTTTGCAAGGTAAAGATTGTGCAAAAGAAAGGCTTGTTTTAAAAGCTGCTTCGTATTTTGCGACAAGGTGGGAGTTTAATATAGTTTATCAAACTAGTTCATTTTTAAGTGATATTGATGAGATTAAGGCTAAGGTTGAAGAAGAATTAGAAGATTATTATGAGTTAATTGGCGCAAGAAAAATAGCCCTTAATCGAAAAATTTCTAAAATAATCGATCTAAGCGGACGCTTGCGTTTTCAAAAAAGATGGGCACAAACTCCAAGGATTCCAGAAACTGCGGTTTTAGGACATATGCTTGTGGTAGCTATTTTGTCTTATTTTTATTCTTTAGAAGTAAAAGCATGCGATAGTAGGATAGAAAGCAATTTTTATTGTGCTTTGTTTCATGATTTGCCTGAAAGTTTAACTAGAGATATCATCTCTCCGGTAAAATATGGCATAGATGGTTTAAATGAAATTATCAATGAGTATGAAATGAAACTTATTAATGAGAAAATTTTACCTTTTATACCACTATCTTTCAGGGAAGAATTTAGTTATATACTTGGTATTAGAGAAGGACAAAATGAAGAAAGTGCCTTTGTAAAAAATGAATTTGAAAATCGTATTTTTAATAACAAGCCAAGTGTTTATAGCGGTAGTTTGGATGCGGTTAATGAGGATCGTTTTAAGGCTATTGATGGAAAGGCTTTGAAGTATTGTGATAAGCTAGCAGCTTTTATAGAAGCGGCTTTATCGATTAGCTATGGAGTAAAGTCTAAAGAACTTGAAAGCGGTTTTGTGGGAATGTATGAGTATTTTAAAACAAATCCGACTATTAATGGGGTAAATTTCTTTAGAATTTGTGAGGATATTAAAGGGTATTTTAAACTTTAAAACCCTCTCCCAGATGACTGCGGCACACACTAAGTCTAAGTGCTCTGCTGTGTTCCCACCCTGAAGCGGTGCTTAAAAATAGCATTGCACAGGTCTAAGAGAAGGCAGTTGAAATAATATCTTAAAATATCTTAAAAAACATTGAGGTGAAGCATGTTGAGTATATTTGCAAATTTTTTATCTAAATTTAGAGAATTTTTTGTTCCCAGTCATCTGTCTTTAGAATTTAGAGCAAAATCTTTTGCGGCTATTATTGTGGCAAATAAAAATATAAAAGCAGAAATTTGGCAAGTTTTAGCTGATATTGCTAGTGAAATTTATCCAAAAGATAAAAGTAGGCAAGCAATTTTGGTGCAAACTTCTAAAGAATATGTAGATAGAGTTTTAAAAAATGAGCTTAGTTTGGATACTTTACTTAAAAATATTGCTTTGCTTTTGAAAAAAAATCCAAGATATATACAAAAGATAAAATTTGATAAACTTGAGCGTTTAATAGATAAAAATGAAGAAGAATCTTTGGTTCAGCTTAGGGTGTATGAATTTTTTGAGCAAGAGGTAAAATATATCTTAGAGCAAAAAAATATAAATAAAACATGAAAAGCTAAAATTAGCGTTTCATGTTGATTGCTTTTTGTATCATTTGATCGGCTGTTGTGATACTTTTACTACTTGAATCATAAGCTTTTTGTAGAGTGATTAAGTTAGTAAAAGCTACCGATAAATCTACATTAGATTGCTCTAAATAAGAACCTTTAAAAGTTGCTGTGCTGAAATTTCCATTAGCATCAAGTAAAAAAGTTGGATTACCGCTATTTCCTGTTTGCCCATAAAGATTTTCCCCTAGCTTTTCCAAGCCTTGTTCGTTTGTAAAATTAAACAAAGCAAGTTTTGCCATAGCTATTTGATCTCCATTGGTAAAAGTGGCGATGATAGTACCATCTGTGTTAATAGAATAATTATTTAAAAACCCCTCGCCCTTACCATCTGTTTGTGTATGCACTGAAGGTTGTTTGTTTTGTAAAGCATGAAGCCCATCATAGCCTGAATTTGGTATATTTGGATCATAATAAGAACCAAGATTTATATTAACCCTTGTGCCATTATTATCTACCGAATTTAAGGTGTTAGATACTAAAGCTCCAGATTCGTTAAAAGTGATTAAACCTTCAGTTGTTCCACCTATTTTATTGCCATCATTATCATACACTTGTGCAACAGCTTTGTATTCTAAATCTGTACCATTTTGCGGTAAAACTCTATCTAATTTAACTTTTACCCAACTAATAGATCCATCAGGATTTATTAATTTTGCAGAAAGTTCTGTGCTATCAGCTACTTCTTTTTCAACGCTTAAGTGAGATGATTCTAATTTGGCTGTTTCTAAATCGACTTTATCTAGTTTTTGATTGTCGATACT
Organism: Campylobacter sp. CNRCH_2013_0671h; assembly: GCF_025773055.1. Taxonomy (NCBI): domain Bacteria; kingdom Pseudomonadati; phylum Campylobacterota; class Epsilonproteobacteria; order Campylobacterales; family Campylobacteraceae; genus Campylobacter; species Campylobacter sp. CNRCH_2013_0671h. Next base: position 14,129 of record NZ_JAKMTG010000008.1, read on the forward strand.
AAAAGCTAAATTTTCATCTAAAGTAGCTTGTAATGTTTGACTAGCACCCTTTTCATCAGTGATTTTAAAATATATAGTATCGCCAGGTTTTATACCATAAATTTGTTCATCTTTTACACTACCTGAAATTTTTACACTACCATCTTCATTTTTACTAAATTCAAATTTAGAAGCATCTACATCTACATTTACTGCTTCTGTTTTGGTGCTTGTGTCTAAATTTCCACTCCAAGTTATATTCTGCGTTGGTTGAGGTGGTAAGTAAAGATTTTTAGGTACAGAAATAGGTCCTTGAGTATTAACTCCGCCCATTTGTAAATTCTGTCCAGGTGTTCCACTCCAAGCTGTAGTGACTTTTTGTCCCATAATCTGACCAAACATATTAGAAACTCTATCGCTTAGTTGAATTTCTTGTAATGATGGATTCATAGTTCCAAGTACATAATTTCCATTTGAATCTACTAAAAATCCATTTGCATCAGGTTTAAAAGCACCATTTCTAGTATAATAAACCCCATTGGCATTACTTACACCAAAAAAGCCTTTTCCAGTAATTGCTACATCAAATTCATTATCAGTAGAAACTAACGGACCTTGTTCAAAAATATCATTAGTAGCTCCTGCTACACTACCATAACCAGTTTGACCTTTGTTATATGATTGTGTTGTTATGGTGCTATAAAATACATCTTTAAATGCCACATCAGAGTATTTAAAACCGACTGTATTGACATTGCTTATATTATGAGCGGTATTGTCTATACCATAACTTTGGGATTTTACTCCATTTACTCCATTGTAAAATGCTGTAAACATGATTTTATCCTGTAATCTCTTTAATATCTTCCCATTTAACCCAGCTACCGCCCATACCAACTAGAGCTTCACCTTCTTCAAATTTAACTCCAGTGATAGGATAAGCACCATAAGTTGAATTAACGGTTGTGCCATCTTCACCTATATAGCTTGCTCTTACATAGTATTTTCCAGATGGTACAGGACTTCCACTATCATCTGTTCTATCCCAAACGATTTGTTTCATACCAGCACTCATATCTTTAACACTCATTGTTCTTACAGGATCTCCTGCTTCATTATAAATAGTAAATGTTACAGGTGTGCTGTCTGATTTATAAGCTGAATCAATTTTTGCTGTTTTGATATCAACACTTGGGGTATGTCCTACTATTTTAAATGTTTGATCTTCTCCAACTACTGCTTGAACCGTTTCTTCTTGACCTTTGTCATCTTTTAATTTTATATGTATAGTTTCTCCAGGTTCAGCTATTTCTTTATCAACTTTACCTGTTATATCTAGTTTATCTTCGCCATTTTTCTTAAGTTCAAAACCTTCAATATCAATATCAGTCTTTTTACCTTTTTGTGGTTCTTGTGGTAAATACATATTAATTTGAAATTGTATATCATCATCTGCCACTACAAGGTAATTATCTTTAACTGTTGCAAGCTTTCCAACTGCAGCTAGTGCGCTCATACCTGTGCTTGCTGCAATAGAATTTTGTAGTTTTGTCATCGCAGTTACAAGTTGAGTCATGGTTTTATTAGTATTATCTTGCATTTCAAGTGCTGAAAGTTGTGCCGTTTGGGTAAGCATTTTTTCAGTATCCATAGGATCTGTTGGATCTTGATGTTGGAGTTCTATTAAAAGAAGCTTTAAAAACGCATCCTTGTCAAGTTCTGCCCCAGGGTTGTAAATCAACCCGCTATCACCTTCACCGGCTCTAGTGCTTCCTTTAGCATTTGGCATATCTTTAGTATTAAGCGTTGCTAAAGGACCTTGAAGGGTTTGTGTGTTTATATTTGACATAAAAATCCTTTTTTATATATTTTTAAAGCTCAAAGCAAAAAATATTCCATTTAAAAATATTTTGCTAAAACCATTTCTAAGCTCGGTTTTTCTTGAATTTCTTTTTCAAAATTCACCTTATCTTCTTTACTATTGTTGTTTTTTTGTCTTTGCGGATTGCTTTGTTCTTTTCTTTCTTGATTACTAAAATTCATTTCTAAATTTGTAAATCCCATATTTACAAGAGCATTTTTAAATTCAGCTTGATGTTGTATGAAAAGATTTAAGGTATTTTGATTAGAGTTAAAGCTAATATTTAAATTTGAACCCCTTTGGACTAAAGTTACTTCTACTTCTCCAAGATTATGTGGATTAAGAGTTATACTAAAGCGAGTTATAGGTGCTTTGTAGCTTTCTAGTTTTTCTTTAAATTCTTGGGCAAAATCATTGAAAGTTTCTTTCATAGGAATATTTTGATTTTTTATAAAATTATTAGAAACCCTATTCATTTCCCTTACATAAGAATTTAAATTTTCTTCACTATGATCATTTTCATCTTTTGAAAACTCTTTTGTGTGTTTAAAAATATCACTAAAATTATCTATATTTTGATTACTTTTATCTATTTTTAAATGTTTATCTTGAGGGGCCAATTGATTTTCTAAGTTAATTTTTAAATCTTGATTTTGATTTTGTATATTTTGAGTATTTTTTATATTTGTTAATTCAGCTTTTAAATCTTTTGAATTTTCTAAAACAGAACTTATTTTTTTACTAAAGCTATCTTCGCTAATAGTTAGTTTTTCATTCTTTAATATTTCTTTAAAATCTAGCTTTTCTTTTTCTTTAATATCTTTTTTTAGGTTTGTGTTTTGAGTAAGATTAATTAACTCAATATCACTTAGTTTTTCATTGAATTTTGTTGTTGTATTTTGGATATTTTTTGCGTTTTTTATTTCTTTTTCATCCTGAATTTGAATTTTTTCTACTAATTTTTCTTTAAAATCTATGTTTTGAATGTTTTCTTTTGCTTGTGTTTTTATATCTTTTTTTGGAAGTTCTATATTTTTTAAAGCAGAAGAAAGCAAAGACACACCTTCGTTTTCTTTGCTTTTTATATTTTTGCTTGTATTTGGTTCTTCTTTTAAAAGCTTGGTAATTTTTTGATTGATTAAATCTTGAAAAACATTAGTATTATTATTTTGTTTTGGTATTTCAAAAAAACCTTTTTTATCAAGATTTGGAAAGGCTTCTTTTAAATCTTTAATTTGTTCAAATTTTATATTTTTGATGTTTAATCCAAGCTCTTTTGCCACATTAAAAAGCTCATTAATATTTTTTATATTTTTTAGCTTGTGTAGATTTTTTTCAAGAGCTAAAATAGCAGTATTATCTTGGACAAGTTTGTTTAGTTTTATATCCTTGCTATCGCTTTGTAAAACCTCTAATAAAGAAAGAATTTGCATAAAATTTGCACCCTCAAAAAGCTTCAAAGCATCTTTTTCATCCAGCGGTATTTTATCTTTGACATCATCTTTTAAAATTTTATCATTAACTTTATCATCTTTTTGTAGAGTCTTGAAATCTTTTGGTAAACTTCCATCTTTTTCATTTATTGCTTGCAATAAGGAATTTAAAAATTCCTCGCCATCACTTTGTGAGCTAGTATTTTCTTTACTTGGGTTTTCATTCTGTGGAGTGATGCTTAGTAAGTTTAAAGCATCACTAGCTTGGATATTAGACATTAATTAACCTACTAAAAAATTATTTTTTGCTAAATTTGGAAATAAATTTTGTAATTGTGCTGCACAATCAAGTTTTAAATTTTCATGAGTAAGATTAAAATTTTTAAATATTACTAATAATTCTTCTATGTTTTTAGCATTTAAAACCGCATTTTCATTTTGCGCATCATCTAAAATTTCACTTACTTTGCTTGAAAGTTTTGCATAATTTAATTCTTTTTCTTCATTTGAATTTATAACTTCTAAATAATTTAAAAGTTCCATAAAATGCTTACTATTTAAAACTGAAGTTCCTTGTTTTTCTAAGTTAGCGTTAAAGATTTGAGTATTTAGGTTTGACATATTTTTCTCCTTAAAAATAATTCTTACTCAAGACAAAAGCAACAAGTGTTCCAATTTTTAAATCTTAATTTTTAAGCATTTTTTTTATATAATATTAGATTTTAAATTTAAGACTTTGGAGAAAAACTTGGATAATATTAGAAATATAGCTGTTATAGCTCATGTTGATCATGGTAAAACAACAATGGTAGATGAGCTTTTAAAACAATCAGGAACTTTTAATGAGCGTGAACAAATAGCAGAGCGTGTAATGGATAGTAATGATATAGAAAAAGAAAGAGGTATCACTATACTTTCTAAAAATACTGCTATTAATTATAAAGGCACAAAAATAAATATCATAGACACTCCAGGCCATGCTGATTTTGGTGGTGAAGTTGAGCGTGTGTTAAAAATGGTTGATGGGGTTTTGCTTTTAGTTGATGCACAAGAAGGGGTTATGCCTCAAACTAAATTTGTGGTAAAAAAGGCTTTATCTTTAGGGCTTAAACCTATTGTTGTTATTAATAAAATCGACAAGCCAGCTGCTGATCCTGAAAGAGTGATCAATGAAATTTTTGATCTTTTTGTGGCTTTAGAGGCAAATGATGAACAACTTGATTTTGCAGTAGTATATGCGGCTGCTAAAAATGGTTATGCAAAACTTGCACTTGAAGATGAAAGCACTAACATGGAACCATTGTTTAAGACTATACTTGAGCGTGTGCCTGCTCCAAGTGGTAGTGATGAAAATCCTTTACAGCTTCAAGTTTTTACTCTAGGTTATGATAATTTCGTTGGTAAGATAGGGATTGCAAGAATTTTTAATGGTAAAGTAAAGAAAAATCAAAATGTTATGCTTGCTAAAGCAGATGGCTCTAAAATCAATGGAAGAATTTCAAAACTTATTGGTTTTATGGGTCTAGAAAAAATGGACATTGAAGAAGCAGGGACAGGCGATATTGTAGCGATTGCAGGTTTTGAAGCTTTAGATGTAGGAGATAGTGTGGTAGATCCAAATAACCCTATGCCGCTTGATCCTTTACATATAGAAGAGCCAACTTTAAGTATAGTATTTTCAGTAAATGATGGTCCTTTAGCGGGTACTGAAGGTAAACATGTAACTTCAAATAAAATCGCAGAACGCTTAGAAGCTGAAATGAAAACTAATATTGCCATGAAATATGAAAGCACAGGCGAGGGTAAATTTAAAGTAAGTGGAAGAGGTGAACTTCAAATAACTATTTTAGCCGAAAATATGCGTAGAGAAGGTTTTGAGTTTTGTATGGGTAGACCTGAAGTTATCGTTAAGGTAGAAGATGGTGTTAAAACAGAGCCGTTTGAGCATTTAGTGATTGATGTGCCTGATGATTTTACTGGAGTAGTGATTGAAAAACTAGGTAAAAGAAAAGCTGAAATGAAAACTATGACACCAACTGGAGATGGTCAAACAAGACTTGAGTTTGAAATTCCTGCGCGTGGGCTTATAGGATTTAGATCACAATTTTTAACAGATACTAAAGGCGAGGGTGTGATGAACCATAGCTTTTTAGAGTTTCGTCCATTTAGCGGGGCAGTTGAAAAAAGAAATAATGGCGCGTTAATTTCTATGGAAAATGGTGTTGCACTAGGATATTCTTTATTTAACTTACAAGATAGAGGGGTATTATTCATTGATCCTCAAACAAAAGTATATACAGGCATGATTATAGGTGAGCATTCACGCCCAAATGATTTAGATGTTAATCCTATTAAAGGTAAAAATTTAACTAATGTTAGAGCAAGTGGTAGTGATGATGCGATTAAGCTTGTACCACCTAGAAAATTAAGCCTTGAAAGAGCATTAGAGTGGATAGAAGAAGATGAACTTGTAGAGGTCACTCCACAAAATATTAGAGTTAGAAAAAGATATCTTGATCCTACTCAAAGAAAAAGAATGGAAAAGGCTAAGTCTTAATGGATTTTGAAGCCATAAGACAAGCTTTAAATAAAAGACTCAAAGCTTTACAAATTTTAGCATTTGCTGAAGCTTTGGTTATATTTTTTCTTGCTTTTCAATTTAGCAAAGATGTGATTATAGCTTTGTTTTTTGCTGTTTTAGCAGGAGTTTTGTTTTTTAGAATTTTAGGAAGAAAGCTTATGTGGGGACGCAATGAGCTTGTATTTAAAATGTGTGAAGAATTTTTAAAGCAAAACAATGCTAAATTTGACAAACAAGGCTTTTATCAGAAAGATTTTGAAAAAATTACTTTTGATTTTTCTTTAAAAACTTATCATTCTCAAAATTCTTTTATTTTTGATGATTTTATTCTTTATGATGTGAAATTTAAAGATGAATTTGGGAATTTCTTTTGTGGAATTTTGCTTTATAGTAAGAAATTAAAAGAAGATATTAAGTCAAATGAAAGTATTTTTGAAAAAGTAAAGGATAAAGAATTTTCTACACAAAGAGTTTTGAAAAAAGATGATTATTTGCTCATAGCTAGTTTGAAAAATCCTTTTTTTGCTGATTTAAAAATTTCAAGCGAGTTAAATTTTAAACTTTTTAGAGCTAATTTAGAAAAAATTCAAGCTTTTATACATGATTAAGTTTAGCTTACTTAATCATTTTGTTCTAAATTATTAATTTCTTGTATTTTTAAATTCTCATTTTTTCCCATTAAATTTTGTATGATTTGAATTTGCTCTTTAGAGGCATAGCTTATGTCTTTTAAAACTATCCAAGTGATTTTTTGATTACAAGGCTTGTTGAGTTTATTTTTAAAGATATAAAAAGATTGAAGATTGTTTGGCAATAACTCATTAGCACTTAAGCCTTGAACATAAAGCTTATCGCCTTCTTTTTTAGGAAAAGCACGGATGATTTTTTTAATAAAAGGATTTTCCGCGCCTTCTTGTAAAAACAGCACAACCACTACTATATCGCCTTTTTGACTTACATGGCTAAAATGAATTTCTAAAGGATAAGATTTTTTATCAATAGAAATCTTTGATGGGCTATGAAAGTGAAAATGCGATAAATTATAAGCTGTATTATCTAGCACGATATGGCTTCCATTGCTTGCAAAATACATTTTTATGGTATAACCATCATTTATTAAACCAAAAGAATCATTTGAGTAGTTAAATTCTAAAGAATGATTTTTGTTTCTAGACTTTTTGCTATTTATATTAATAAAATCTTGATTTAAACCACTTTCACAATAAATCCAGTTTTTATCTAAATTTTTCCATTTGTCTTTGTCTATGAAATTTCCATGTGAGGTATTTTGAGGCATTTGCTCATAGGCAAAAAGCATGCTAGTAGTAAATAAGCCAAAAAGTATTCTTTTAAAACTCATAATATTCCTTTTTTAACATAATTATAAAAAAACATCCCCTATAAAAAGCTTATGTTTAAAAATAATTATATTAAAATTAAATATTTTAAAGAAATTACAGATAATATTAAGGATAAATTGATCGATATATGGGAGGATAGTGTGAAACATTCCCATGATTTTTTATCTGATTTTGATAGAGAAAAGATTAAAAATGATCTTTTAAATTCTCAAGTATTCTTTAGTTTAAATTATTTGATTTGTTATAATAAAGACAAAATGATTGGATTTTTAGCATTTGTGGATGATAAAATTGAAATGTTGTTTTTAAGTTCAAAATATTTTAACAAAGGTATAGACACTACTTTAATATCTAAAGCCATAAATGATTATCATTTGAAATATGTTGAAGTAAATAAAGATAATTATAAGGCGTATAAATTTTTATCAGAAAAATGGTTTTTTACAAGAGGGTGAATATAAAGATGAATATGGTTTTATTATTTTAAAAATGAAATTTTAACTATTCTTTACCATCTTTAATAGGTACAAAAAGGCATTCATCTAAAATTTCTTTGCTAATCTCACCATCTTTTTTGGTAAATTTAGTGATGAATTGTTGATTTCCTATGAGTAAAGGAGCTACTAAAATTCCATTGTTTTCAAGTTGATCAAATAATACATTTGGAATATGCTCTATATAAGCTGAGAGTAAAATTCTATCATAAGGTGCATAATTTTTCCAACCATTTTGCCCATCATCAAATTTTACATGAATATTAGCATAGTTTAGTTTTTTAAATTTTTCTATAGCACTAATTGCAAGTTTTTCAATGCGCTCTATGGTAAAAACTCTTCTAATAAGCTTACTTAAAATCGCAGCTTGATACCCGCTACCACAACCTATTTCTAAAACACTATCAGCATCTTTAAAATCAAGTGCCATAGTCATTTTAGCCACGGTTAAAGGCGAGCTTATCCATTGATTACCCATTAAAGGAAGCGCATCAAGTCTATAAGCATGCATTTTTAAAGGTGAAAAAATTTCTCTTGGAGTAGAACAAAAAGCTTCAAATAATTCTTCATTAATGAAAGTGTTTTTGCGAATTTCTTCTGCCATAGTTTGACATTGTTTTTGTTCAAATATATGAATCAATAAGCACTCCTTGATAAAAAGTGTTATTTTATCTTAAATTTTATTTATCTAGCTTTAAAGTCTTTAAGGCGTAAAAACGCCTTAAAGATTAATCAAGCGTATAAAGGATGTTTGATCCATCTTGATAAGATAAGATGTGTATTTTGCCATCTTTGAAGAATAAGCTTCTTGCGTTAGTTATATTTTCTGGATACGAAATAGTTTTTACAACTTCTTCTTTGTCTAGATCAATTACAGCAATAACATTATGCTTTTTACTTAATGCATAAATTTTACCATTTTTAAAAGCCATTGAAGTTATATAAAGATCGCCCAAAGTTTTTCCTTCTTTTAACTCAGCTTTAGGAGTAAATTCAGCTGAAAGAACTCTATCTGCTAAAGAAATTTTAGAAATTACAAAAGTTTTAGTATCCTTATTGTTTGGAACGGTAGCAAGATACATGTATTTTCCATCAGTAGTTGTGCTTAAAATATGATGGAATTTAGCTCTAACTGTGTCAATTCTACCACGACCAAGGTTTTCACCTTGTCCTTCAAAATTATTTGCCCCTCTAATAAAATCAGCATATTGTAAAGCTTCATCTGCATTAGGATTTTGAGCAAATCTTAAGAAAGTTTTATTAGAGCCCATTAAGATGTATTTGTTGTCCAAATAAGGAATAATTCCTATGATAGGATTAATTGTGGCTGAAAAATATGGGTCTAATAGAAAATCTGTTTTAGTGCTAAAATTATCATCTAGGAAAAATACTTCCCATTTTGAACTTGCGACATACTCTCCATTGATATAATCAAGTGTATTGATAGCTTTAGGAAAATCAATTTTTGTTTCATTTACGATTTTTAGATTATCATCGATATTTGCAAATGGAGCATTGCTGATATTATTATCAAATTCAATACCTAGTTTTTCATTAGCAGGAGCAAAAGCAAAATCAGGTTCTTTAACATCGCGTTTTCCTAAGAAAGAAATGCTTTTCCAACTTTTATTCCAGCCTGAATCATCCCAAATAATATATTTTGGATTTAAACTAAAACGAACTGGATCACCTTGTCCGCTATATGGGATAGGACCAGTGCTTACGAAAGCTTGGAAGACATTTGAAGCTACGATAAAAGCAACAATAACCATAGCAGCTAGGTTAAATTTAGTTAATTTTCTAAAACTAACTCCTTCCATTTCTTTTTCAAAGGAGCCAAATTTTGGAGCAAAAGCAAAAATTACACCAAGTAATAAAACTACAGCCCAAAATACTACTTCAGCCCAAAAATAAGTATGCAAACCAAAAATAGGCAAACCAAAACCTTGATCAAGATCACGATGTGCATGTCCGCTTATATGATTAAATGATTGCCATAAACCAAACGCAGTTGCAATTAAAAGAAAAGCTAAGAACTTACCTTTTATACCATAACGCACAATAAATAAAGCTGCAACACCAATGAAAATCATTGATTCTCTTTGGCCCCAACAAGAAGTACAAGGGCTATCACCTAGCATATAACCAAAAATCAAATTTGCAATTCCAACAGGCATTAAAATGATTAAAAAACCTGCCAAGCACATTAAAAAATAAAAAAATTTAGTTTTGTTAATATCACACATATTTGCCACCTTATAGATTCATTAGGCCTAAGATTGCGCCTGATTTGCGACCTAAATAGTCAAATACCATAATAGCCCATGAAATTACAAGTATAGAAAAAGCTAGTTTTTCTTTTTCAGGCTTAATTATCATGAGAACTATGGCAATAAAGACTAGCAAAAGTTCTAAAAACTCCATAATTACCCCTTTACTAATAAAATAAAATGGCGGATTTTACAATAATGAAATAAATAAAAATAAAATATTAAATAAAAAGAGAATTTTAGTTTAAAAAAATGTAAAATATGGGTAGTTTTGTGACTTAAAAGTCATCAAAACTCAAACTCCCTTTAGAATAGTTTGTAACCTTGCTTTCAAAGAAATTGCTTTTTTGATCATTAAATTTAGAAAAATCATCTACCCATTTAATAGGATGTTTTGCATTATAAATTTTATCAAGATTAATAGCTATTAGTCTTTGATCAACAAGATAGTGAATGTACTCTTCTATAATATCGTCTGTAAAACCCATGATTTGATTTTGAGTGATGTATTTACCCCATTTGATCTCAAGTTCACCTGCTTTTTTAAACATATCATAAATTTTGTTTATATTGATATCATTAAACAAATCAGGTCTTTCTTTACGCACAGAATTAATCATATTTTGAAATAATAATAAATGAGTAATTTCATCTCTTTGTATAAAGCGTATCATTTGTGCTGAACCTAGCATTTTTCCTGCACGCGCTAAAGCATAAATAGCAGTAAAACCACTATAAAAATACACTCCTTCTAGAATTTGATTTGCTACCATTGCAAGTAAAAGTTTATTATCATCTACTTCGCCAGCTAATTCTTCATAAATACTTGAAATGAAATCATTTTTTTCTCTTAAAGTCTCATCGTGTTTTTCCATTTCATAAATTAAGTCTGTATTTTCACAGATTGCTTCAACCATCACTGCATAAGATTTTGAGTGATTTGCTTCTTCATAAGCTTGTCTTGCTAAAACCGCATTGATTTCAGGTGCTGTGATATAAGGGTTGATATTATCAGCAAGATTGTTTGTTTGAAAACTATCCATTGAGATAAGTTGAGACCAAACTAGATCATACATTCTTTTTTCTGCTACGGTTAGATTGCAACGATAATCTAGTGCATCTTTTGTTGTATCTACTTCTTTTGGAAACCAAGTATTTGCTTCCATTAAATCCCAAAGTTTTAAAGCCCATGTGTATTTTGCTTTAGTAAAATTTAAAATACCATGTGGGTTGCCGTTAAATACTTTTCTATCATTTAAAGTTTCATTTGATTTTGGATTATAAATTCTTTTTCTATTCATTTTTCCACCTTTGTTACAATAGCGCTTTGGCTTAAAATATCATGCAAGGCTAAGGTATCCTTTCTTAAAAAGCTTACCAAAAAGCCAATCAACAAGCCAAAGCTTATAATGAAAATTACATAGCGTAGGATTATTCTAAAAAAATTAAGTTTGTGTCCATTTTTAATATCAATCAAGTATAAATCATAAGCTTTAAGTCCAGGACTTTGAGCTTTTTTTACTAAAAATAATGCTTGTAAAAATCCAAAAAGCAATGGGCACAAAAAAATTATAAGTTGATTGTTTAAAAAAGCTTCTTTAGAGCCAAGAGTAAAATAAAACAAATACAAAATGGGCACATAAAGCAAAAATAGATCAATCAAAAAGGCTTTAAATCTTAAAAAGCGAGTGGCTATTTTTGCTTTAGTTTTCATTAGTTACCACGACTACCAGGTTTGATAGCTTTAGTGCCTTTTTCACAAAGTGGGCAAGTATTTGCATCATAAATATCAAATTCAAAATTTCCTAGTGCAAAAAGTGGTAAATTTTGTGGTAATTTTGCATTTTCTTTTCTTGGATTGTTTAAATTTTTTACAGCACAAAAACCACGATTTGCTAAAGCTGCAAAACCTACTACTTCTCCACCTAAATTCTCGATGATTTTTGCACTCTCAAGTGCTGAGCCACCTGTTGTAATAATATCTTCACAAACGATAAATTTTTCACCTTTTTTTACTTCAAAACCGCGTCTAAGACTCATCACTCCTTCTACGCGTTCAGTAAAAATAAAGCGTTTGTTGCAAGCTCTAGCAAGTTCATAACCTGCTAAAATTCCACCCAAGGCAGGCGAGCAAATACTATCAAATTCAATATTAAAACTAGCAATAACTTTTGCAAGCTCATCACAAAGCTCACCTGCTAGTTTTGGATTTTCTAAAACTTTAGCACTTTGAAGGTAAAACTCAGAGTGTTTCCCTGAGCTAAGTAAAAAATGTCCTTGTAGGTATGCTCCACAATCTTTATAAATTTGTTCTAAGTTCATTTTTAAACCTTTAAAAGTTCCGCTTCTTTGTTTTTAACTAACTCATCTACTTTTGCTGTATAATTATCGGTTTGTTTTTGTACTTCATCATAAGCTTTTTTAGCTTCATCTTCTGAGATTGCTTTATCTTTTTCTAGTTTTTTTACCGCATCATTTGCATCTTTTCTAATATTTCTAATAGCAACTTTAGCCTTTTCACCCATAGCTTTAGCATTTTTAGCATTTTCTTCTCTTTGTTCTCTTGTCATAGGAGGAAAAAATAATTTAACACTTTCGCCATCATTGTTCGGATTTACTCCAATGTTTGCCGCAGCTATGGCACTTTCTATGGCTTTTAGCATTGATTTTTCCCAAGGAGTAATGCTAATAGTTGAAGCATCAGTTGCTAAAACTGTTGCTACTTGATTTAATGGAGTTGCACTACCATAATAATCTACATGAATATGATCAAGTATATTTATATTTACTTTGCCAGTTCTTATGGTAGTAAAATCTTTTTTTAAGGCCTCTAAGCTTTTGTCTGATTGTTGTTTTTGCTTGGTATAAATTTCATTTAGCATGGTATTTCCTTTTTTTATTTGCTAGTATTACTTTCGCTAATTGGAGTACTTGGTGCAACTGGAATGCTAGTTGTGTTTGTTTCAGGTGCCTTTGGTAAAATTTGTTCTGCTTTTTCAGCAAGTGAGTTAGAATTAGCATTATTATACATATAACTTAGAGCAATTGTATTAGCGATAAGTAAAACACCCATCACAAAAGTAAATTTAGCTAAAAACCCTGCAGGACCCTTTGCTCCAAACAAGCTTTCATTACTTCCGCTATATGCTCCAAGTCCTATGCTTGAGCTTTTTTGTAATAAAACAGCAATACAAATAATTACAACAATTGCAAATTGCAAAATAATTAAAAGAGTAGTCATGAATTTTCCTTATTGAAAATAAAATGAGTATTTTAACTTAAAAAGTTTGATAAAAACTTGAAAGAGGTAAAGAAAATTTGCGAGAATTTTTCTCGCAAATTTTTATCTGCTATTAAAGCTTCTTAAAATATTAAGAAGAGAGATGAAAAGATTGATAAAATCAAGATAAAGTGCAACTGCACCTTCGATTGGTGTTTCATAATTTCCTCTAATGATGTTTTGAGTATCATAAAGAATGTAAAAAGAAAATAAAATTGCACCAATACCAGAAATTGCTAAGCTTAAAAGTGAACTTTGAAAAAAGATATTAATTAAAGAAGCTACTACGATAACAATTAAAGCTATAAAAAGCATTTTTCCCATCATAGTAAAATCTCTTTTTGTATTCATAGCAAAAACGCTTAAAGCACCAAAAGCCACTGTTGTTAAAGCAAAAGCTTGAGCGATAATGCTAGCTCCTGCAGGAAGTGCTAAAACAGAATATAAAAGTGGTGTTAAAGTAAGTCCTGAAACAAAAGTAAAGGCAAAAAGTAAAACTAAATTAAGCGGAGCTTCTCTTTTTTTCCATTGTAATGCAAATAACAAGCCAATTTCTACGATAAATAAAATCCAAAAAGTTGCTTGAGATTGTGCAAATAAATGTGCTAAGGCAAAAATTCCTATGTAAGCACCTGCTGTTGCAGCTAATAATGAAGCAGCAAAAAGCTGATAAGTTTGTTTTATAAAAATGCTCAAATCACTTCTAGCATAACCTTCAAATTCTTGAGTTTTAGAGTTAGAATAATCTCTATCATAAAGACTCATTAAAATCCTCCAATAATTTTTAAAAATTAAAATTTACAAAAAAAAGATAAATAAAAGATTAAAATTGTATAAAAATATAACAAAAAATAAATTTATAGATTTGTTTTAAGTAAAAATAATTTAGTATAATGCTTTATTAAAATGCAAAAAAGGACTTTTTTTGAAAGACTTGATCGAGGGTGCTTTAAAATTTATGCAAGAAGATTTTAAAGAGCATGCAGAACTTTTTGAAAGTTTAAAAAATAAACAAAATCCCCACACACTTTTTATAGGATGTGCTGATTCAAGAGTTATACCAAATTTAATTACTAATACAGGTCCAGGAGAGCTTTTTGTTGTAAGAAATATAGGCAATATAGTTCCACCTTATAGAGTAGGAGATGATTTTTTGGCAACTACTTCAGCTATTGAGTATGCTTTTAGTTCTTTACATATAAAAAATATCATAGTTTGCGGACATAGTAATTGTGGTGGCTGTGCGGCTTTATATGCAAATGAAAATGAGCTAAAGAGTATGCCGAATGTGAGAAAATGGCTTACCTTGCTCGAGCCTATTAAAAATAAGGTTTTAAAAGTTGCAGGCAGTGATTTAGCCATGCGATCTTGGATGACTGAAAAAATGAACTTGGTTAATTCTTTGCAAAATTTATTAACCTATCCAGGTATAGAAGAAGCTTTAAATAAAAAAGAAATAGAACTTCATGCTTGGTATTACATCATAGAAACGGGTGAAATTTATGAGTATGATTTTAATTTTGAAAATTTTGTTTTAATACAAGAGAGGGTGAAAAAAGTATGAAAAAGATTGTTAATATTATTTTATTATTTTTATTTATTAGCACTTTGAATGCACAGGAAAAAAATGCTTTAGAAGATAAGAACAGTATTTTTGCTTTGGTACAAGATTATATAGAGCTTAATTTACTTTTGGAAAGTTTTAAAACCGGTGATACAAATAGCACCGAATTTCAAGATAATATCAAAGAAATAGAAAAACAAAAAACAGCTCTTTTGACTACTTTACCTTTAAAAATGGTATCTCAAAAGATTGATGATAAAGAAGCAAAAGATTTTTTAAAAACTAAGAATGCTTTACAAAAAAGTGTTGAAAATGCTCAAGCTAAAAAAAGATATTATGATTATGTGGATAATAAAATCAAACTTTTAAATTTAACCTCTGCAGAACATTTTTATCTTTGTATATTTGAATTAGAAAAAGTTTTTATAGAAGGTGCTCAAAGTCAAAAAATAAAAAAAATTATTGATGAAAGCATTGACTCATTAAAAGAAGATATAGTTTTTAATTTTGCTTTAGATAAAGAGAAAATTAATGATATTACTCAACTTAGAACTTTAGAGCTTAGTGAAAATAATTTAAGAAATACCATCAAGTCATATAATGAAATTTTGGTATATCTAAGAAATAATGCAAATTTGCTTGAAACTAATTTTTTATTTACGGGCTTGGGCTTGCAAAATGCCATTAATTATATTAATAAACAAACCTCTATTAGTAGTGTAAATGTTGGAAAAATAGTTATTTCTATTATTGTCATTGTTTTGTTTTATTCTTTGAAATTTTATCTTGCAAAAATTTTGTATTTTGTATTGATACATTTATTTGGAAAAAATTCAGAAAATGTAGAAATAAAAACTCACTTTTTAGAAAAGCTCCAAGGACCAGTGGGTTGGTTTTTGTTTGCTTATGCTATTGGAATTTGTTTTACTATTTTTTACTATCCTGCACCTGTAGATATAAGAATTAGTAATATTTTATCAATTGTTTATGTTATTTTAACTGCTTGGCTTGTGATAAATATTTTTGATAGTTATGGTATGGTAATTGTGGCAAAGCTTGCTGAAAAAAGTGGCAAACGCGAAGTGGTTAATTTAATTATTAAAATTTTATATTTTATTATTATAGTAATAGCTGTTTTATTTGTTTTATCACATTTAGGATTTAATATTTCAGCATTGATTGCATCTTTAGGTATTGGTGGTTTGGCTGTGGCATTGGCAGCTAAGGATATTATTGCAAATTTCTTTGCTTCTGTGCTTTTGCTTTTTGATAACAGCTTTAATCAAGGCGATTGGGTTGAAATTTCAGGTATAGAAGGAACTATAGTAGAAATTGGGCTTAGAAAAACTACTATTAGAACTTTTGATAATTCTTTGGTATTTTTACCAAATTCAACTATTATGGGAACTAATATAAAAAATTGGAGTAAAAGAAAAATAGGACGCCATGTAAAATTATTTATAGGTGTAACTTATGATGCAAGACCTGAACAACTTGAGCAATGTGTAGAAGATATAAGATATTTATTAGCTACTAGTCCTTTGATAGCTCAAGTTGATGATAGTGCGCTAAATCATGGTGGAACCCGCGCTAGATATAGACAAAATTTAGTTTCAGTGAATGATTTAGAAGGATATAAAAATAATACTTATGTGGCTGTGAGTGGCTTTAGCGCAAGTTCTATTGATATAGAAGTATATTTTTATACTAAAGCAGTTGATGCTGCAGGTTTTAGAGAAGCAAGACAAAGTATTTTACTTGAATTAATGAAGATTGTCGAAAGAAATAAACTAAGTTTTGCATTTCCTTCACAAAGTCTTTATATAGAAAAAATCAATAAAGACGATAAAGAAGAGTTATTATCTTAATAAGCTCTTCTTTGATCATCACACTCTACTATAATTTTTTCAGCAATGATAATGCTTCCATTTTTACTGCCTTTAACTTTAACAAGACTTCCTTTTTTTAGATCTTGCACATTGGCTTGTTTTTTATTGCTACCAAAAATTCCGCAGTTATAAATATCTATATGTGTTTGGGGTAAAATGGTAATAATTAAGTTATTATCAAAACTTGTTTGAATACTTATTGTATGTGTAGTAGTGTTTTTTAAAATACCTTGAATTTTATAAGCAAATGCAAAAGTGCTAATGCAAATTAATACAAGAAAAAAACGCATCAAAATAACTCCTTTTTAGGAGTTATTTTGCTTAATAAGCTCTTTTTTTGCATTCTATTTTAATTTCTTTAGCGGTTATATTTTGAACTTGATTTGGCGTTTGTGGATTTGGTGTTGTTTGAGTATAGCCATGGAAAACTTCAGCTTCTATAAAAGTTCCTACTTTTAAATCTCTAAAAGTGCCATATTTATCCATACCAAAAATACCACAATCATCCATGTCAATTTCTGTATTTGGTAGAATTTTTATATTCATTTTTTCTCCATAGGTGGTATCGATTAAAATAGTTTTTGCACCATCATTTACATCTACTATAACACCATAAATTCCATCTGCATAAGCAAGACTTGAAAGACTTAAAGTTGTTAATAATGCAGCGATTTTCTTTTTCATTTTTTCTCCTTTATTTTTATGTAAGAATTATATAATTTTTTGAGTGAAGCAAGAGTGAATTTAGATATAATTTGAAAAATTTACCAAAAAGAGGATACCCATGAAAGGATTTTTACATTATTTTTTTATTTTTTTGCTTGCAAGCTTGTTGTTTGCATGTTCTAAAAATGAAGATAAGAATTCTATTATAAGATCTTATGGTTTTAATGAAAATACGCATAGTATTTTTATAGAATTTAATACCAATATCATTACAGAAAACATAGGTGTTGT
Organism: Campylobacter sp. CNRCH_2013_0671h; assembly: GCF_025773055.1. Taxonomy (NCBI): domain Bacteria; kingdom Pseudomonadati; phylum Campylobacterota; class Epsilonproteobacteria; order Campylobacterales; family Campylobacteraceae; genus Campylobacter; species Campylobacter sp. CNRCH_2013_0671h. The sequence goes on from NZ_JAKMTG010000008.1 coordinate 31,798, forward strand.
AAAAGAAAGAGAAATTGTTATTAATAATCAAAAAATAAAAGCAAAGTATGAACTTGAAACTTCCACAAGATTAAACATATACACTTCTTTAAAAGCAAATCAAAATTATGATATTTTTATAGACTTAAATGATATTGTAGCTGATGAAAAAGTACAATTAAAAGTAAAAACTCCTTTTGAAAAACTAGATGTCAAAGGATATTTTCAAAATATATCAAATGATGAGAGTGTGTTGATTTTAAATGTTCAAAGTTTTTATGCTTTTGATAAAGATGAGTTGTTAAAAGCTGTAAAAATTAATGCACAAGAAAAAGAAATTCAAATAGATAGAATTATCATCCAAGATGATATAGCAAGTGTGTATTCTAAGCCATTAAAAATTAAAAATACAAACACTAATATAAAAGTAGTTTTTGATAAAGAAATTTTAGGTTTAGAGAAAAATATAGATTTAGAATATATTTTACTTGCAAAGAACGAATTTGTATTTCAAAATGCAAATATAATCAATAAAAACATAGAATTACTTTTTTCTCAAAGTATTTCGCAAGATCAAAATTTAAAAGAGTTGATTTTTATTACACCCAAAGTAGATTTTAAAGCATTGGTATTTGGGAATAAAATCAAGCTCATAGGAAATTTTACTCCAAATAAAACTTATGAAATTCAACTTGCTCAAGGGATTAAAAGCGCTGATGGAATTAGTACAAAAGAAAGCTATAAAACTCAAGTGAGCTTAAAAGACTATGAGCCTGCTATAAGTTTTACAAATCAAGGGGTATTTTTATCTAGCAAAGCGAGTAAAAAAATAGCTTTTAAAAGTTTAAATATTAAAAAGATCCATTTAGAAGTTCATCAGGTATTTTCAAATAATTTAAGTGAATATTTAAGATATAAAAATCTTCAAGGTGCTAAAAATTTAAGTGATTATGATAGTGATATTTTTTCAGAGAGTGATTATACTAGTGAAGTAGTATTAAAAAAAGACTTTGATATTAAAAATGTTAAAAATCAATGGCAAGAAAATGAGATAGCTTTAGATGGTTTAAAAGATTTAAGTGGTGTGTTTATAGTTAAGCTTTATTTTAAAGAAGAAGATATTGATTATGTTTTTGATGAGGGTATGGAGAGTTGGAAAAAACAAAGATTTTTTGATCAAAAAGCAAAGATTAGTAAAAATTTGATTTTTTCAGATATAGCTTTAATTGCTCAAAATTTAAATAAAAAACTTTTTGTCGATGTAAGAGATTTTACCACACAAAAGGCTTTAGGTGGGGTTAGGGTTGATATAATTAGCAAAAGCAATCAAATTTTAGCTTCTAAGACAAGCGATGATAATGGTTTGGCTGTTTTTGATGATATTGATGAGTCAAGAGCTTTATTTATCATTGCTTCAAAAGATAAGCAAGCTTCTATTTTACGCTTAAGTTCGCCTTTGTTATATGATGGTTTTGATGTAGATGGTTTAGAGCAAAATTCTCAAAACAAAGTGTTTATTTACACAGAAAGAGGGGTTTATAGACCAGGTGATGATATACATTTAACTATGGTTGCAAGAAATGATAAAGGAGCTGTTAATCACCCTATATTTTTGAGTTTTTTTGATCCACGCAATAAAAAGTTTTTAGATAAAATTAAACTTGATCCTTTGAGTAATGGAACTTTTTATAAAAAGATTTCACTTGATCAACAAGCTTTAAGTGGAGTGTATTTAGCTAGAGTAGAATTTGCAAATGCTATTTTTGATAAAGAAATTTTAGTGCAAAATATAGTGCCAAATCGTATAAAAGTATCTATACAAGCTCCAAAAAGTATAAAAGAAAATGAAAAATTAGATTTTAATATTAGCTCAAAATATCTTTTTGGAACACCAGCAAGTAATTTACAATATCAAGCTGATTTATTTGTAAGTAAAAAAGAATATAAAAATTCAAAATATCCAGAATATATTTTTTCAAATCCTAGTGTTTTAGTGCAAAAATATCAAGATAATTTAAAAGGCATTTTAGATGAAAGTGGCTTTGTAAAGCAAGAATTTGCTTTAAAAGATTTTTTTAAAAATACTCCATATAATCTTGAAGCTAACATAAGGGCTAGGGTTTTTGAAAAAGGTTCAAGATCAGTTGAAGCGCTTGTGAATTCACAAGTGATATTACATGAGTATTTTGTGGGTATTAAGCGTTTGAAAAATCACTATTTAAGCTCGGGTTCTACAATTAATTTTGAAGCTATTGTGAGTGATTTAGATGAGAATTTGATAGCAAATAGGGAGATTAAATATACTATTTATGCAAATGATTATTCTTGGTGGTGGGATTATGATAATTATGATGATTTTTTAAAATCACTCAAAAAAGATAAAAACACACAAATCATTACCCAAGGAACTATTTTAAGTAAGGATAAACCGGTTAAAATAGAATTTGATCCCAAAGAATACCATGGTGAAATGTTTATAGAGCTTGAAGATACACAAAGTAAAACAAGCACAGGAGAGTTTTTTTATATTAGTAGTTTTGGTGCGCCAAGTAATGCTGATATAGTGAGTTCTTTAAAAATAAAAAGCGATAAAAAAGAATACAAACCAAACGAAACAGCTTTTATTGAATTTGAAAGTGTTAAGGGTGCAAAAGCCATCGTTACTTTAAATGATAATGTAAAGGTTTTAAAACGCTTTGTGATAGATACGCATGAAGATATTACAAAGGTTGAAATTCCTATTCTTAAAGAATATAAGCCAAATGTGTATGTGAGTGTGATTTTGCTTCAAGATTATAATCAATACACTAACGATAGAGCCTTAAGACTTTTTGGTGTAGTGCCTTTGAATGTAGTAGATGAACAAAGTAAAATCGAGCTTGATTTAAAAGTACCGGATAAAATCATGCCAAAACAAGATTTTGAAGTAGAAATTCAAAGTAAAAACAAGCAAAGTTATACTTATACCATAGCTATTGTAGATGAGGGTTTGCTTGATGTGAATGCTTTTAAAACTCCAGATATTTGGGGATATTTTTATCAAAAAATTCGCTTTAACATGAGCATATATGATACCTATGATAAAATCATTGCTAAAAATATTTCTAATGCTTCCAAAGTATTAACTACAGGCGGTGATGTTTTCTTAGAAAGTAGGGTAAATAAAAGTAAAAACGATGAAAAAGCAAGACGATTTAAACCTGTTGTGTTGTTTCAAGAGCCAGTACAAAGTGATGAAAATGGTTATGCAAAATTAAAATTTAATATGCCTTCGTATCTAGGTTCGGTTAGAGTTATGGTAGTGGCGAACAACTTAGCAGGTTTTGGCAGTGCTTCTAAAGATATCCAAGTTAGCGCACCTGCTGTAATGCTTGAAACTTTGCCAAGGGTTTTAAGACTTGATGATGAGTTTAAGCTTTTGGTGCAGGTATTTAAAGTAGATGATGATGTAAAAAATGCAAAACTTAAACTAAAAACAAAAAATTCACTCATAAATTTTGAAAAAGATGAAATTTTAATTGATTTTGGTAATGAAAAAACAAAAGATATTTATATTAACACAAGAGTAAATTCAAGCAAGCTTGGGGTGGAAGAAATAGAGTTAAGTTTAAATGCAAAAGATTACACCTATACTCAAAATACTCAAATTGACATAAAAGCACTAAATACGATTACTTATGAGGGAAAATCTTTTAAAATTCCTGCAAATACTTCTATGGAGTTTAAAATCACACAAGATTATATCAACCCAGTGGCGTTTTTAAGTGTGAGTTCTAAGCCTATTTTAAATATAAATCATAGATTAAAATACTTGCAAAATTATCCTTATGGATGTATAGAGCAAAGTACTTCAGCAGTTTTACCGCAACTCTTTTTGCAAAAACTTGATCAAGGAGCAAATGAACAAAAAAATATTAACAATATCAATGCATTGTTAAGTAAATACGCAAATTTTCAAACTGCCAATGGTGGCTTTGCTTATTGGCAAGGACTTAAAGATTCTGATGCATGGGGAAGTAATTATGCGGGTATGTTTATGATTTTAGCCAAAGAAAGAGGCTATTATGTGAGCGAGGGAATGTTTAAAGCATGGCTTGATTATCAAAAACACTATGTTTTAAAAGCTCAAACAAATAAAGAAATTAGAATAAATTCTTTATATCTTTTAGCTTTAGCCAAAGAGCCAAATTTAAGCATAATGAATGCTATTTATGAAGATAGTACTTATTTGCAAAGCTTAAACAATGTAAGTCTTTGGCAACTTAGTGCAGCTTATAAATTAGCAGGTTTTGATGAGGTAGCTTTAAATATAGCTAAAAATTTAAGCACAAAGCCTGATGAAAAAGCTAATTATACTCATACTTATGGATCTTTTCTAAGAGATGAAGCTATTATTGCAAATGCGTATAAAATAATTTATGGTAAAAATAATGATGAATTATTAGATGATATTAAAAAAACTTTAGAAAGCCAAGCTTGGCTTAGCACTCAAAGCACAGGCTATGCTTTATATGCTTTGGCAAATAGCTTTAGTGATGAAAATCCTAAAACTATCAATGCAAGTGTAAAAATTAATGGTGAGAGTAAAAAGCTCAATGCAAGTTTTTCTAAATTTGAGTTTAATCAAGGCAGCGCTTTGATAGAAGCTAAAGAAGATACTTATGTGCATTTTGGAGTAGAGGGAATTAAAAAAGGTATTGTCGAACCTTTTGCGCAGCGTATGTATATAGAAAGAAGTTTTTATGATGAAAATGGAAATGAAATAGATGAAAGTGCTATAAAAAGCTCTCAAATTTTTTATATGAAATTAAAAATATCAAATAAAAATTATCCGGGCACTTCTAATATAGCTTTAACTCAAATTTTACCAAGTGGATGGGAGATAGTGCATGATCTTTTAGATGATGAAACTCCTGATTTTGTGAAAAATTCTTATTATGATTTTGTAGATATAAGAGATGATAAAATCATGTATTTCTTTCCTTTATACTCTGATGAGTCAAGAGAATTTTTTGTGAAATTAAGTGCTGTTACTCCAGGTGTTTATACTTTGAGTGGAGCTTATGCTGAAGCAATGTATGATAATACTTATAGAGCTTTAAGTGAGAGTAAAAGAGTTAAAGTAGTGCAGTGAAAATCAAAATAAGCCTTGCAATATGCTTTTTAAGCCTATGTTTTTACATAGGCTTAATTTATTTTAGCTTTGATAGTAAGGATTTATTTAAATGCACTTATAGTAAGGTTTTATTTGATAAAAATAAAGAAATTCTTAGTGTATTTTTAGATTCTAACGAACAATGGCATTTAGAGAGTGAGTTTATACCGCAAAAATTAAAAAGTGCAGTTCTTTTATATGAAGATAAAAATTTTTATTCTCATTATGGAGTAGATTTTTTAGCGATTATAAGGGCTTTTAAAAATAATATTTTTTCAAGTAAAAGAAGTGGTGCAAGTACAATTTCTATGCAAACAATCAAACTTCTAGAGCAAAACAAACGCACATATTTTAATAAATTTAATGAAATCATCAAAGCTTTTGCTTTAGAAAATGCTTATGATAAGGAAGAAATTTTAAGACTTTATTTAAATAATGCTCCTTATGGAGGAAATTTAGTAGGTGTTGCAAGTGCTGGTTTATTTTATTTTGAAAAAGATTTAAAAGATCTTACTTGGAGTGAAGCAGCCTTGCTTGCTGTGCTTCCTAATAATCCAGGTTTAATTAATCTTGAAAAAAACAAAGATAGACTTTTAAAAAAACGCAATGCTTTGCTTGATAGGCTTTTTGAAAAGGGATATTTTTCTAAAGATATTTTAACTCTTGCAAAGGCTGAAAAACTTCCTAGCTTTAAAACAAGGAAAAACTTGGCTCCACATTTAGCGCGTAGGCTTTTAGCGGATAAAGAAAAAATCGTTTCTAGTATAGATAAAAAAATTCAAATCAAATTTGAAGAAAAAGCTAAAGAATATTCTTATAAACTACAACAAAAAGGCATAAAAAATCTAGCTATATTGTTAGCAGATACCAAAACAAATAAAGTTTTAGCTTATGTAGGCTCTAATGATTTTTATGATTTTGCAAGTTTTGGTCAAGTTGATGGGGTGATAGCAAAGCGTAGTGTGGGTTCAACCTTAAAACCTTTGCTTTTTGCTTTTGCCATAGATGAGGGACTTATAGTGCCTGAATCTTTAATGCTTGATGTGCCTACATTTTTTTCTAACTTTGCTCCACAAAATGCAAATAAAAAATACCATGGTTTTATTAGTGCAAAAGAATCTTTGCAAAAATCACTTAATGTTCCTTTTGTAAGCTTACTTGCAGAATATGGGTATGAGAAGTTTTTTTATAAACTCAAAGATATTTTAGATTTTGAAGATGAAAATTTTAAAAAATACGGACTTTCTTTGATTTTGGGCACAAAAGAATTTAGTTTAGAAGATATGGTAAAAATCTATCTAGGACTTGGAAATTATGGAAATTTTAAAGAGCTTTTATATGAAGAAAATGCATTTACTGAAGAAAATAAAAAGCTTATTAGTGATGGAGCAAGCTTTTTAACCTTACAAACCTTAAAGGATTTAGATAGAGCAGGTTTAAGACAATATGATTTTAATACTATTATTTCTTGGAAAACAGGCACAAGTTATGGTAGAAAAGATGCCTGGGCTATAGGAACTTCTCCAAAATACACTTTAGGAGTGTGGGTTGGAAATTTTAATGGCGAGGCAAATGCAAATTTATATGGTGTAAGCATAGCAGGGGAATTGTTTTTTGAACTTTTATCCTTACTTGAGAGAGTTAATTTAGAATTTGAAAAGCCTAATGATTTAGTTTCTATCAAAATTGAAAATCAAACAGGATATAGATATGATTATAAATTTGACTTTAAAGAAGTGCTTTACCCGCAAAGTGCAAATGTCTTAAGAACTTCACCATTTCTAAAAGAAGTTTTTATGTATAAAAATAAAGAAGTTGATTCTTTAGATGAAAATTTCATCCATGCAAAGAAAAAGATTATATTAAATTTACCTTCCAATGCACAAGCATTTTTTGCAAAAGAAAAGCAAAATTTACAAAGCTCTAATCAAAATTTAAAAATCATATATCCACTAAATAATCTTAATATCATTTTGCCAAAAGATTTAAAAAATAAGCAAAAATTGTTAATTAAACTTATAAACCCTAAAAAAGAAAAACTTTTTTGGTATTTAAATCAAGAATTGATTTTTGAAGGAAAAGAAGAAAGTTTATCTTTGGATTTAAAAAAAGGTAAATATGTTATTAATGTTATTAGTGAAAATGGCTCTAATGATTTTATAAAATTTAATATATTTTAATATTATAAAAATATTTTTAAACTTTAATATCTATAATTTTTGGAGTGATATTTTGAGAAAGAAATTGATTAAATTCTTTCACATCATCATTAAATTTCATACCAAAAAGAATTTCTAATTCTTCTCTTGTGCTAAATTTATTTTTTAAAAGCTTTGTATAAGTTCATTTTTTTGCATTATCATCTTTGTAGGTTTCTTTATTTTTACTTTCACCTTGTATAGGTTTGAAAGATTTTTCTTTGTCTTTTTCTAAAGTTTCCTGAGGTTCATTAATCTTTTTACTAAAATCAACAAAGTATGTATTTTGAAGCCCAAGGTATTTTTCTTTAAACTCATCTATGCTTTTGCTTGTGTGAAAAATTTTAACATAAGCTTCATCATAATCTATTCCATTTACGCTCAGCCAACGAGGTGATTTGGCATTTTCATTCATCCATTTAAATAAATCTTCAACTTCTTTTCTTTGTAAAAACTACTCAATTCTTTAGCTTTAACTTGATAATTTTTATTGTTTATAAAATATTTAATATTTTAATAAATTTTAATTTTTATTTAATGAAAAGTTTTTATAATTATAAAAATTTATAATTTATTAACTAAAGGAGAAAAAATGCGTAATTGGAGTCTTGGTGCTAAAATAGTTGCAATAGCTATTATAACGGTTGTTTTAATCTTAAGTATTTTATCTTTTTTGATTATAAACAGATCCACAGCTATTTTAAATACACAAATAGAAAATACACTCACAGCTTCTGTGCATCGTTATGGAAATCAAGCTGAAGCGAGCATTAGGTCTTTATTCGTCAGTACTATTGGTACACAAAGAACTTTAAACAATCTTATTTCAGAAGGTGCTATAAACCCAAAAAGGATAGAAAATATCCTCGGAGAAGCCATTGATGCAAATGGAGATATAGCTTATGGTTATTATTATTTAAAAGACGGAACTGCATATAAAAATTTGGGTGTTGATGTAAAATATTTTTCAAATAATAATGAATTTATGGTGTTAATGAGAGATGTAGATATTAACAATGCTGGCGGTATGCAAACTTTAGCAGCAAGTGAAGAGATTGCTAAAACGAATGCTATAAAAAATTTGATGGGGGGGGGTAAGTTATATTTTGGAGAACCAAGATGGTATAACATACATGGAAATAAATTTCTAGGTGTTCATGTAGCTGCACCTATTGCAGATAAAAAAGGAAAGGCTATAGGTGTTGTTGGTATGCTTTTTGATCTTAAACCTACGGCTGATTTTTTAAATGATTCTTCAAGATCTATTTATCAAGGAGCAAGAAGGATTTTAATAGCAAGTAATGGTGTTATAGCTACGCATCCAAATGCTGAATTTGTTACAAAAAAGATTACAGAGGTTAATAAAAATACAGCTCATATAATAGAAGCACAAAAAACTATCCATGCAGGAGCTATTGATTATAAAGCAGATGATGGTAGTGAATATCATGGTGCTATAAGAGTATTTGAAATATGGCCAAATACGGGAATTTATTGGGCTATGTTGGCTATTGTCCCAAATGAATCTGTATATGCTTCTATTGTGGATTTAAGAAATATTATTTTGATTAATTCTATTATAGCGATAATTGTTATAGTAGTTGTGATTGGTACTTCAGTAAAAAGAATAGTTTCTATAAGAGTACAAAGACTTCAAGATCATTTAATGAAATTTTTTAGATACTTAAATCATGAGCTTCCAACCGTTGAGGTTTTAATTCCTAGATATAATGATGAACTTGGAAAAATGGCATTAATGATTAATGATAATGTTCAATATATACATACTTGTTTAGAAAAAGATGACATAACTGTGCAAAATATCTTAGAAGTATCTTGTGATATAGAAAAAGGACATTTTACTCAAAGAATAAAAGCAAATCCTGTTAATCCAAAACTTGTGGAATTAAAAGAAGTATTAAATAAAATGCTTGATGATATGCAAATGAAAATTGGTAAAGATTTAAATGAAATAGAAAGAGTTTTTAAAAGTTTTAAAAATCTTGATTTTTCAGATAAACTTGAGTATGCTGATGGTGAGATAGAAAAATCGCTTAATGCAGTCGGAGAAGAAATAAGAAAAATGCTTCAAGCTTCATTAAAACAAGGGGAAATGCTTCAAACTAAAGCTGATGCTTTAAAAGAGAGTGTTTTAAAGCTTAATGATGGCGCGCAAAAACAAGCTGATTCTTTACAAGAAAGCGCAGCTGCTGTTGAAGAAATGAGTGCTTCTATGAACGCAGTAGCAGCAAGAACTGAAGAGGTTATTAAACAAAGTAGCGATATTAAAGATGTAACTGATGTTATTAGAGATATTGCTGATCAAATTAACCTACTTGCATTAAATGCTGCTATTGAAGCAGCTCGTGCAGGAGAACATGGTCGTGGCTTTGCTGTTGTTGCTGATGAAGTTAGAAATCTAGCAGAAAGAACTCAAAAGTCTTTAGGTGAGATTGAAGCTAATACTAATATCTTAGTTCAATCTATTAATGAAATGGGTGAGAGTATTAAAGAACAAGCTTTAGGAATTTCACAAATTAATCAATCTGTTTCAGTAATAGATGGTTTAACTAAAGAAAACTCACAAATTGCACATGCAACTAATTCTGTAGCAAATGAAGTTGATTCTATGTCGGCTGATATTGTAGCAGAAGTTAGAAGAAAGAAATTCTAAAAAAACTACCCTTTTTAAGGGTAGTTTAATTTATAAAATACTCTTGAATTTTATTTTTATCTTCAAAAGCCATACTTTGGAAAATTTTATCTTTAAAACCTATTTTGTATTTTGTATTATTTTGAGTTTTAGCATAAGTTAGTGCTATGCTTAGAGCAAGTTCAAGATCTTGCGGATTGATATTTTCATCTACCAAAGAATAAGCACCGATTAAATCAAAGAGTTTTAATTCTTCATATTTTTGAGTTTTTAATTCTTTTAAAAATTGATTTTCTAGCTCATTTCTACCTACTATCATTTTAGAGCCATTTGGAAGTCTTAAGTGGCGTCCATATTTTAAAAGTTGTGCATCATTAACTTGCATATTTTTATCAAATTTAATAAAATCTTTGATTTTATTTGAAAAACTCTCAAGTGTGAGTAAACATCCACCACCCGGACTTTCAAAATCTTCAAAACCAAATTTGGCAGCTAGTTCAAGTTGTCTTTTTCTACTTCTTCCGCTGATGTTTTCTAACTTTTCTCTATCAACCCAACCTTCACGCTCAGGTTTGGTTAAAGGTAAATTTTTAGCACACATTGGACGCAAGATTAAATCTTCTTCATCAAGTGCTAGTTTTTTAACCTTAGCCATAGCATCATTTCTTTGACTCATAGGGCGTTGACCAACTACTTCTCCTGTGATGATAAAACTTGCGTTTTCATCTTTTAACATAGAAAGAGCGGTTTTAAACATAAAAGCATGACAATCTATACAAGGGTTAAAATGTTTTCCATAACCATATTGAGGATTAAATAAAACTTCTTGCAAATATGCATTTCTTACATCTATCATTTCAAAACTAGCCCCTGCCATAGCAGCGCGTTTTGCCATGAGTTCGCTTTTATCGCTTGTGCTACCAAAGCCTATATTGATATTTAAAGCTTTTACCTCTATGCCTTGAGAGCTTATAAGTTTTATAGCAAGCATAGAATCAAGACCACCACTAAAAAGTGCTAATGCTTTCATTTTTTCCTTTCGAAATTTTTGGCATATTGTAGTGAATATTTTTTAATTTTTATGTAAGTTTTTATTTAAAAAACTTCTTCTTCAAAGTTATAATGAATTGCTTTTTTATCTTTTATATTTTTTTGTAATCTACTTAAAAATAATTCTAAACTTCCCTCATCATCTAAAAATTGGACATTTTTTAAAACTTCCATTAAATGATTAAAAAAATTTTCATCATTTTGATAGTTTTTTTTGATTTTTTCTAAATTTTGATTGAGCAAATTATAAATTTGCTTTTTAAAGGCTTGTTTTAAATTTAAGTTTTTTAATTTGTTAAAATGAGCAAAATTAATTTTGCAAATAGCATATAAAAATTCTTCTAAATTGTTTAAAATTTTAATATTTTCGATCTCATAAAGTTCTCTTATGCTAGGATCATTAAAGTCTTTTTGTTCTAAAATAGCCTTAGCAATATCTTGATGTAAGAAATATTCTTTTGCACTTAAAAGTTTAAAAAGTCCTATGGCTTTTTGATTTTCATATAAAAATTTCAAAAGCTCCAACTCGCTTATGTTGTTGATTTTATTTTGTTTTGTAGGAGTAAAAAAATTTATATTTTGTCTAGTATTTTTAGAAAGTTTTATATCATTAACATTTACACCCAAAAGATTTGCTACTAAGGTAGTGTAGGAATTTGCTATTAAAGGTTCAAGGTTAAAAGTGTATTTTTGTACCTCTTCTAAAGCCTTTTGCTTACTAAGTGCTGAGCTTAAATCAAAATTTGTGATCAAATTTCTTATATAAAATTCTCCAAGTTCTATACCTTTTTCTAAAATATTAAAAAGCAATTTTTCTTGATGAGCGGCCACTAGTTCAGCCGGATCTTTCCCGCCTTCTATTAAAACTACTTTTCCATCAATTTTTGCTAAACTTAGTAAATGTGCTGAACGCACGGCAGCATTAAGTCCTGCATTATCATTATCAAAGCACAAAATCACTCTCGCCTCTAATCTTTTTATCAAAGGTATGTGATTTTCACCTAAAGCTGTTCCTAAAACTGCTACAGCATTTTTAAATCCTGCCTTATGAAAGGCTATGGCGTCCATATAGCCTTCACAAATTATCATTTCTTTTTGTTTGTAAATGGTATCTTTTGCTAAATTGAGTGCATAAAAAACGCGTGATTTATCAAAAAGTTTGCTTTGAGGTGAATTAACATATTTTGCCATATTTGCTTCATCTAAAGTTCTACCACCAAAGCCTATGAGTAAATTTTTATGATCATAAATACTAAAAGTAATGCGGTTGATAAAACTTGCATAAGCACCATTTTCATTTTGTTTTATTGCGCCAACCTCTAAGGCTTCTTCTTGAGTGATTTGCTCATTTTGTAAAAGTCTTAGTGTTTCATTAGAACTTGGTGCAAAGCCTAGCTCAAAGGTTCTAATATCCTCATCATTTAAACCTCTTTTATAAAGATAAGTTAAAGCTTCTTTGTTTTTAGCTAAGTTTTGCTTATAAAAAGCATTAAGAGTAGGTAAGATGTGAGTGATAGATTTTTTATTATCCTGTTTTTGTGAGGTGTAAGTAAGTGAAAAATTACTCCACGAAGCAACCTTTTCTACCGCTTCAACAAAGTTTAATTTCTCATAATCCATTACAAATTTAAAAACATTGCCCCCAGCTTTACATGCAAAACAATGATAAAATCCTTTAATAGAATTAATATGCATGCTAGGATTTTTATCATCATGGAAAGGACAAACGCATACATAGCCTGAACCTTGTTTTTTTACTTCAACATAATGAGCTATAATATCAACAATATCTGTTTTTTGTAAAAGTTGTTCTATACTTGCTTGTTCTATCATATTTAAACCTTAAAGAAAATTATATAAGCATTTAGCTATAATTGTTATAAATTTGAAAGTTAAGTTGCAAGATTATGGATTTTTTCTTTGTAGAATACCGCGATCCTTTATTCGGTCTTATTGTTTTGACGGCTTTGATTTTTATCGTTGCTAGCTCACATTATATATGGCGGTTTTTTGCAAGCAAAGATCAAAAAAGCAAGCTTGATCGTTTTGTAAAAAAATTTGAAATCAATTCTACCCATCAGCAGATTTTAAAAAATGCCAATTTAAGTATAGAAAATTTAAATTTCCTAGCTCAAATTTTTACCAAAAGTGGTGAATTTGAAAAAGCTGTGGGAATTTATCTTATAGCTTTGCAAAAGACAAATGAGGCTAACCAAAAAGAATTTATCTTTTTTTCATTAGCACAAGTTTATCTAAAAGCAGGATTTTTAGAGCGTAGTGTAGAAGCTTTGCTAAATGCTTTAAAAATTAAAGCACGCAATAAAGAAAGCTTAAAACTTTTAAAAATTGTGTATTTAAAACTTAAAGATTATGATAAGGTTTTAGATGTTTTAGAATGTTTGTTTGAGCTTGGAGAAAATATATATGCAGAAAAAGCTTTGATAAAGGCTTTAAAAATTCAATCAAGTTCTAAAGAGCAAGAGCAAAAGATTAAAGAAATTTTAATTTTTAGCAAAGATAATGAGTATGTTTTAAGATTTTGTTTTTTACACTATAAAGATAAGCTTACTCAAATGCCTAAATTTGAAAATGTTATTGATTTACTTAATGAATGTAAAAGCCCACTTAATCTTGAAGATGAAAAATACCATGAGTTTTTTTATGCAAAAAATTTAAGTACAAAATCTATTCCTATAAAAAATCATAAACTAAAAATTTTAAAAATTTTAAATGATAATAAGCTAAGTGCTAATCTTAGCTTTACTTATGTGTGTAATAATTGCAAAAATCAAAGTCCTTTGTTTTTTTATCATTGTCCATTTTGTTATGAATTTGGAAAATGTGAGATTTATTATGAGGTAAAAGCTTGAAAAATATTGAAATTTATACAGACGGATCGTGTTTAAATAACCCTGGTTTTGGAGGGTGGGCTTATGTTTTAACTTATAAAAATCATCAAAAAGAACAAAGTGGGGCATGTGAGAATACAACAAATAATCGTATGGAGTTAATGGCCATTATACAAGCTTTGAAAGCTTTAAAAGAGCCATGCGAGGTAAAATTATACACAGATTCAAATTTAATGGTGCAAAGTATTAATGAATGGCTTAAAGATTGGATAAAAAAAGATTTTAAAGGTAAAAAAAATATTGATCTTTGGAAAGAGTATTTAAATGTTGCTAAAGATCATAAAATAACTGCTTTTTGGATCAAAGCACATAATGGCCATGAATTAAATGAGCGTTGTGATGAACTAGCAAGAAATGCAGCTTTGAAACTCCAAGAAGAAAGGTTGATAAATGCTTAAAAAACTCCAAGAAAGATTAAGTTATCATTTTAAAAATGAGCAATTGCTCATCGAAGCTTTGACACATAAAAGCTATAAAAAGCCTTATAATAATGAAAGATTAGAGTTTTTGGGTGATGCTGTAATGGATTTAGTAGTAGGGGAGTTTTTGTTTTTTAAATTCCAAAAAGACTCAGAAGGAAACCTTTCTAAGCTTAGGGCAGCTTTGGTAAATGAAAAATCTTTTGCAACCTTAGCACAAAAACTTGATCTTGGAACATGTATTTTTATGTCTATTGCAGAAGAAAATAATGATGGACGCAATAAACCTTCTATACTTTCTGATGCCTTTGAAGCTTTAATGGGAGCTTTGTATTTAGAAATAGGTTTTGAAAAAACTAAAAACATAGCATTAAATTTACTCAATGAAGTTTATCCGCATATTGATACACAAAGTTTATTTAAAGACTATAAAACAAGACTTCAAGAAATTACACAAGCACATATGGCAGGCACACCCGAGTATGTAGTGATGAAAGCTTTTGGACCTGATCATAAAAAGCAATTTGAAATTGCAGTAAAAATTCAAGGTATAGAAGTAGCAAGATCTATAGCAGGTAGTAAAAAAGAAGCCCAACAACAATGTGCCAAAATAGCACTTGAAAAATTAGGAAAACTATGAATAGCTTTGGAAAAAGATTTAAATTTACAAGTTTTGGCGAATCTCATGGTCAAGCTATAGGTTGTGTGATAGATGGTATGCCAGCAGGGGTGAAGTTTGACTTTGATTTTTTGCAAGAAATGTTAGATAAAAGAAAACCAGGTCAAAATAAATTTAGCACTCCTAGAAAAGAAGAAGATAAAGCTCAAGTTTTAAGCGGGGTTTTTGAGGGTTATACAACAGGAACTCCTATAAGTGTTTTGGTGCATAATGAAAATACACGCTCAAAAGATTATGAAAAAGATGTGTTTCGTCCTGCACATGCTGATTTTACTTATTATCACAAATACGGCATTAGAGATTATAGAGGTGGTGGAAGAGCTAGCGCTAGAGAAAGTGTAGCAAGAGTGGCAGCAGGGGCGTTAGCTTGTATGCTTTTAAAAGAGTTTGATATAGAAATAATGAGTGGAGTTTTTGGGGTAGGAAGTATTGATAGCAAACTTAGTAATGATGAGTTCGATTTTAATTATGCTAAAAATAGTGAAATTTATGCTTTAGATAAAAATTTAGAGCAAAACTTTAAAGATGAAATTTTAAAGGCTAAAAATGCTAAAAATAGCGTAGGTGCAAGAGTTTTTACTAGAGTGAAAAACCCTATCATAGGCTTAGGTGAGCCTTTGTATGATAAGCTTGATTCTAAACTTGCTCATGCGATTATGGGTGTAAATGCAGTTAAGGCTGTAGAAATAGGAAGTGGCATTCAAAGCAGTTATATGTATGGAAGCGAAAATAATGATGAGTTAAAAGATGGAGTATTTTTAAGTAATCATAGCGGAGGTATATTGGGTGGAATTTCTAATGGAAATTTTATCGATATAAAAACATATTTTAAACCAACCCCTTCTATATTTTTACCCCAGCAAACACAAAATATTCAAGGAAAAAATATCATATATGAGTTAAAAGGTAGACATGATCCTTGTGTGGGTATAAGAGGTAGTGTTGTAGTAAATGCTATGGTAGCCATATGCATGGCCGATGCTTTACTTTTAAATGCAAGTTCAAATTTGCAAAATTTACAATGTATTTATGAAAAAAATAAATAAAAATTTAATACTTATTTTGATATGATGATAAAATATCTTTAAAAAGGGAGCAATATGAAAAAAAATATCGTATTTTTTGAAGTTAGAGGTGGTAGCGATAAAGGTGAAGATGGCCATAGAAAAGACACCATGCCTATGGTAAATGCTTTAAAAGAGCAAGGTTGGAACGCTGAGGTTATCTTTTTTGAGGTTGAAAAAAAAGACGAAATTTATGAATATGTAAAAAACAATGCTGATGCTTATGTTTCTAGAATTAACCCAGGAAATTTAAAAGAAGAAAATGAATACTTTGATATGTTAAGAAAACTTTGTGCAAATGGTGTTATAGGTATGCCTCATCCTGATGCGATGATAGGATATGGCGCTAAAGATGCACTTACTAAGCTTAATAAAACAGCTTTAGTGCCTGAAGATACTTATGCGTATTATGATATTAAAACTTTTAAAGAAAGTTTTGTAAAAACCTTAGCAAAAGGCGAGAGGGTTTTGAAGCAAAATCGTGGTTCAACAGGTGAGGGAATTTGGCGTGTGAGATTAATAGATGAACTGCCAGCAGGGACTACAAGTGTGCCATTAAATGCAAAAATCAAATGCACAGAAGCAAAAGACAATCATACAGAAGAAAGAGAGCTTGGTGAATTTATGGATTTTTGTGAGCAATACATTGTGGGTGATAATGGTATGCTTGTAGATATGACTTTTTTACCGCGTATTAAAGAAGGTGAAATTAGAATTTTAATGCTTTATCATACTCCAATTTATGTAGTGCATAAAAAGCCTGCAGAAGGTGCTGATGCATTCTCTGCTACACTTTTTTCAGGTGCAAAATATAGATATGATGAGCCAAAAGATTGGCAAGAATTGATAGATTGGTTTTTAGCAACCTTACCAGAAATTCGTTCAAAGCTTGGAAATTACGATATTCCTTTAATTTGGACTGCCGATTTTATCTTAGATACAGATGAAAATGGTAAAGATAAATATGTTTTAGGTGAGATTAACTGCTCTTGCGTAGGATTTACTTCTCCTGCTGAATTTGTTGAGCCTATTGCTAAAAAAGTAGCTCAAAATATCATTAATATCGTGAGTAAAAATTAACCCTTGTTTAACAAGGGTTTTAACTCATTATGCTTTTAACTATACTTTATATTATCGGAATTACTGTTGATGCAATGACGGGGGCTATTGCTGCAGGACGGCACAAAATGGATCTTTTTGGAGTGATATTTATAGCTTTGGTAACAGCTATTGGTGGAGGTTCTATCAGAGATATTTTACTTGATCATCATCCATTAACTTGGATTAAAACTCCTGAATATGTCATTTTGATTTGTGTTGCGGCTATGATTACAACAAAAATTGCTAAATATGTTATAAGACTTGAAAAACTTTTTTTAATTTTAGATGCTATAGGTTTGGTTGTTTTTAGTGTTTTAGGTGCACAAATTGCAATAGAAATGGGGTATGGTTTTATAGTGGCTGTGAGTTCAGCTGTGATTACTGGTGTATTTGGTGGGATATTAAGAGATATATTATGTGCTAGGATACCACTTGTATTTCAAAAAGAAATTTATGCAGGTGTGGCCATATTAACAGGAGCTTTGTATTATATATTGCATATTTTAGGCATAGATGAATTATGGGTAATTCTTGCTTCATTGATTGTAGGAACTATAGCAAGACTTTTAGCGATATATTATGGTTTAAGTTTGCCTATATTTTCTTTTAAAGATGGAGAAAATAAAGAAAGCTAATTTTATTTTTTAGATTTTAAAATGCAAGTTTTGTTATTTATAATGTTTTTATAAAATCCCTGCGAGCTCTGCTAGTAAGCAATATTTATTTATATTTTATTTTAGAATATATATTTGATATATTAAATTTATATTAAGCTTAAATATTGAAACTATTGTTTATGCTATTTTTATTTAGGAGCTAAAAGAGTGGTGACCCATACGAGACTCGAACTCGTGTTACCGCCGTGAAAGGGCGATGTCCTAACCGCTAGACGAATGGGCCAAAACATTAAATAAGAAATGAAATTATATCTTATTTAATTTAAAAAAAGCTTAATTATTTAATAAAACGCAGGTAAAAATAGCCAAATACACCAGAAGCTAATGAGGCTAGTAAGATTGCAAAGTTATCTACAAAATTAAATATATCACTCACTTCATAAGCAAGAGCATCTATAAAAAAGCTCATGGTAAAACCTATACCTGTGAGTATGCAAACTCCATAGAGTTGTTTAAAATTTGCATCTTTTGGTAGTTTTGCAAGTTTGAATTTAATCGCCATATAGGCAAAGCCAAATACACCTAGTTGTTTTCCAACAAAAAGTCCCAAAAATATACCCATGCTTACACCACTAAAAAGCATATGAAATTCTATTTTAGAAAGATCAACTCCTGCGTTTGCAAAAGCAAAAAGTGGCAATATTATAAAAGCTATCCAAAATTTTAACCCATGCTCAATTTCTTCTAATAAAGCATGATTGTTTTTTGTATATACAGGAATGAATAAAGCAGTAATAATACCTGCTAAAGTCGCATGTACTCCGCTTTTTAATACACTAAGCCAAAGCAGAGCACCAAGTATATAATAAAATGATTTTCTTTCATTACCTAAGCGATTAAGTAAAAACAAGCCAACAATGCAGCAAAAGGCAACAAAAAAAGCCAAAGTTGAAAGCTCACCTGTATAAAAAATAGCAATGATTAAAATAGCTCCTACATCATCAAAAATCGCCAAAGAAACTAAAAATATTTTTAAAGAGCTTGGTATGCGTTGTTTTAGCATTGCAAGTATAACTAGAGCAAATGCAGTGTCAGTTGCTGTTGGTATAGCCCAACCTTTTAAAACATAAGTATCATTAAAATTAATAGCACAAAATATCAAAGCAGGTACTACTATACCACCTATAGCAGCTATTAAGGGTAGAGTAATATTGCTAAGAGTTTTAAATTCTCCTTGAACAAATTCTTTTTTTAATTCAAGTCCTATTGCAAAGAAAAAAATTGCAATCAGCCCATCATTAATCCATAACAAAGAAGGTTTAAAAAGCTCCCAAGCTCCTATTTTTATACCCATTTCTACACTTAAAAAGTCCATATAATGTTGCCCGTAAGGACTATTTTTAAGTAGTAGGGCAAAGATTGTTGCTATTAAAAGCAACAATCCTCCTAAAATTTCAAGAGATAAAAAGCTTTGGAGGTTTTTAAATTTCATTTTTTGAAACTATAAATGAGTTTTAAATAAACATAGCCAATCACAGCACTTAACAAAGAGGCTATTAAAATAGCAAGCTTGTCCGAATATGCAAAAATATCACTATTTTGATAAGCTAAGCCATCTATAAAAAAGCTCATGGTAAAACCTATACCTGTGAGTATGCAAACCCCATAGAGCTGTTTGAAATTAACATTTTGCGGAAGTTTTGCTAAGCCTAGTTTTATACTAATATATGAAAATAAAAAGACACCTATTTGTTTTCCTAAAAATAAACCTAAAATAATACCTAAGCTAACCGAAGAAAACATAAAGCTTGGATCCATATCTTTTAAATCAACACCTGCATTTGCAAAGGCAAAAATAGGTAAAATAAAATAACTTACCCAAGGTGCTAAATCATGTTCGATTTCTTTTAAAAAAGATTTTCCATTTTTTGTTTCAAGTGGTATAAACAAAGCAGTAATCACACCCGCTAAAGTTGCATGCACTCCACTTTTTAGCATGCTTATCCAAAATACTATAGCTATAATGATATAAAAGGATTTTTTAGTAACATGAAAATGATTTAATAAATAAAGTGCTAATATACATACCAAAGCAGCAATCATAGCAAATACTGAAAGCTCGCTTGTGTAAAATAAAGCAATCACAATAATCGCACCCAAATCATCAAAAATAGCCAAGGAAAGCAAGAATAATTTTAATGAAGTAGGTACTTTTTTACCTAAAAGCATTAAAATTCCTACTGCAAAAGCCACATCAGTTGCTGTTGGTATAGCCCAACCTTGCAAAGCAAAAGCATCTTTATAATTAAAAAATGCAAAAATCAATGCAGGTACTATCATACCACCAAGTGCAGCAAATACAGGTAAAGACATAGCTTTTATACTATTTAGCTGTCCTCTTGTTACTTCATACTTTAATTCAAGCCCTATGGCAAAGAAAAAAATCGCAATAAGTCCATCATTAATCCATAAAAGCAAAGGTTTGAAAATTTCTAAACTTCCTGCTTGAAACCCAAAAGGAATATTTAAAAAGTTGGTGTATTGATCTGTTAAAGAGCTGTTTTGTAAAATTAATGCAAGTAAAGTGAAAAATATTAGCAAAACACCCGGAAAAGTTTCGCTTTTAACAAAGGTTTGAAGTCTTTGCATATAAATAGCCTTTTTAAATTTTTAATTAATGCGTTATTTTAACATAAAAAGGCTTGAAATTTAAAAGTTTAAGCAGAAAAACTGCTTAAACAGGTATAACGCGTATATTTGGACTAAGTTCTTCTTGTAAGATATTTTCTATGGCATATAAAGTTGCGCCACTTCCGCTTGAGCAACCACTGCAAGCTCCAAGATAGCGTATATATACATCTATATTTTTACTTTCACTTTTTTGTATATCAATTACTTCCAAATCCCCACCATCTCCGTGTAGCATCGGACGCACATCGCTATCTAAAACAGCCTCTACTGCTTTTAATTGTTTAACCATGGTCATATCATCAAAAGCAATATCTGCTTTACTTTGATCTTTTAATCTCTCTCTTTCCATTTCAGCTCTAGTTTCAGCTAAAATATCTACAAGGTAATAATCTTTTTTCTCATGTCCTCCAGGTTTAACACAAGATTTACAAAAAGCTCCTGCTTTTGTAAATTGTGTGATTTCTTCTACTGTATGTAAATCATTTAGTTTAATTACCTCTTTGATAGTTCCAAGGCTTACCCTAGCACATTCACAAACTATAATTTGATCTTCAAAGTCTTCAGGATTGACTCCTTTATAATGTGCTGCTGCTTGTTTGATAACATCATAAGCCATAACCGAACAATGCATTTTTTGAGGTGGAACCGCAGGAGTTTGCGGATTATCTCTCATAGCAAATTCAACATCTAAATTTGTAATTTTAACAGCTTCATCCACGGTTTTACCTATGCAAAGATCAACCATAGTATCACTACTTGCTATTGCTGTTCCACAGCCAAAGCTTTTAAATTTAGCATCAATGATTTTATCTGTTTTTTCATCCACTAGCCAATAAAGTCTAACTGCATCACCACAGCTTTCAGCTCCAAAATCTGCAATAATAAGTTTTGCATTTGCTTTTTGTGCATCTTCTTGTGTAAATTCGCCCATATGTTGAGGGTTATTCATTCTATCTTGTACTTTTTGAGAATACTCATCCCAAATTGATCCGCCAATTAAATTATTCTTTGCCATTTTTTATCCTTTAAATATTTTCAGGCTTATATGCATAAGTACTTGAGATTGCTCTAAGTCTTTGCGTTGCTTTTTTTATTTGCTCTGCTGCATAATCAATTTCATCTTCTGTGTTAAATCTTGATAAAGAAAGTCTTAGAGCAGTATGAGCTAAATCATTTTCAGCACCAATTGCTTCCATGATAGGATTGCTCTCAAGTGCTTCGCTAGCACAGGCTGAACCAGTGCTTGCTGCTATACCATTTTTGTTTAAATCCCAAAGCATAGCTTCGCCTTCTACACCTTTAATACTTGCTAAGATGGTATTAGGAACCCTTCTTGATCTATTTCCAACTACACTTGTATCAGGCATAGCTAAAATTAAATCTTCTAATTTATCTCTTAATCTTCTAATGTGTGAATTTTCAAAGTCAAGCATAGTATTTGCAATTCTTAAAGCTTCTGCCATTGCTATAATATATGGCACATTTAAAGTTCCACTTCTTCTACCACCCATATGCTCACCACCATGTAAAAGTGGAGTTAGTTCTATATCTTTTTTAATATAAAGCCCACCAACTCCTTTTGGACCATGGAATTTATGTGCAGAAAATGAAGCAAAATCAACTCCAGCTTTTGCAAAATTAACTTTGATTTTCCCAACAGCTTGAGTTGCATCAGTATGAAATAATGCTCCATATTCATGAGCAATTTGAGCCATTTCTTCTATAGGAAAAATCATACCAGTTTCATTATTTGCCCACATAATACTCACTAGGGCAGTTTTATCTGAAATAACTTCTTTTAAATCTTTTACGCTAGAAACACCCTCATGATCAACACCAAGTTCTATAACTTTTACCCCTAAAGATTTTAAAAACATAGCACTAGCAGCTACTGCGGGATGTTCCACGCTAGAAATAATTACTTCATTTCTATCGTTATTTAAAATTTTATCAAAATACACACCTTTTAACACCCAATTGATACTTTCTGTAGCACAGGAAGTGATAATAATATCATCTAAATCACTTGCTCCTACACCTATATAAAGTTTATCCATAGCTTCTTTTAAGGCAGGATGGGTTGCACTACCCCATTGATGAAGGCTATTTGGGTTTCCAAAATGCTCTTTTAAAAAAGGCTTCATAAGCTCGTAAGCTTCTGGTGCAAGTTGTGTTGTTGCGTTGTTATCTAAATATACTTTCAAATTATACTCCTTTAATTAGGATAATTTTTATCTTTTTTGTTAATATACACTAAAATATTAAATTTAATATTAAATCAAGTAAGTTTTTAACTTGTGTAATAATTTACATTATTATTTTAGCACAAGTTAAGCCATAGCATTTAAATAAGAATGTAAAATTTTGTTAATACTAGCTTGTTTTTTTCTATTTTCTAAAAATTGAGTATCTAAAAGTTCTTTTTGAGTATTGATTTTTTCAAGATCAATATTAGGATTGTTTTGATTGAATTCTTCTTTTAAAACTTCAATTTCTTTACTAACTTGCTCGCTATAAAGACTATAAATAGAACTTGAATTGGCAAATTCTTTCATGTTAATGCTATGTTGATAGTTAATATATTGTTGAAAGAAAACTGAAAGCTTATCTTCTGAAGTGTTGTTTTTATCTACTCCATTGATATATAAATATAAATCAAAACTCATTTTTTCTTTGTTGTTTTCATTAATATAATCTTGCATACTCATTTGACCTCTCATGAGTTTTTGAAAATTTACACTAGAGGACATATCCAACTCAATAGGCGATAGAAAAAAATTAGCTTTATTGTGATTTTGTTCTTTTAAATCATGATAAATATAATTGAGCAGCAATCCACTTTTAGAAACCTCCCCTTGTTTATTTAAATAAGGTTTGATAACAGGATTACTAGCTGTATTTTCTATGCTTGCGTTAAACGCAAAATCACCTATTTTATTATCAAGCATTAAGGTGTTTAAATTTTTATTTGATTCTTTTGCATTTTGTAAATTTTTAGCATTTTCATAAACTTTTAAAATTTTACCCTCATAAGTATAACTATAACCTTGATTTAACTCTGAAATTTGAGCTTTACTTAAAAAATCATTGTCATTGTTTTGAAACTGTGGATTTATAGTTTTTAATGTGTTGTGATAAGTGTTTAAAAGTCTTGGTAAATCTATTTTGTTATAATTTAAATTCTCATCAAGCTTTATAAGTTGTTTTGAAATTTCTCTTATACTTTTTATATTAATATCATAATCAAGAGGCAAAGCAGCTGCTTTATTAAGATCTTTTTCAAAAAAACCTTGCTCATTGATTCTAAAACCAAATTCACTTGCATAAGTAATTTTATAGTCTAAATTAGAACCATTGATATCAAGTAAATCACTTTTAATATTAGTATTTTCTTTTTTTTCTTCTATGTGTCCAGTTTTTGCAAAAGGATAATTTGCAAAATTCTGATACGGATTAACATTAGAATTTACAAACATAACTCTTCTCTTCAAAAATATTGCTTAACTTTTAAAAAGCAAAAGCTATGCCAAAATTTTTGAATTGAAGAGAAAAATTTTAAGCGTAAATGTCAAGTAATCCTGAACTAGCAGTAGGAGTAGTAGTTGGAGCAGGGTTTGCATTTACGCCTTCAAGTACTTGCATTACTGCATTTTCATTAACTTCTATGGTTTTTTTCATCATAGTAGTTGCAATGTTAAGCATTAAGTTTGCTTGATTGTTTGTAACTTCGCCCATAACATACTCCTTTTGTTTGGATCAAAGGTATTATCGGCAAAGTTTGGTAAATATTAAGCTATATTATAAATTTTTGATAAGTAATGATTGTGGGTGTTTTCTTTTGCTTCAAGCATATCGATATAATTTTTAAATTCATCCATATCTTTAAAAAGATTTTTCATTGTAGTGCTAATTTCATTAGAAAAATTTTGAAGATTATTTTGGGCTTTTAAATATCTTTCGATTTGATAAATTCTCGCCACTTCTCTTTCATATTCATCTTGAGTCATTCTTTTTGCACTGAATTCTTCATTTAGAACTTTTTTATTATTAATAATAAAAGATTTTTTTTGATTATTGATTTTAAATTCGATTATAAAATCTTCTTTTGAAGCGATAATTTTTAAATATTTTAATTTTGCTTTATCTTCTAGTAAAACAAAACTTATGCATTCTAAAAACATATGTGTAAAAATTTCTCTTTCAAAAATATTTTGACAAATATCGGTATATTTTAAACCTAAGCTTTGTTGATGATCTAAAAATGCTATATTTGACATGATCTATCCTTTTTTCATGACTTTTTTATCAAAAAAAGCAAAAAATATTCCAACTATTATGTATCAATCATCTTAAGCATATTAATCGTATCTTCAAATTCAAAACTTTCTTCAGGATTTTGACTTAAAAATTGCTGCATAAAATCTTTTTTAGCAATAGCTTGATCGAGTTCTTTATCGGTGCCTTTTTGATAAGCACCAATACGCAATAGCACTTCATTTTCTTTAAGCAAAGAATTTAAACGCTTAAATTTTCTAGCAGCTAGCTTATGTTCATCACTGATAATATCCCCCATAACCCTTGAGGCTGAATTTTGTATATTTATAGGTGGATAAATTCCAAAGTCAGTGAGTTCGCGACTAAGCACTATATGCCCATCTAGGATAGATCTGCTTTGATCAGCTATTGGATCACTCATATCATCCCCATCAACCAACACGGTAAAAAAAGCTGTTATGGTGCCTTTACCTTCTTCCTTTCCTGTTCTTTCCATAAGCTGAGGTAAAAGACTTAAAACGCTTGGCGGATAACCTTTTGTTGTAGGTGGTTCACCTAGGGCAAGACCTATTTCTCTTTGAGCCATAGCAAAACGCGTTACGCTATCCATGATAAATAACACATCTTTACCTTGTTCTTTAAAATATTCAGCCACACTCATAGCACAAAATGCTCCGTATTTTCTCATCAGCGCGCTATCATCACTTGTTGCAACGATGATGACAGTATCATCAAGTTTACCACCAAGATTTTTTTGTATAAATTCAGGAATTTCTCTACCGCGCTCTCCTATTAAAGCTATAACTTTAATAGGAGCTTTGGAATTTTTCACTATCATACCCATAAGAGTTGATTTACCAACCCCACTTCCTGCAAAAATCCCAAGCTTTTGTCCTACCCCGCAAGTTAAAAGTGCATCTATTGTTTTAACACCTACTGGAAAAACTTCTTCTATCAAACCTCGCTTCATTGCATCAATAGGTGCTCGCATAATAGGCATAAATTTACTTGCCTCAATAGGTCCTTTACCATCTTTTGGTCGCATAAAAGGATCGACTACTCTTCCTAAAAGTTCATCACTAACTCCTATTTGCATACCTGCATCGTTAATAAAAGCACGATCGCCTATTTTAAAACCTTCCACAAAACCAAAAGGACTCAAATAGCTTAAATTTTCATCTACTTCTACCACCATAGCCATAGCTTCTTTACTCTCATCTTCACTAGAAACTATTTTAATGATATCACCTATGCTAGTTTTTAAGCCATTTATTTCTATACTAGTACTTGAAATTTTAGTAATCTGACCAAAAACACTAGCAAGATTTTGTGAAGCAATTTTACTACGAAGTTTTTCTAAACCCATTAAAATCTAACCTGTTTTGCCGAGTTAATTAAAGTGAAAAATTCTTTTCTTGTTTTTTCACTTTTTAAAAAGCTACCTCTTAGTGCTGAAGTGCTAGTAGTAGAATTTGCTTTTTGCACCCCACGCATTTCAACACACATGTGTCTTGCTTCAATAACTACTCCAACACCTTTTGCACCTACATGTTCCATTAAAGATTCTGCGATTTGTTCTGTGAGTTGTTCTTGAATTTGCAAGCGTCTTGCAAAAACTTCCACAAGGCGTGGAATTTTACTAAGACCTACGACTTTTTTATCCGGTATATACGCAACATGTACGCGCCCAAAAAAAGGTAAAAGATGATGCTCGCAAAGACTATAAAATTCTATATCTCTTACTAAAACCATTTCGTTGTTTGAGCTTTCAAATAAGGCATCATTTAGTATTTGTTTTGGATCTTGTTTATAACCACTATTTAAAAATTCAAAAGCTTTAAAAACTCTTGTAGGGGTTTTTAAAAGTCCTTCTCTTTGCGGATTTTCCCCGATAATTTCTAACATATTTTTTACTGATTGTTCAAATTTTTCTTGCATTTTTTCTCCATCAAAAATTAAAATTTTAACATATTTTTATTTTTATATAAAGTGATAAGGAAAATTTTGGTATATTATCAAGAAATTTTATTTAAAAAGGGAAAATATTATGGAAGTTACAGCAAAACTAATTGATTTTGCAAATGCAAATGCTACTGTGAAAATTGCTCAAGGAGCTATTAAAGCAGAAGTTGAAAAATTAGCTAAAAAAGCGTCTAAAACTATGAAAATGGATGGTTTTAGAGCAGGAAAAGTTCCTGTTGCTGCTATACTTAAAAGATATAAAAAAGAGCTTACAAGAGATGCGGAGCAAGATCTTTTAAGAAATGCTGTAGATGGTGCTTTAAAAGAAGTTAAAAAAGAGGCTAAAGATTTAGTAGGTGAGCCATATTTTGAAAAATTTGATAGAAAAGATGGCGATATTGAAGCTCAAATGGTATTATCTTTTAAGCCAGAAGTAAAATTAGATGGATATGAAGAACTAATTCCAACTTATAATACACCAAAAGTAACTCAAAAAGAAATTGATGCAAAAAAAGAAGAATTATTAAAAAGATTTGCTACTCCTGAAGCGATTAAAGAAGCAAGAGCTTTAAAAGAAGGCGATTTTGCTAAATTTGATTTTGAAGGTTTTGTTGATGGTAAAGCTTTTGATGGTGGAAAAGCTCAAAATTATGTTTTAGAGATTGGTTCAAAACAATTCATACCAGGATTTGAAGAAGGTATGATTGGTTTAAAAGCAGGTGAAGAAAAAGATATTAATGTAACTTTTCCAAAAGAATATGGTGCAGCACATTTAGCAGGAAAAGATGCGGTATTTAAAGTAAAAATTCATGAAATTCAAGAACTTAAATTACCTGAATTAAATGAAGAGCTTTTAAAAAACTTACTTCCTGAAGAAAAAGAGCCAAGTGTTGAAAAATTAGACGCAAAATTAAAAGAACAACTAAAAAATGAAAAAATCTTTAAACTTATTAATGATGAGCTTAAAAATCAATTTGCAGAAGCTTTAGTAGCTAAGTTTGACTTTGTTTTACCAAGAAATATAGTAGAGCAAGAAACAGATATGCAATTTAGAAGCTCTTTAAGAACTTTAAGCGAAGAGGAATTAAAAGAATTTAAAGATGAGGCTAAATATAAAGAAAAAAGAGAGAGTTTCAAAGAAGATGCGCAAAAAAGCGTAAAATTAACTTTCATTATAGATGAGCTAGCAAAACTTAGAAATGTTACAGTAAGCGATCAGGAATTAATCCAAGCAATTTATTTTGAAGCTTATAGATATGGTTTTAACCCACAAGAACATTTAGATAATTATAAAAAGCAAGGTGCATTACCTGCCATTAAAATGTCTTTAATTGAAGAAAAACTTTTTGCTGATATTTTTAAAAAAAATGATAAAAAGAAAACCGAAAAAGAAAGTGAAAAATAATGAGTTCATATATACCCTATGTAGTTGAAAAAACAAGCAGAGGCGAAAGAAGTTATGATATATACTCAAGACTTTTAAAAGATAGGATTATCATGCTAAGTGGCGAGATCAATGATGATCTTGCTGCTTCTATCGTGGCACAGCTTTTGTTTTTAGAAGCTGAAGATCCTCAAAAAGATATTTATCTTTATATTAACTCACCAGGCGGGGTTGTGACAAGTGGATTTAGTATTTATGATACGATGAATTATATTAAAGCTGATGTAAGTACTATTTGTATTGGTCAAGCTGCTTCTATGGGTGCATTTTTGCTTAGTTGTGGTACTCCAGGGAAAAGATTTGCTCTGCCAAATTCAAGAATTATGATCCACCAACCACTAGGTGGTGCAAGAGGACAAGCAACAGATATAGAAATTCAGGCAAAAGAAATTCTAAGATTAAAAGCGATTTTAAATGATATTTTGGCAAAAAATACTAAGCAAAAACTTTCTAAAATAGAAAAAGATACCGATAGAGATTTTTTTATGAGTGCTATAGAGGCTAAGGAATATGGTTTAATAGATAAGGTTTTGGAAAAAAGTTTTAAATAAGGAAACAAAGCAATGCTAGATGATGATTTATTTGCTGATTTAAATTTAAATAGCGATCCAACTCCAGCCAAAGAAGCTCCAAAAATTCAAAAAATTAGTGGAGGCGAATTTGAGAAATTTGCGAAATCTATTTTAACTGAACTTGTAAAAGATAATGTGCCTCCAACTCCTACTAATTATGGGGTTTATTTTCAAAAAATGCTTGAAGAGCGTCCAGGAGCTTTTAAGAAAAAAGTTGGTGAGATTATGGAATTTGAGCAAAATGATGATGGTCTTAAGCGTGCAAATATAGAACAAGAAATAAAGAAAAGTTTTAATTCTACTTCGGCATTATTGCAATATATTGCCATGATTTATAGGCATCTTGAAACAGTTAAAGATATGCTAAAAAGGCGTAATTCAGAACTTGCTATTAGTACAGGAAATTTAGCTGTTTCTAATGTAATCCATGCCCTTGAAACAGACCTTTCAAGATTTTCTAGCATTTTAGATAAGTATTCAGATGAGATTAAAGAAAATTTTGATGAGGTTAGACAGACTTATAAACATATAGAAGAGCAGAGTGATTTTGACTCTAAATTTGGAGTTTTTAATAAAAAATATTTTTTAGAAAATTTGGAAAAAAGCATAGAGAGTAATGCTAAATATAATTATTATACTTCTTTGATATTCTTTAGAGTAAAAGAGGAAATTTTAGAGCAAACTTATACTCAAAAAGAGAAAAATGCCTTTTTAAAAAGTGTTTGTAAAATTTTTAGTAAAAATGTTTCTTCAAGTGATATAGTAGCACATTGTGGAAATAATATTTTTGCTATAATGATCTCTCATACTAATTTAGAAAAAGCACAAGAAATATGTAATAAAATTTTAGAATCCTTAGAAAATTCAAATTTTTTCTTAGCAGATAAAGAAATAGAAGCAGATGTGGAGGTTGCTATTAGTGCAGTTAATAGTGACAGCAAAGGTGAAGAATTAATAGAAAAATGCATTGAAGCTTTAAAAGACTCGGGAAAAAATTTAGAACCTTTTGTAATAGTGGAAAAAGAAAAATGATAAGAAAGATAATTACCTATCCTAATCCAAGATTATTTTTAGAATCAAAAAAAGTAGAAAATTTTGATAAAGATTTACATATACTTTTAGATGATATGTATGAAACAATGATAGCTAATAAAGGTGTAGGTTTGGCAGCTATCCAAGTTGATGTGCCAATTAGAGCTTTACTTGTAGATATTGGTGATGAAGAAGGTGAGCAAAAAGAAGACAAACAAACTCTTTTAGAAATCATCAATCCCATTATAACACCTTTAGATGATGAAAGAATTTCTTGTAATGAGGGTTGTTTAAGCATACCAGGCTTTTATGAAGATGTAATGCGTTATAAAAATATACAACTTGATTATCAAGATAGATTTGGCAAACCACAAAGTTTGCAAGCACATGAGTTTTTAGCAGTAGCTATCCAACATGAAGTTGATCATCTTGATGGACATTTATTTATAGAAAAACTTTCTTTTTTAAAGCGTCAAAAATTTGATAAAGACTTTAAGAAAAAATCCAAAAAGAATAAATGAAAAAGCTAAAATGTGCAAGTTTTTCTACAGAACTTGATATCATCGATGTAGAATCAACTTTCACAAGAGGCTTGCCAGGCTTTAGCATAGTGGGTCTTGCAAACTCTACCATCAAAGAAAGCACTGAAAGAATTAAAGCAACTTTGTTAAGTCAGAATTTTAGCTTTCCGGCACAAAAAATTACTATCAACTTAAGTCCTTCGGATATTCCTAAAAATGGTTCTCATTTTGACTTAGCTATTGCAATTTTGATTTTATTTCAAAAAGAAATTTTAGATGATTTTTTTGTTTTTGGAGAACTTGGATTAGATGGGAGTATAAAAAGCACTGCTAGTTTATTTTCTATCTTGCTTTTTTTAAGTACAAAAATACAAAATGCTAAAGTAGTAGTACCAAAAGCCATAGCACAAAAAGCTTCAATGATACCTAATTTAACAATTTATGCTTTAGAAAATTTAGCCCAGGCTGTAGATTTTTTTAAAGAAAAAAAATATGAGAATTATCATATATGCAATGCTCATCCTTTATTTGAAAATGCTATAAAACTTAATGGGGAAAAATATATAAAAAACACTAGCTTTCCTTATGATTTTAAGGAAGTTAAAGGCCAAGAAAATGCTAAATTTGCTTGTATAATAGCAGCTTTAGGAATGCATAATATTTTATTTGAAGGTAGTCCAGGTAGCGGTAAAAGTATGTGTGCTAAAAGACTTCCTTTTGTCATGCCACCGCAAAGCTTGAAAGAAATTTTAGCTCAAAACGCTTATAAGTCATTAAATTCTTTAGATGATGATTTTAGTGCTAGTAGGGTTTTTAGAAGTCCTCATCATACAAGTACTAGAGCTAGTATTTTTGGCGGAGGAACTAAAAATGCCAAGATAGGAGAAATAGCACTTGCAAATGGAGGAGTTTTATTTTTTGATGAGTTTCCTCATTTTTCAAAACAAATCATAGAAAGTTTAAGAGAGCCATTAGAGGATTTTAAAATTCTTATTTCAAGAGTTAATACCAAAGTGATTTATGAAACTAAATTTTTATTTGCTTGTGCGCAAAATCCTTGTCCTTGTGGAAATTTATTTTCTAAAAATCAAAATTGTCGTTGTCAAGAAATAGAAATAAAAAAATATAAAAACAAAATTTCATCTCCAATTTTAGACAGAATTGATCTTTATGTAGCTATGGATGAAATTTCATATAAGGATAAAATGAGTTTAACATCAGAGCAAATGAGCGAGATGGTATTTAAAGGATTTTTATTTCAAAAACAAAGACAGCAAGAAGAGTTTAATGCTAAATTAAATGATGAGCAGATGAAACAATTTTGTATTTTAGAGTCTTCTGCTAATGAAATTTTGCAAAAGGCTATAAATTCATATAATCTTTCTCAAAGAGGGGTAAATAAAACTATAAAAGTAGCAAGAACCATTGCAGATTTAGAGCAAAGTGAGTTGATTTTAAAAACTCATATTTTAAAAGCATTAAGTTTTAGAATGAGAAATATTTAGGAGCAAAAATGGAAAATAAAAGCATAGCAATTTTTATAGATGCGGAAAATATTCCTTCAAAATACGCAAAATCGATTTTTGGTATTGCTTCTGATTATGGAGAAATTGTTATAAAGCGAATTTATGGAGATTGGACTCAAAAAAATATACAAAATTGGAAAGAACAAATTGCACAATATTCTATCATTGCTATGCAACAATTTAATTTTTTAGCTAATAAAAATTCAAGTGATATGTATTTAATTACTGATATTATGAGTGTTTTTTATGAAAAAGATATTGATATTTTTGTTATTGTATCAAGCGATAGTGATTATACTAGTTTGATACAGAAGCTAAAAGAAAATAAAAAACAAGTTATAGGCATGGGTTTAAAGCAAGCTGTAAAATCTTATGTGAATTCCTTTAGTGAATTCTTTTATTTAGATCAAGATAAATCAAAAACAAAAGTCATAATTGAAAAAGAATATATCAAAGATTTAATCAATATCGCAGAGGCTTTGATAGAAGAAAAAGGTCGCGCAGAATATGCTCAAATTCGTACCAATATGAACAGAAAACATGCAAATTTTATTCCACAAAATTTCGGCTTTAAAAATTTTAAAGCTTTGATGAAAGAACTTTTACCAAAGATGAAACAATTTAAAGAAGCAAATGAGAAAAATATTTATTTCCTTGAAAAAGCAAAGGCTTAAAAATGGAAAATATCTTAATAGCTTTTTTGGCTGTTGTAATTTTAGCTTTTGTATGGGTGGTATTTAAAAGTCAGAAAGAAAAAGTAAAGTTAGAATTTTTAAATCAAAACAATATGACTTTGCAAAATCAACTTTCTAATTTAGAGTTTGAAAAAACTGCACTTATAGAAAAAAATTCCAAACTTTTAGATGAAAAAATATCGTATTTATCTAAAAATGAAGTTTTAGAGGCAAAATTAGCACAAAAAGAACAAACTCAACAAGAACTTTTAAATATGCATTTAAAAGAGCGTGCGAATTTAAAAGAAGAATACACTCAAACCTTAATAAAATTAGAAGAAAAATATAAACAAAGTTTGACGGGATTAAAACAAGAGCTAGAGCAAAATTTCCAAAAACAAAATGCTAGTATTTTAAATCAAAACAAACTTATGCTCAATGAAGATACAAAAAAAATCTTAGAAGAAATTTTCTTGCCTGTGAAAAAAAGTGTTAAAGAATATAGTGAAAAACTCAGTCAAAATGAAGTTAGCATTAAAACACAAATTGATCATATGTTTAAATTTAGTCAAAATATGGGAGAAAATGCAGATAAGCTAGCTAAAATTTTAAAAGGAGATAAAAAAATTCGTGGTAATTTTGCAGAATTGCAACTAAAATCAGTTTTAGAAAATAGTGGTTTAGTAGAGGGTGTGCAGTATAAATTGCAAGAGAGATTTCAAGATGAGGGTAAAACTTACATTCCTGATGCGGTTGTGTTTTTAGATAAACAAAAAAGTATAGTTATAGATGCAAAATTTTCTCTACCAAGTGATTTTAGTTTTGAAGATATTAGTAAAAATACCTGTCTTGATTTGGCTTATAATCTAAAATCAAGGATTGATGAGTTAGCTAAAAAGCCTTATATGCAGTATGATAAACACACTTATGAGTTTGTTTTGCTTTTTATACCTTATCAAAATATTCTAGATTTGATTTTAAATGTAGATCTTGAAATTTATCAATACGCTTATAAAAAAAAGGTTTATTTAACTACACCAAACACTCTTTTTATGGCATTAAATACTATAAATATTTCATGGAAAAATATACAAAGTAATGAAAATATCTTAAAAGCTTTTGATGAACTGGGTAAATTTCATGATAAATTTGCAGGCGTTTTGGATGATTTTGAAAAAATCAAAGAAAATGTTAAAAGATTAAACACAAATGTAGATAATATGCAAACAAAGCTTACTCATGGAAGTGGAAATATCGCTTCAAGAGTGATAAAGCTTAAAGAGCTAGGCGCTAAAACTCAAAAATTTATAAAATGTGAGATGAGCGATGAAAGCAGTATTTAAAGATAATATTTCTTATGAAAAAAAACTTATTGAAAAAGGTTTGGATGAGTTTTTAATGATGGAAAATGCAGGCATAGAGCTTGCAAATTTGATTAAGAAAAAAAGTAAAAACATAAAAAATGCCAAAATTTTATTTTTGCTCGGTACTGGTGGAAATGGAGCTGATGGACTTGTGGCTATAAGGCATTTAAAAAAAGCTTTTGCTTTTGTTATGCCATATAAAAAAAATACAATGTTTATCAAGCAAGAGCAAATTTTAAAAAATATAGGTTTTAAATTTTTAAAAAAAGAACCTAAATTTAAAGATTTTGACATCATTGTTGATTGTGTTTTTGGGAGTGGTTTAAATAAAGCTTTAGATGAAAATTTGCAAAGAATTTTTAAAAAAATTGCTAAAAGTAAGGCTTTAAAAATAGCTTGTGATGTTCCTAGCGGGCTTGGACAAGAGCTATGTTTTAAGGCTGATTATACTCTTTGCATGGGAGTGATTAAAGAAATTTTATTAGAAGATTTTGCAAAAGAATTTGTAGGTAAAATTAAAATTGCAAATTTGGGTTTAAAACCTTATATGCAAAATACTTCAAGTTTTTTACTAGAAAAAAAAGATTTAAAACTTATTACAAAAAAGATTAACTCAAATAAAGGCGATTTTGGCCATGTTTATATTTTTGCAAATAAAAGTGCAGGTACTCTAGCTGGACTTGGTGCTTTAGAATTTGGAGCAGGACTTGTATCTTTAGTGGCTAAAGAAAGTTTTTCACCTTTGATTATACTAAAAGATGATATTGAAAGCAAAATAAATGCAGCTGCTATAGGTATGGGACTTGATGATTTAAGTATTTTAAAAGATGAAAGATTAAAAAACATTCCTTTGGTTTTAGACGCAAATTGCTTTCAAAGTGAAAATTTACCTTCATATCTTGCTAGAGAAGATGTTGTTTTAACCCCTCATCCTAAAGAATTTTGTATGCTTTTAAAACTTTGTTTTAATGAGGATATAAGCGTAGAAGAAATTCAAAACAAACGCTTTTTTTATGCAAGAAAGTTTAGTTCTAAATTTCAATGTGTTTTGGTATTAAAAGGAGCTAATCCTATTATTGCTCAAAAAGAAAAATTTTTTATAGTAAATTGTGGCAATGAAGCTTTAGCAAAAGGTGGAAGTGGGGATGTGTTAAGTGGTATGATAGCAGCTTTGCTTGGAGCTAAATTTAATGCTTTAGAAGCTGCTAAAAATGCAGTATTAGCTCATGCTTTAGTAGCTAAAAATTATAAGAAAAACAAAATTAGTTTTGATGCTTTAAAATTGATAAAGGGGTTAAAATGCTTATAAAATTAGCAATTTTATTTAGTGGTAATGGAAGTAATTTGGAAAATATTTTAGCAAAATTACATAAAAAAACTTTTGGTAAAAATACCTTTGAAGTGGTTTTATGCGTGTGCAATAAAAAAGAAGCTTATGGTATACAAAGAGCTTTAAAATATAACCTTAATACTCAAATTATAGAGCATGAAAAATTTACTTCAAGAGAAGAATTTGATGCAGAATTAGTAAAAATTATAAAAGAAAGTCAAGCAGATCTGACCATCTTAGCAGGATTTATGCGAATTTTAAGTCCTATTTTCACTCAAAATATAAAAGCTATTAATCTTCATCCTTCTTTGCTTCCTTTATTTAAAGGTGCTCATGCTATCAAAGAAAGTTATGAGAGCGATATGAAACTTGCGGGTGTTAGCGTGCATTGGGTTAACGAAGAGCTTGATGGTGGTAAAATCATTGCTCAAAAGGCGTTTGAAAAAGCTAAACTAAGCTTTGAAGAATTTGAAGATAAAATTCATAAATTAGAGTATGAAATTTTACCTGCAACTATTGTTGAAATTTTTGAAAATGATTAATTTTTTATCATTATAATTACGCTTTTTATTTTAAGGAAGTTAAATGTTTGAGTGGATTTTTAGTGTGGATGCGTGGGTAGTGTTGCTTACGCTTACAGCTTTAGAGATTGTGCTAGGGATTGATAATATCATTTTCTTGGCTATTTTGGTTTCTAAATTACCACCAGAACATAGAGATAAGGGTAGAGTTTTAGGCCTTGCTTTTGCGATGATTACTAGAATTTTATTGTTATTGTCTTTGTTTTGGGTTATGAAGCTTGTCACACCTTTATTTAGTATATTAGGGAATGAAATTTCAGGTAGGGATTTGGTGCTTTTGCTTGGAGGATTGTTTTTGATAGTTAAATCTATCAAAGAAATCAAAGAAAGTATAACACATCAAGAGGAAAGTCAAAGTAATATAAAAATCAGCAATAAACTTTGGATTGTAGTTGCTGAAATAGCTGTGATAGATATAGTATTTTCTCTAGATAGTGTTATTACTGCTGTGGGTATTGCTCAAGATATAGAGATTATGATTATTGCTGTTATTATTGCAGTATTAGTAATGCTTTTTGCTTCTAAACCAATTGCAGATTTTGTAGAAAAATATCCAAACATTAAAATTTTAGCTTTGGCATTTTTAGTAATGATAGGTTTTGTTTTAGTATGTGAAAGTTTTGATATTCATATAGATAAGGCCTATATTTATGTAGCTATGGCCTTTTCTTTGGTAGTTGAAATTTTAAACATCATTTCACAAAAAAAACAAACAAATAATTCTTAAAATATTTAGCATTTTTTATGCTAAATATTCTTATTTATCTTGACTTTTAATATTTTTTTATGTAAAATAACGCTTTATTTTTATACATCGGGGTGTAGCGCAGTCTGGTTAGCGCACTTGGTTTGGGACCAAGGGGCCGAAGGTTCGAATCCTTTCACCCCGACCATTTTTATAAATGGTGAGTGTAGCTCAGTCGGTTAGAGCATCAGATTGTGGTCCTGAGGGTCGTGGGTTCGATTCCCATCACTCACCCCATCAGCGCTCGTAGCTCAACTGGATAGAGCGACAGACTTCGGATCTGTAGGTTATGGGTTCGATTCCTATCGGGCGCACCATAAGCCTATTGTTACTTTTATTTTTTTGCGCTCATAGCTCAGCTGGATAGAGCAACGGCCTTCTAAGCCGTAGGTCAGAGGTTCGAATCCTCTTGAGCGTACCACTTTTGCGGATGTGGTGAAATTGGCAGACACGCCAGACTTAGGATCTGGTGCAGCAATGCGTGAAGGTTCAAGTCCTTTCATCCGCACCACTAATCTAGATTTTACTCAAATATGAAAACCTATAATTTATTTTTAGTTGTACAATAATAATATTTTAAATTAAAATATATTGCAAATATTAGGAAGATATTATGGTAAATATATATCAAGTTAAAATTATCGAAAATTTTTGCAAGGATAAATTTAAAAAAGATACAAGGCTAAAGGATTTTTTTCATATCTTTTTGGCGCAAAATTTAGAAATTTATACCAATATAGAAGACCAAAATTATACCAAAGGTACAATACTAATATATAAAATTTTTGATATATGTATTATATGTATAAAAGATGGAGTTTTCGTAGGTCAAGAGTATTGTCAATTTAAAAAAAGCGTGATAGATTATATAGTTGCTTATACTGATGAAAATATGAATGATGGTAAAATATCGCAACTATTAAGAGGTAGTTTTACATTAAAAATAGATAAATCAAATTGTTATGATAATCCAGATATTAAAGTTGTGTTTTCAGAAAAAGGCTTTTTGTTTCAGGCTAAATTTAACAATTGTGAAAGTAAATTTAAAGATACAATGACTATGTTTGCACTTTCTTTGGCTTATCGTGAGAAAATGGAGTATTATTTGAATTTGACTTCAAGTATTATAGATAAAGAAAACTACCATGATGTTATTGATATTAAAAAAGATTTTTATGTTTTTAATTTGAAATATTTTTTTAGCAACCCAATACATTATAACTACCAACAAAAACACACAATATGGAAAATTATATTTCATTATTATAATATTTTAGAGCAACATCAAGAATTAAAAATTCAAATAGAAAATCTTGTTGATATTTTGCATATTGAGCAAAATCAAGAAGAAGATAAAAAGGAAAAAATAAAAGAGAATAAAAGAAAAAAAATTGAAATGATTTTTTTAATCATCGGTGCTTTTGTTACTTTAGCTTCGCTAGTTAGTGTATACAAAGATGCTATGGAATTACTTGGTTAAAGTTATAGTATCACTTGTTTTGTGTTTTACTAAAATTTAACTC
>NZ_JAKMTG010000009.1:0-44676 GCF_025773055.1 Campylobacter sp. CNRCH_2013_0671h
TTACAAAATAAAAAGAAGGTTTTAGTATTTATTAAGTGGTAGAAAATCAGAAAAGTTATTTAGAAATTTTATTTAGTAGTAATACTTTAATTTAATATTTTTAATTGACCATAGTTGATATTTTTGGTTTTTGATATAAAATATTAATTTTTATAATGTATTGTATCTTTTTTATTTTTGGAGGATATATGAAAAAATTATTTTTAACTTTAACGCTTGGTTTTACAAGCTTATTGGCTAATGAAAAAATATTAAATATTTACGAAAGTCCCACTTGTGGATGTTGCGATCTTTGGGCTAATTATATGAAAGATAAAGGCTATAAAGTACAAATACACAAAAGTGAAGATTTTTTAAAAATAAAAGAAAAAATGAATATTCAGCCTATGTATCAAAGCTGTCATACTGGCGTGATTGATGACTATGCTATAGAAGGGCATGTTCCTGAAGATGCAGTTGCTTGGCTTTTGGAAAATAAACCTGAGGATGTTATAGGTATTTCTGCTCCTGGTATGCCTCAGGGAAGTCCTGGAATGGAACAAGGTTATGAAGAAGAATATCCTGTAGTTTTGATGCTTAAAAATGGAGATTATAAAATTTATGGGATCTATAAAGGACATAATTTAATCAAGACAAACTAAGCAATTTTGCTTAGTTTATTTTATATATTAATGGTATTCTTATATGAAAAGTTTTTTCATACTGTGGAAAATTCTTAGACGCTATATGTATAGTTTCTAAGGCACTATCGTTCAATAATTCATATTTTGATGGTTTTAATATTTTTAAGTTTAATAGATTTTTATCTTTAGTCCATGTAAATTCTACTAAAATTTCGCCACTCATCCGCATTTTTCGAGCTTGCCTAGGATAAATTAAAGCTTTATCTATAGCTTGCTTAACTTCTTTTAAAAGTTCATTGTTATTAGTTAAAGATATACTTTCTTGAGAATTTATCAGGATGTTTTTTTCTTGAGATGTTATTTTTTGAGATTTTATTTCCTCTTTTAATCGATTTGTTGCTTTAGTATCGGTTGAAGTATTTATTTTTTTAGGTTGAACGATAGGTTTTTCT
Source organism: Campylobacter sp. CNRCH_2013_0671h (assembly GCF_025773055.1). Lineage (NCBI taxonomy): Bacteria > Pseudomonadati > Campylobacterota > Epsilonproteobacteria > Campylobacterales > Campylobacteraceae > Campylobacter > Campylobacter sp. CNRCH_2013_0671h. The sequence goes on from NZ_JAKMTG010000009.1 coordinate 1,076, forward strand.
TTTACTTGTTCTATTTTTTTTATTTTTTCTTGTTTAGATTGTTCGTTTTTTACTTTAGGAGAATCTTGTAAAAATTGTTTTATAGCTATATTAAATTTTTCTTCCTTTGTAGTGTTATGTTGTATATGTAAAAAATTCTTAGTATAAAGAAAAACAAAAAGTAAAGGTAAAAAGATAAATAAAGTAATGAAAAATGATTGATTTTTATGATTACTTATAAAAGTCTTCATCTTTTTTGCTCTGTTAAAATTTGAAAATTTTCATGATTTTTATTTTTTAAAATATCAATAATTTTTACAAAGCTTTCAAATTTTGCTTCTTTATCGCTTTTTAACTCTACCAAGGTTTTAGAATTTATAGTGTCAAAATTTTCTTTTATTTCTTCTATGGAAACTGTTTTTCCATCGATATAAAATTTATTTTCTTTATCGATTAAGATGCTTATTTTGTCTTTATTTTCACTTATGGAATTTGAATTTTCACTTTGAGGTAGATTGATTTTGATTTCACCATGTGCGATAAAAGTGGATATACTTAAAACAATGGCTAGTAAAACAAGCATTATATCTATAAAAGGAATAATATTTAAACCTTCATTTTTTGGCAATTTAAGCATTTTTATCCTTAAAAATACGATATGCATTACTCAAAGTTGATATTTTTCTAAGCAATCCATTATAAGCCATCAAAGAAGGGATGGCAACTAAAATTCCCAAAGCAGTAGCCTTTAAAGCTAGCGATAAGCCAATAACAATAGATTTTACATCAATATTTCCACTTGCTCCCATGTCGTAAAATGTAATCATAATCCCTACTACAGTTCCTAAAAGTCCTACATAAGGAGCGTTAGTGTAAATAATATAAAGCATAGTGATATTTTCACTAATTGCATCATCAAATTTTTCTTGGCATTGATAATCATTTAGTTTAATTTTTCTAAAAAATAAGATGCGTTCTATAGTGCACCATATAGCAATAAATGCCATTAACCCTAAAACAATAAATATAATTAAGTCAATATAAGTTTTTAAAAATTCCATACATCCTCGCTTTAAAAATTTTTGTGATTATATTACTGAAAATTAAATTATTTATTAATAACAATTATCATAATTGATATAATAAATTTATTTTAAATTAATAATTATTATCATAATATTCCAACTTTGAAAATTTTGTTTATTTATGAAAGGAAATAATGAAAAATTATTGCTTGTCAGTTTGTGTTGCTAGTCTTTTGGTCTGTAATGCTTTATCACAAGAAGTTTTATTAGATAGCTCTATAGTGAGTGCTTCGGGATTTTCTCAAGATATCAAAGAAGCTCCTGCTACTATAAATGTGATTGGTAAAAAAGATTTAGAGAGTAAGCCTTATAGAGATGTTGCTGAAGCTATTGCTGATATTCCTGGTGTAGATTTATTTGCTAGTAAGGGAAAAACTGGATCTTATAATATCACCATGAGAGGTATTACCGGATATACTTTAGTTTTGATTGATGGGCGCCGTCAAGGGATAGGTGGAGAAGTAGGACCTAATGGTTTTAATGAGATTTCAAATTCATTTTTACCTCCAATTTCTAGCATAGAAAGAATAGAAGTGATAAAAGGACCAATGAGTACTTTATATGGTTCTGAAGCTTTAGGTGGTGTTGTAAATATCATCACAAAAAAAGTAAGCGATAAATGGGAAACATCAGTTAGTTTAGATAGTATTTTTAATGCACATAAAGAATGGGGCAATACTTATGGCACAAGTATATATTCAAGTGGCCCATTGATGAATGATCGTCTAGGATTAACCTTACGTTTTAGAGAGTTTTATAGGGAGCAATCTAATGTTGAATTTAGTAATGGAAGTGGACAAAGAGTGCAAGGTGATCAGGCTCAAAGTCCTACAAAAGCTAATAATTTTAGTTTAGGAACTAGGTTAAATTACTTAGTAGATGATTATAATACCTTGATATTTGATATTGATTTTTCAAGAAATCACTATGATAATAAAAAAGGCCAACTAGGCACATTAACAAAACCAACAGATAAAAATGATGGCTCTTTAACAGGTGGTTATACAGACACTATGCAAGTGGATAAGTTGGTAACTTATTTAAGTCATGAGGGTGTGTATGAAGATTTTTCGATTACTTCTACCTTGCAGTATAACCGTGTAAGTAACGATGGGCGTGAGGTGGTTGGCCAGGCAAATCAGTCATTTTTAGGGCAAAATAGAGATATAGTTGCTGAAGATATTATCGTAGATACAAGATCAGTTATTCCTTTAGGTCAAAGTCATATTTTAAGCGTGGGTGGTGAATATAGACTTGAAAAAATGCAAGATAAAATCGCTAATCCTACGAATTTTGATCAGTATTTATTAGCTCTTTTTGCAGAAGATGAGTATAGTATAAGAGATGATTTAAGATTTACTTTTGGTGCAAGATATAATTATCATGAAATTTTTGGAAATAATATTTCACCAAGGGCTTATTTGGTTTATAATCCTACTAGCGAGCTTACTTTAAAGGGTGGTGTTTCAACGGGCTTTAGAACTCCATATGCTAATAGATTGATAGCTGGTGCTTATAATTATAGTGGACAAGGTAAGTACCCTATGTATGGAAATCCGAATTTAAAAGAAGAAACATCGCTTAATTATGAATTAGCTGCTGTTTATAATAATGACTTATTTTATATTTCAGCTACTGGGTTTTTGACAAATTTTAAAGATAAAATTTCTAGTCAAAAATTCGACAAAGATAGTATGATTTCGGGTATTGGAAAATGTGAAGCTGATATATGCTATCAGGCGATTAATCATGGCAAGGTTGAGTATAGAGGCATAGAACTTGGAGCTGGGATTACTCCTATAGAGCATTTAAATTTAGATCTAGCTTATACTTATCTTGATAGTGAAATTAAAGATGCGCAAGATAAAACCATGATAGGAAAACCAGAAATTGATAGTCTAAAACACAATATCATGCTAAAAGCAAGTTATAATATCTTTAGTAAATTCACTCCATGGATAAAAGGCGAATGGCAAATAGATCGTTATATGGGTGATACAAATATTAATAGAGAGTATTATCAAGATGTCTTTTTAGCTTCTATGGGTGTGCGTTATGATATTAATAAAAAATGGAATATTAATGCGGCAATTTATAATCTTTTTGATAAAAGTTTTACAAATGATTGGGAGTCTTATAAAAACAAAGGTGAAGATACTTGGGTAAATACTTATAATCGCATAGAAGAAGGAAGAAGAATTTATATTTCAATCAACGGCAGTTTTTAATTTTGTATAGTTGGGGAGCCAAAGAGCTTATTGAGAGCTTCTTTGGTTTCGTCTTTAGGATCGTATTTTTTAGCATCTTTTTTAAAATTTTCAAAATGTTCATTTAAATTCGGAGTACTTTTTATTTCTTGTTTTATAGGAGTTTTGAATATATCTTGTAATTTTTGGGTATCTATAGTTTCTATTTTTTGAATTTTAATTTGTGTTTTTTCTCCAAAAAGTTCATGAAGTAAGACTTTGATTAATTTAAAGCCATTGTTTAGGATTTTTCTATCATCATCTTTAGCATGTGAGCTAATACTTAAAATATCATCTTCAAAGGAAATAAACTGCGTAGTTTTTTTGAAAACTTCAGCTAAATCATAATCTCTTTTGTAAATAGCTTTTAACAAACTTTCATAAGGATTAAGTTTTTCTTCTTTAATTGTTTGTATAGAAAGAATTTCTTGTTGTTTTGGATTTGGTGTGTTATCTTGTTTTGGACTTTTGCTGTAAATAGCTTCATCAATACTTTTTAGATAAGTTGCTTCTATAAGCATGAAAGCCATAACACAAAGTACAAAACTATCATCATCGCTAGAATTTAACATAGTCTTAGCGCGCGAAAGAATTCTAAAAAATCTTTCGTAAATTAACATAGAAAAAAGATTGTTTTTGGCAAAAAATGCTTCTTTTAAAAAAAATATCATCTCATCGATGACATTACTTGCCTCGTAATCTTCAAATTCTTTTAAAAACTCAAGAACTTTATCTTTATCGCTAGCTAAAATGGCTTGATAAAATTCTTCAATTTTAGATGGATCTAAAAAGCCTAGCATCGCAGTAATTTTTTGTGTTTGTATATGATTTTGACAATATACTATGGCTTGATCTAATAAAGTTAGAGTATCTCTTAAAGATCCGTTTCCACTTCTTGCTATGAGTTTTAAAGCTTCTTTTTCATAATTGATATTTTCTTTTTCTAAAATCCACTCAAGATGATTTAAAATATCGTGGATAGAAATTTGCTTAAATCTAAAATGCTGTGTTCTTGAAAGAACCGTAGCAGGAAGTTTTAAAGGGTCAGTTGTTGCTAGTATAAATTTTACATAGCTTGGTGGTTCTTCCAAGGTTTTAAGCAAGGCATTTGCTGCTTGTGGGGTAAGCATATGCACTTCATCGATAATAAAAATTTTAAACCTAGCTAAAGATGGAGCGTATTTAACTTGCTCGATAAGCTCTTGAATATCTTCTAAGCTTCTATGGCTTGCAGCATCCATTTCTATAATGTCTATATTAGAGCCACTGAGTGAAGATAAACATTGAGAACATTCTCCACAAGGGTTAGCACTTGGTCCTTTTTCGCATACTAGGGCTCTTGAAAAAATTCTTGCACTTGAAGTTTTTCCACTTCCGCGTAATCCTGAAAATAAATAAGCATGTGCTAAGCGGTTATTTTCAAGAGCATATTTTAAGCTTGTAGAAACAGTATTTTGTCCTACAAGCTCATTGAAATTTTTTGGTCTGTATTTAACAGCAAGAGCTTGGAGCATTACTACTCATTCATGATGGATAACAACTCTTCATTGCTTTTGGTTTTTAGCATTTTAGAGTATAAGAATTTTAAAGCTTCTATATCATCCATTTGTGAAATAGCTGATCTAATCGCCCAAATTTTTTGAAGTTTTTCAACACCTTGGAGTAATTCTTCTTTTCTAGTGCCTGATTTTATGATGTTAATTGCAGGGTAAATTCTTCTGTCTGAAATATTTCTATCAAGAACGATTTCGCTATTTCCTGTTCCTTTAAATTCTTCAAAAATCACTTCATCCATTCTTGAGCCTGTTTCTATCAAAGCAGTTGCTATAATGGTTAATGAGCCACCATGCTCTATATTTCTAGCTGCACCAAAAAAGCGTTTTGGCTTATGCAAGGCATTTGCATCAACCCCACCACTTAAAACTTTACCACTGCTTGGTGTGGCAGTATTATAAGCTCTTGCTAATCTTGTAATAGAATCAAGTAATATAATGACATCTTTACCTGTTTCTACCATCCTTTTTGCTTTTTCTATAACAAGTTCAGCCACTCTAACATGATTATAGGCAGGTAAGTCAAAAGTAGAGCTAAAAACCTCGCCTTTAACACATCTTTGCATATCTGTAACTTCTTCAGGACGCTCATCTACTAAAAGTACAATCAAATGAGCCTCTGGATGATTTTTAGCAATAGCGGTAGCTAGTTCTTTCATTAACTCAGTTTTACCAGTTCTTGGAGGTGCTACGATTAAGCTTCTTTGACCTTTTCCTATAGGGGCAAATAAATCAAGCATTCTGCCTGTTAATTTTAAAGGATCATATTCTAATTTGATTTTTTCAGTTGGAAAAATTGGAGTAAGATTGTCAAATAAAGGTCTTTCTCTAGCTTCTTTTAATGGAAGATAGTTGATTGCTTCAATTTTTAATAAAGCATAGTATTTTTCTTGATCTTTTGGCTCTCTAACTTGACCAGTAACTATATCTCCTACACGCAGAGCAAATTTGCGAATTTGTGAGTTTGATACATAAGCATCATTTACACTATCGCTTAAATTTGAGTCCATTCCACGTAAGAATCCATAACCTTCAGGCGAAATTTCTAAAATTCCTGTAAAGAGTATAAAGCCACCTTTTTTGGTTTGTGCTTTTAGAATTTCAAAAATAAGATCTTGTCTTCTAAATTCTCTTGGATTTTCTATTTCTGCTTCATTTGCTATTTTTACTAAGCTTTCTAAATCAAGCAACTTTAAATCTTCTATTTTATAACCTTCAACAGGAATGTGTGTTCTTTGGTGTTGTTTCTTTTCTTTTGTATTTTCCATATATCCTCATAAAATGTAGAAAATGTAGTTTTTGTTTTAGTTTATTCAAAAAAGATTTTATTAAAAAAAATACTTTTTTGTCAAATTTTGGAAATTATAATATAGCTTTGTAAATAATTTTTAAAATTGAAAGTTTGAAAAAATGATAAAATATTGTAAAAACTTATAAAGAAAGTATAAAATGAGATGTAAGCATTGCCAATTAAGCTTTAAACAAGAACAAATGATAGAAAAAAATGGAAATTATTTTTGTTGTAAAGGCTGTGAAAGTGTATATGAAATTTTACAAGAGAATAATTTGGAGGAATTTTATGAAAAACTTGGTAATCAAACTTTAACCCCAGTAACAATAGAATATAGTATTAAAGACTATGAAAAATACATACAAAAAACAAAAGAAGGTTTTAGTGAGGTTTTTTTGCTAATAGAAGAAATTCATTGTGCAGCCTGTGTTTGGCTTAATGAAAAAATTCTCATTAAAAGCGAAGGAGTGATAGAGGTTGATATTAATTCTATTACCCATAAAGCTAGAATTGTTTTTGATGAAAAAAGTATTAATCTAGTAAAAATTATCCAAAATATAGAAAGCATAGGCTATAAAGCTAGTGTGTATTTACCTACAAAAAATGAACAAAGAGCAACTCAAACCAAAAGAGATTTTTATGCGAAATTAATAGTTGCTATAGCTTGCGTAATGAATATCATGTGGATATCTGTAGCTAAATATGCCGGGTTTTTTAGTGGTATGGAAGCTGATATTAAAGATATTTTACATTTTGCTGAATTTTTACTTTGCACTCCTGTACTTTTTTACACAGGCTCGATTTTTTATAAAAATGCCTATTATGCTTTGAAATTTAAAAATGTTAATATGGATACTCTAGTAATTAGTGGAGCAAGTTTAGCTTATATATATTCAGTGTGGGCAATGTTTTCAAGAGTTTCACAGGTATATTTTGACTCTGTGGCGATGATTATTTGTTTTGTTTTTATAGGAAAGTATTTAGAGCTTTTAAGTAAGAAAAAAGCCCTTGATACGCTCGATCATTTGAGATCATTTTTAGGTAATGAAGTAAGGGTATTAAAAAATGAAAAAATAGAAAATATTGATGTAGAAGAGGTGCAAATAGGAGATATTATAGAGTTAAAAGAAGGTGATAGGGTTTTAATAGATGGAGTGTGTATTAGTGGTAATATTAGTTTAGATATATCTAGTTTAAGCGGGGAGAGCTTACCACTTGATGTGCAAAAAGATGATATGATTTATTCTGCTTCTTTAGTTTTAAGCGGGAATGCTTTATGTAAGGCAAATGCGCCTTATAAGGATTCTAAATTAGCTAGGATTATTAATTTACTTGAAAATTCAAGTGCTAAAAAAGCCAAAATAGAAAAAATGGTACAGCAAGTAAGTAAGTATTTTTCGCCTATTATTTTAATTTGTGCTTTGTTGTGCTTTGTTTTTACTTTTTTTGTACTAAATTTAGGTTTTGAAGAAGCCATGATACGCATGGTTTCTGTGTTAATTATAGCTTGCCCATGTGCTTTAGCTTTGGCTACTCCGGTAAGTTCTTTAGTAGCAATTAGTGCTGGTTTGAAGGAAAAAATTTTATTTAAAGAAGCAGGTGTTGTGGAAGATTTGAGTAAGTGCAATGTGACTGTATTTGATAAAACAGGGGTTTTAACAAAGGCTAGTTTGGAAGTTAAAAAAAGCTTTTTAGACGAAAGGTTGGATAAAAATGAATTATTAAATTTCTTACATTTAACTAACCACCCAGTGGCTAAAAGTATTTTAAAATTTTTAGATAGAAAAATAGATAGTAGAATAGAATTTGAAAAAGTTCAAAATTTTCAAGCAAGAGGCTATAAAGCCTTTTTAGACAAAGATGAATTTTTAGGAGGAAACGAGAAATTTTTCAAAGAAAATCATATACAAGTGCAAGAATTTCAAACTACGCATTTTATATTTGCTAAAAATAAAACTATATTAGCAGTTTTTGAATTAGAAGATAGTATGAGAGAAAGCTCTGAAGAGTTGATTGAATTTATGAAAGAATGTAAAATGCAAATTTATATATTAAGTGGCGATAATTTAAATGCTGTGAGTAAGGTGGCTGAAAAATTAAAAATAAATAATTTCAAAGCCTCATGCATGCCAGAAGATAAGATGCAAACAATAGCTAGGTTAAATCAAATAGGTAAAGTTTTAATGGTAGGAGATGGAGTAAATGATGCTTTAGCACTTTCTTATGCAGGTGTTGGAGTTTCTTTAAAAGAAGGTTCTGAGCTTGCTATGGAAAATAGTGATATTATATTGTTAAAAAACGACTTGAAAAGCTTGCAAAAGGCTATACAAATAGCTAAAAAAACTTATCAAATTATTAAACAAAATTTAGCTTTTTCTTTATTTTATAATGCCTTGAGCATGCCTTTAGCTTTTTTTGGTTTGATTAATCCTTTAATTGCAGCTTTATCGATGTCTTTTAGTAGTATAATAGTGATTTTAAATGCTTTAAGGATTAAAAAATGAATGGTGTTTTAATGATGATGATAGGTGTTTCTATGGTTGCTTTATTTTTGGCAATTTGTGCTTTACTTTGGGGGATCAAAAATAAGCAATTTGACGATGATTATAAATTTACTACTTTAAATGATAGCGAAGAAGCTTTAAATGATGCAGTAATTTTGGAAAAAAGAAAAAAAGAAGCTTTGGAAAAGAAAAATCAAGAAAAACAGCCATAAAGGCTGTCAAATTATTTTTTTAAGCTCTCGATGTATTCTTCAATTGCTTTAAAATCTGCTTCTGTTAAACCTTTAAGGTTAATCTTCATGATTGCACCTTGGCCATAAGCATTTCTTTTACCTGCTGCATAATCTTTCATGTATTGTAATCTTTCAGCTGCAGTTAAAGTATTTAAAGCAGGAACTTTATTAAGATAAACTTTATCTGCTTTAGCACCATGACATACTGCACATTTTTTATAAAGTGTAGCACCATCCGCAGCAAAAGCTGAAACACTAAGACATGCCAAAGCTGATAAAACAAGTAGCTTTTTCATTGTATCACTCCTATATAAATTGAAAATAAAATGTTTTTAATTATATGCTTTTTTTATTTAAAGTCGCTTAAAAAACTTTTTTACTTGATAAATTATAAAATCTTAAAAAAAATTCATTATAATTTTTTTATGAAAACAAAGGCGTTATTTTTAGATAGAGATGGAATTATAAATATAGATAAAAAATATGTTCATAAGATTAGTGATTTTGAATTTTGTGATGGTATTTTTGAACTTTGTGAATTTTTTCAAAAGCAAAATTTTTTAATTTTTGTAGCTACTAATCAATCAGGTATTGCAAGGGCTTATTATAGTGAAAAAGATTTTGAAATTTTAAGCTCGTATATGCTAGGTGAGTTTTTGAAAAAAGGCATTAAAATAGAAAAAATTTATCACTGCCCACATTTAGAAAATTGTGAATGTCGTAAGCCAAAACCTGGCATGCTTTTAAAAGCACAAAAAGAATTTAATATAGATTTTTCACAATCTTTTTTTATAGGAGATAATTTAAGTGACATGCAAGCTGGAATTAATGCTGGTATAAAAAATCTATTTTTGATTAATGAAAATTATAATGATAATAAAAACTATAAGGTCTTTAAAAATTTAAAAGAACTTTTGTATTATTTAAAGGATAGGAAATGAAAATTGTGATAACAGGTGGAGCAGGTTTTATAGGCTCTGCTCTTGCTCTAGAATTTCAGGATAAACATGAGGTTTTGATTGTGGATAAAATGCGATCAAGTGCTACTTTTGAAAATGGAAATTTAGAAAGTTTTGGTCATTTTAAGAATATTTTAGATTTTGAAGGTGAGCTTTATGTGGGCGATATTAATGATGAAAAAACTTTAAAAGCTATAAAAGCTTTTAAACCTGATGTGATCTTTCATAAGGCTGCAATTTCAGATACAACTGTTTATGATCAAAACAAAGTTTTAAAGACCAATTTAAACACTTTTAAAGATTTTATAGAACTTGCTTTAGAACTTAATGCAAAACTAATCTATGCAAGTTCAGCCTCAGTTTATGGAGATGCTCCAAGCCCGCAAACTGTAAATTTAAGTGAAGCCCCTAAAAACCCTTATGCATTTTCAAAATTAATGATGGATAAATTAGCAAAAAAATACTTTAATAAAATGCATATAGTTGGGCTTAGATATTTTAATGTATATGGCAAGGGAGAATTTTTTAAAAATAGCACTGCTTCTATGATTTTGCAATTTGGACATCAAATTTTAGCGGGTAAAAGTCCGCGTTTGTTTGAAGGAAGTGATCAAATTTATCGTGATTTTGTGTATATTAAAGATGTTGTGAGTGCAAATTTACAAGCTTTAGAAGCAAAAAGTGGAATTTATAATGTAGCTACAGGTAAAGCAAGAACTTTTCAAGATATAGTAGATATTTTGCAAAAAGAATTAAACACTAATTATCCTTGTGAGTATATTCCTAATCCTTACAAAAATTCTTATCAATTCCATACTCAAGCAAAATTAGATGAGAGTTTTTCATATAAAGCTAAATTTAGTCTTGAAGAGGGTGTAAAAGATTATTTAGATGAGATCAAAAGGCTTTATGAAAAGGAAGTAAATGTTTGATTTTTTAAGTTCTAAAAAGCCAAAAATTTTAGTTGTCGGGGATTTTATGGTGGATCATTATATATGGTGTGATTGCACTAGAATTTCTCCAGAAGCTCCTGTAATGGTGATGAAATCACAAAAAGAAGATAAAAGACTAGGTGGAGCTGGTAATGTATATGCAAATTTAAAAAGTCTTGGTGCTGAGGTTTTTGCTCTGGGGCTTGTGGGTGATGATGAGAGTGGGAGGTTTTTAAAAGAGAATTTAAATGCAAAATTATTAGTAGAAAAAGATAGAAAAACCCCTCTTAAGAGTAGAGTTTTATCACATTCTCAGCAAGTTTTAAGACTTGATGATGAGAATGATTTTGATACTAAATTAGAAGATGAAATTATTCAAGAGTATAAAACAATTGCAAAAGATTATGATGCGATTGTTTTGAGTGATTATGCCAAAGGGATTTTAACTTCAAAAGTAACAAAAGCTTTGATAGAGCATGCAAATACTTTAAATTTACCTATTTTGATTGATCCAAAAGGAAGTGATTTTAGCAAATATCAAAATGCAACCTTGCTAACTCCAAATAAAAAAGAAGCTATTCAAGCTTTGAGTGTAGAAAAAATTGATAATTTAGAAAAAGCTTTGAAAAAATTAAAAGATGATTTAAATTTAGCTTATTCTATTATAACTTTATCTGAAGAAGGAATAGCACTTTTTGATGAAAAATTACATATTATTCCCGCAAAAGCTTTGGAGGTTTATGATGTAACAGGAGCTGGAGATAGTGTTATAGCTATGCTTGCTTATGCTTTAGCCTTAAAAGTTGATATTGTAAAAGCATGTGAGTTAGCAAATGATGCAGCAGCTGTTGTGGTAGCAAAAGTAGGAAGTGTGAGTGCAAGTTTAGAAGAGATTAAAAATCTAAAAAAAGCTTCTTTTGAAGATAAAATTAAAAGCAAAGAAGAGCTTGTGAAGTTGATACAAAATCAAAAAGTAGTTTTTGCCAATGGATGTTTTGATATTATGCATTATGGTCATATAAAATACCTTGAAAAAGCTAAAAAACTAGGAGATATCTTAGTTGTGGGTTTAAATTCAGATGAAAGCGTAAAAAGACTAAAAGGAAACTCAAGACCTATAAATTTAGAATTCCAACGCGCATGTGTGCTTGCGAGTATGTATTTTGTAGATTATGTAGTGATTTTTAATGATGATACTCCTTATGAACTGATAGAGTTTTTAAAGCCTGATGTGCTAGTTAAAGGAGCTGATTATAAAGGTAAAGAAGTAGTGGGTTCAAATTTAGTAAAAAAAGTAGAATTAATTGACTTTGAAGATGGATTTAGTACTACTAATATAATTAATAGGATTGCAAATGATAAATAAAATTGAAAAGGAATTTATTCAACATCAAAAAACTTTAGAGCAAAGTTTGAATTTAAAAGAGCAAATTGTTGCAGTTGCTCAAGAATTAAAAGTGTGCTTGAAAAGTGGTGGGAAAATTTTAATTTGTGGAAATGGTGGAAGTGCTGCAGATAGCCAACATTTTGCAGCTGAACTTAGTGGAAGATATAAAAAAGAAAGAAAGGCTTTAGCTGCTATTGCTCTAAGCACTGATACTTCTGCTTTAAGTGCTATAGGAAATGACTATGGTTTTGAATTTGTTTTTTCAAGACAAGTTGAAGCTTTAGCTAGCAATAATGATGTATTGATTGGAATTTCTACTAGTGGAAAAAGCCCAAATGTGATCAAAGCTTTTGAAAAGGCCAAAGAAATTGGCACTAAATGTATAGGACTTAGTGGAAAAGGTGGTGGAGCGATGAATGCATTATGTGAGCATAATATAGTCATTCCAAGCGATGATACGGCTAGAATTCAAGAAATGCATATTTTAATCATACACTGCTTATGTGATTTGATAGAAGAAGAATATTAAGTTTGGGTTATTTTCCCAAACTTAAATAATATTCAATTTGATCTTTTTGTAAAATTCTAATTAAATTTGTACTTCCTGCAACACCTACTGGAAATCCTGCAGTAAGGGTATAAACCCCATCTTTTTTCATAAGGCCTTTTTCAACTCCAAGTTTTACAGAATTGCTTAAAAGTTCTGTTAAATTTTCATGCTTTTCTATCAATATAGCAGGTTGAACTCCCCAAACTATACTTAAAAAATTTAAAGCTTTTTTAGAATGAGTAATAGCTATGATATCCATTTTTGGACGATACCTTGCTGTTTTAACTGCAGAAGCACCACTGCTTGTAATGGTAAAAATTGCATTTGCATTTAAATCAGTTGCTAGTTGTGTGCTTGATTTGGCAATGATATCAGTTTCGTTAAAACATTTAAAATTTTCAAATTTTTCATAAGGATAGTTTTTTTCTGTTTCTATAATGGTTTGAGTCATAATATCAACCGCATTTGCCGGATCAATCCCCACTGCACTTTCTTCGCTAAGCATAACCGCATCAGTGCCATCAAGTACAGCATTAGCAACATCTGAAATTTCAGCTCTTGTGGCAGTTTTTGATTTTGCAAGCGAAAAAAGCATTTGAGTAGCAGTGATTACAGGCTTATTGGCCTCATTAGCTTTTTTAATGATGAGTTTTTGTATATTTGGCACTCTATAATAAGGCACTTCAATGCCTAAATCTCCTCTTGCTACCATTATACCATCGCTGCTATTTATAATTTCATCGATATTTTCAACAGCATCAAATTTTTCTATTTTTGCAAAAATAGCAATTTTGGCATTATTTTCATCAAGTATTTTTTTAACTTCATCAATATCATGAGCATTTTGCACAAAAGATATAGCTAAAAAATCAACATCGTTTTTAATGCCCCATGCAAGATCGTCTTTATCTTTTTGAGTTATAACATCGATATTGATTTTTGTATTTGGAAAGTTAATTCCTTTATTTGAACTAAGCACCCCGCTATTTTCTACTTGGGTTTGGATAAAATCTTTTTCAACTTGTATAACTTTAGTTTTAATAGAGCCATCACAAAGATAGATGTATTCTCCCACTTTTAGCATAGAAAGAATTTCGGGATGATTAATACAGACTTTATAATGTTCATTAGAAAGTTTTTCGCCTTCAAAAGTATCTTTGTAGAAGTCTAGTCTATCTCCACTTTTTAGCTCAAAAGCTTCTAGAATTTTTAAGGTTCTAATTTTTGGCCCGCTAATATCTTGTAAAATTCCAATCCTTGCATTAAGTTCAGCTGCTACTTTTCTAATGGTGGCTAGATTTTGACTATGATATTCATGAGTTCCATGTGAGAAATTTAAGCGAAAAACATTCACTCCATTAATAATCATTTGTCTTATTGTAGTTTCATTTTCACTTGCTGGCCCAATTGTTGCGACTATTTTTGTTTTTTTTAACATTTCCTATCCTTTTTATAGCAGTTCACTAGTAAATAAATCTTCATTAAAATTAGCACCCAAGTATTGACAAATAAGTTTTGCATCTCTATAACCATTACCAAGACAACTCGTAGCACCTGGGCTTGGTGTCATATTAAAAATTATACCCGGAATTTCAGTGATGCTAGCCTCTCCAAGCATTAATTCTCCTGCTTTTTTATCAAGCACTTGAGGTCGCACTCCTCCAAAATTTTTAGCATAGTAAATATCATCTGTTTTTAAACTAGGAACTATTTTTTTAGCATCTTTTACAAAAAGTTTTTTGTTGATATAAGGAATTTCAAATAAATAATTATAAAGAATATAATTTCTAATAGTAGAATCTTTAAAAAGATTAAAACAAATTTTAATTACATTCATATCAAGATTAAGTGTTTTAAAAAATTCAGGTAAAGATTTAAAGCCATGGTATCTTTCTAGCATAGGAATAACTAAAGCAGTAGGACCAAAACGGGTGTTCATGTTAGTTAGTAAATCAGGATCGCCGTGTAATGCAGCAAATGGGAGTTTTGGATTTTGCACCATATAAACCTTACCATTTAAAATTTTTCTTTTTGCCATGTAAAAACTTCCTGCAACAGGAAAGCAAGATTTGTCTAAACCTATACCCATTTTATGTGCTAAAAATAACGAGTGTGCGCCTGCATTGACGATAATGGATTTTGCACTATATTCTTTAAAATCTCTTGTTTTTATATAAAAAATATCATCTTTTTTTTCTATAAACACAACTTCTTGATTGTAAGCAACATGAGTATCTTTACCTTGTTTGCAAGCTTGCTCTATGAGATTTTGACTCATAAGTCCAAAATCTACTGTGGTATAAATTTCACCTTCTTCTACACCCATAGCTACTATATTATCCGCCCTATCATTGACACCATCTTCACCTAAAACAACATTTGGTTCTATTTGTTTGATTTCATTTTTTGTGTAAAATTTAATATAAGGATATAATTCTTTAAATTCTTCATATCTATTTTTCATATATTCACATTCTTTTTCCCCAACTGCAAGTGCAAGTTTTTGGTGTGAATACATGAATTTATTTTGTGCATTTTGCAAGAGCCCATATTTTACAATCATATCTGCTGTTTTTTTAACTTTTTTTGCTTTTTCCAAGGTATAGTTAGTTTCTATATCACCGCAGTGGATGGTTTGTGAATTACTTGTGCTGTGACTATTTAATGTTGCAGCGTTATTGTATTTTTCTAATAATGCAATACTTTTAATATCAGTATATCTTGCTAATTCGTAAAATGCTGCAGCACCAGAAATCCCACCGCCAATCACTACGGCATCAAAGTGTTTTCGATCCATTATCATCAATTCCTTTTGTGTATGTTTGATTTTGCTAATAATATCAAAATATAGTTGTTTTGAGTTTAAATAAAGCTTATAATTGAAAAGCCAAAGATATGGTTAATCTTTTAAAGTATAAAATTTTCACAAACAGCTTTTTTCATACCTCTAAAAATCAAAAATTTATCATAAATTGCATAATCAAAAAAATTTGCAAGAAATTGCCCATCGCCACCTGTGAAATATAACTTTTTATCATATGCACTATCTTTTATAAGTAAATATATACTTTTAAAAACTCCATAACTTAAAGCATCAATAGTTCTTTGGGGAAAGGCATCAAAGTTTATTTGAGTGTTAAGTTCGTGTTTTAAGCGAGAAGAAATACTAGCAAAAGATTTTTTGTAGCTTTCAATACCAGGCAGGATAAATCCTCCAAGATGGATTGAATTTGAAACAATATCCACAGTTATTGCAGAGCCAGCATCAACTACTACCCCATCTTCTATGGTATAGCAAGCTGCTATTCTATCAACTCCTAAATTCTTATAAATAGTATCAAAATTAAAATATGGAGCAAGGTTAATAAATAAAGGATTTTGCTTTAATCTTTGCTCTAAATTTGGATTAACATTGATGTAAAACACTTTTTGTGTCGGCTCATACTGTAAAAATTGCTCTATGCTCATAGAATGAAATTTTTGCTCATTTAAAAAACTTGCAGTTGTATTGCCAATATCACACAAAAGCATAACTTTGAATTCCTTTGGTGAATAAATATTCTTTTGCTTTTGAGCAAATTAGAGACTGATGAAAAATAAAATGATTTTTAAATTTTAAATTTAAAATTTGACTTATGTTTTGAAAAATATTTTCAAATTCTAAACCATCTTTTTTTAAAATCTTACTTTTTGCAAAAGAAAATAAAAATAAGCAATATTGTTTTTTTGTATTTTCTCCATAAAAGCAAATTAGTTTTTTCTTTTTGCTAAAAGCATGGATATCCAAAGAATTAATATTTTTTAAAATAATTCCATGTTTAATAAGAATATCGCTAAGTTCTTGATTCATCTTAATTTAATTGTAAAACTTTATTGTTATAGAAAAATTTACCATTAGCCATAAAACTTTTTTTATCAATAGCTTCATTTAATTTATATACGGTAAAATCTTTCAGATTTGTATTTAATTTAATTAAATAGCCAGTTTTTTCAAATACATACAAAGAATCATTATATAATGTGCTTTTGGAAAATAAAGCAAATTGAAATTTTATTTCATCAATTTTTCTAAGATTATAATCATTTTTGATAACTCTTCCATCTTTTGTTAATATAAAAATTTCTTTATCGTTAATATTTACTTCTTTAATGTTTTCGTTTAAGTATAAAGTTCTATTTGGTGTTACAACGATGATTTTTTGTGCTGTTGCGGCAACCATTGTATCGTTTTTAACATGAAGATAGATGATATTATTAAAAAATTCTTCACTACTTACTAAAATTTCTTTACTAACTTTTAGTGTACTTTTGTTAAGTATGGCTAATTTTCCATTAAGCATAGGGTATATGATAATGGTATTTAAAAAATAAGGATTAGCATAGCGACTATCTTGAGCATAAGCAGTGCCTAAATTTTGTAGCATTCTTATACCAAGATTTTTATTAGCATACACTAAAGTATTACTTGCTAAAATCAAAGCTATATCATCACCGTCTACATTAGCACTTACTACACTTTCGTTAAATTTATGAGAAAATAATTCTTCACCTTGTAAATTTAAAATTTTAAAATTCCCATCATTATCAGCTATAAGAATTTCTTCTTGACGGATATTTAAAATATTATAGTTTTTATCTATTTTTAAAGCAGTAATATTTCCTTTATTGTCTATAAAAGTATTATTATTTAACTGAGCAATGTTGTTGTTAAAATTAACTATTTTTCCATTAATATTTTTAGAATTATAAGGAAGTTGTTCTAATTGTGTTGGTTGATAGTATTCCCTTTTAGTGCCACAAGCACTAAAAAATATTAAAGTAATAATAAATAAATAAAAATGCTTCATTTTATTCCTTGATAGTGTTTTAAGCTTGTGATGATTTGCCATAAAGGAGAATTTATAGGTATTTTATTAAATTCAACATCCGCGTTTTTAAAATCATTTTGTTTTAAAAATTCAAAACCTATTAATAGAGTATTATAATCTTTTAGAAAATCTGATTTTTGATTATTTTGGGCAAGCACTATTTGTTTTAACAAAGGATCTATATTAAGACTCAAGGTTTGATTAAGATCTTGATTATTTTGACCCATAATATATATGGTGTATAAATTTGCATTTTTTTGCTTTAATTCCTCAATTAATTTTTGATCTGAAGGATTTTTTAACAGATTATTAAAAATGATATTACTTTCTTGGATATTTTTTTCTTGTTTTATATTATAAATATAACTTCCACTAAAATAAAGAATTAAAAGAGTAATAAGAGCAATAAAATAATATTTGTATTTTCTTATAAAGCGTTCTGATTTGATAAAATTTTCCATCATTTGCTCTTGAGAGCTTAATTCTTCTTTTACTGCTTTCAAATTTTCTTTTAAAGCCATATTTTTCCTTTATTAATATAAAAAATGTTATTTTGTAATTTTAAAGTCTATAATTGTAACATATAAAAATGAAAAAATAAATTATTTTATGTTATAATTTTCAATCTAAACCAAAGAGTTTTATAAAATTAAAATTAAGGTAAATGATGCAAATTGATGATAAATTATTAACTAAACTTGAAAAGCTAAGTGCTCTAAAAATAGCAGATGAAAAAAGACAAGAACTAGAAGAGCAATTAAGCCAAATTGTTAATTTTGTGGAAAAATTAGATGAATTAAAACTTGATGATATAGAAGCCATGACTAGCACAACAAATGGTGGAACCTTATTGAGAAATGATGAGAGTAAAAAATCTGATGTGATAGATACGATAAGTAAGCATACTCCAAATTCTCAAGATGGATTTTTTATAGTCCCTAAAATAATTGAATAAAATATTTGGAGTTTAGCGTAGATGGAAAATTTTTCGTGGTTTGATGTTTTTGTTTTAGGTTTGACTGTAATTTTAGGCTTAAAAGGCTTGGTGAGTGGCTTATTTAAAGAAATTTTTGGTTTATTGGGTATAGTTGGTGGGGTTTTACTTGCTTCAAGATATGCTAAAGAGGTAGCAGAGATTATCAATAATAATTTTTATGTAATTGAAAATGAAAATCTTGCTATTTTTGCAGGTTTTTTAGTTTTGTTAATCGTGATATGGATAGCATGTATGGCCTTGGGAAATATATTATCAAAAATGTTTAGCATGAGTGGTCTTGGTTTTATAGATCGTATAGGTGGATTTTTATTTGGAAGCGCTAAAATATTTTTAATTTTTGCAATTTTAGTTGCTTGTATTAATAATATAGAATTTTTAAATTCAAGTTTAGAAAAATATGCAAACAATAGTCATACTTTAAATTTACTTAGAAAAACAGGTGAATTTATAATGAATACTGATTTTACTCAAAATAGTTTAGAAAAAATAGAAGAAAGAATTAAAGATTCTAATATAAGTCTAAATTCGGAGGTAAATAATGCAAATTGAAAATATAGAATATGATGTTTTACTTGAGCGCTTTAAGAAGACACTTAAGGATAATGGCTTAAAATATACCAAACAAAGAGAAGTGCTTTTGAAAACTTTATATAATAGTGATATGCATTATACCCCAGAAAGTTTGTATGTGGAAATCAAGCAAAAAAATCCTGAATTAAATGTAGGTATTGCTACAGTTTATAGAACTTTAAATTTATTAGAAGAATCGGGCATGGCTACTTCTATATCTTTTGGAGCTTCAGGGAAGAAATTTGAACTTGCAAATAAACCCCATCATGATCATTTAATTTGTAAAAGTTGTGGAGAAATAGTTGAATTTGAAAATTCTATTATTGAGCAGCAACAAATGTTAATAGCAAAAGAATATAATTTTAAATTAACAGGGCATTTAATGCAACTTTATGGGTTATGTCCGCAATGTAGTAAAAAATAAAGGTAAAATTAATGTTTGATAATATTTTAGAACAACAAAAAATTCAAAAAGCGCAAGAATTAAAAAAGCTAGGAATTAATCCATATCCACATTTTTTGAAAAAAGAAATGAGTATAGTTGAATATAAAAATAAATTTGCATACATTAAAGATACGCAAAATCAGCGTGATGAAAAAGTATATGGAGTGTTAGCAGGAAGATTAAAACTTCTTAGAATAGCTGGTAAATCGGTATTTGCCAATATAGAAGATGAGCAAGATAATATTCAAATTTATTTTAATCAAAATATTTTAGGAGAAGAATACTTTGCTATTTTAAAAAAATATCTTGAAGTAGGGGATATTGTTTTGGTTAAAGGTTTTCCTTTTATGACTAAAACAGGAGAATTTAGTCTTCATGTTGAGCAAATTCAAATAGCTACAAAAGCCATAGTGCCTTTACCGGAAAAATATCATGGGTTTACTGACATTGAGCAAAGATATAGAAAAAGATACCTTGATATGATCATGAATAGTGAAGTAAGAAAAGATTTTATTTTGCGTTCTAAAATTGTTTCTTATATTAGATCTTTTTTTGATAATAAAGGATTTTTGGAAGTTGAAACACCAATGATGCATCCTATTGCAGGAGGAGCAAATGCAAAGCCTTTTGTGACTTATCACAATGCTTTGGGCGTGGAAAGATTTTTAAGAATAGCTCCAGAATTATATCTAAAGCGTTTGATTGTAGGTGGTTTTGAGGCAGTTTATGAGATTAATAGATGTTTTAGAAATGAAGGGATGGATTTAACGCACAATCCTGAATTTACTACAATTGAGTTTTATTGGGCTTATCATAATTATCATGATTTGATGGATTTAACAGAAGAGCTTTTTGCTATGCTTTTGGATAAATTAAATTTAGGTAAAAAGCTCGAATTTGATGAAAAAATAATTGATTTTTCTAAGCCATTTGAAAGAATTACTTATAAAGATGCGTTAAAAAAATATGGTGGTTTAGATGATGAGCTTATTGATAATAAAGAATTAATCTTAGAAAAGCTAAAAAAAGATGGCTTTGAAGCCAATGAAAAATTAGAATTAGGTCATTTGCAAGCTGAACTTTTTGATAATTATGTTGAAGATAAGTTGATTAATCCCACTTTTGTAATAGATTTTCCTATTTCTATAAGTCCTTTGTCTAGAAGGAGTGACAAGGATAAGGATATTGCTGAAAGATTTGAATTGTTTATCGCGGGTAGAGAGATAGCTAATGGATTTAATGAGCTTAATGATCCGCTAGATCAATATGAAAGATTCTTAAAGCAAATTGAAGCTAAAAATGCAGGTGATGAGGAAGCATGTGAAATGGATGAAGATTTTGTTAATGCATTGGGCTATGCTATGGCACCAACTGCAGGTCAAGGCATAGGAATAGATAGGCTAGTTATGCTTTTAATCAATAAAAAATCAATTCGCGATGTAGTGCTTTTCCCAGCTATGAGGCCACTTAAAAATGAGGTAAAAGGAGAGTAAATGTTGGAAAATTTTGATAAAGAAATTTTTGATTTAACCCAAAAGGAGCTAGCAAGACAATGTGATGGTCTTGAAATGATAGCAAGTGAGAATTTCACTATACCAGAAGTAATGGAAGTAATGGGGAGTATTTTAACAAATAAATATGCAGAAGGCTATCCTGGTAAAAGATATTATGGTGGATGCGAATTTGTTGATGAAATTGAGACAATTGCTATAGAAAGATGTAAAAAACTTTTTAATTGTAATTTTGCCAATGTGCAGCCTAATTCAGGTTCTCAAGCAAATCAAGGTGTATACATGGCATTGTTAAATCCTGGTGATAGAATTTTGGGTATGGATTTAAGTCATGGGGGACATTTAACTCACGGTTCTAAAGTAAGCTCTTCTGGAAAAGTCTATGAAAGTTTTTTTTATGGGGTAGAGCTTGATGGGAGAATTAATTATGATAAAGTTAGAGAGATAGCAAAAGAAGTTAAGCCAAAACTTATTGTTTGTGGTGCTAGTGCTTATCCTAGAGTGATTGATTTTGCTAAATTTAGAGAAATAGCAGATGAAGTTGGCGCATATTTATTTGCTGATGTTGCGCATATTGCAGGATTGGTTGTAGCAGGTGAGCATCCTAGCCCGTTTCCCTATGCTCATGTTGTAAGCTCTACAACACATAAAACTTTAAGAGGTCCAAGAGGCGGGATTATTATGAGTAACGATGAAGAAATTGCCAAAAAAATCAATTCTGCAATTTTTCCGGGTATTCAAGGTGGTCCATTAATGCATGTAATTGCCGCCAAAGCTGTTGGATTTAAATATAACTTAAGTGATGAGTGGAAAATTTATGCTAAGCAAATCATTAAAAATACTGCTACCTTGGCTCAAGTTCTAATAGATAGAAAATATGATTTAGTTAGCGGTGGTACTGATAATCATTTAATTTTATTAAGCTTTTTAAATAAAGATTTTAGTGGTAAAGATGCGGATTTAGCTTTAGAAAGAGCAGGTATTACAGCAAATAAAAATACGGTTCCAGGGGAAACTAGAAGTCCATTTGTAACGAGTGGTTTAAGACTTGGAACAGCAGCTTTAACAGCAAGAGGTTTTAAAGAGGAGCAAATTGCTATTGTTGCAAATTATATAGCTGATATTTTAGATGATATACAAAATACAAAACTACAAGAAGAGATTAAAGTTAAACTGAAAAATTTGGCAAGTAATTTTATTATTTATGAAAGGGCTTTATTTTGATTACAACTATGGATTTGGCTTTAATTAAAATGGTTACAAGCCATTATTATATTAAGCGTAATGCTATAATTAACAAATATGAGCATAAAGGTAGAATTTTTTTTGATAAATTCGAAAAAGTAAATGCTCCTTTGACAGCTAATGTTATACAAGAACATATGGAAAAAAAGATTATTGTAGCACACTCTTTGATTAATAGTTTTGATAAGGTTGAAAATATTGTATTTGATTACAATGGTTTTAACGCAGAGCGTTTTTGGCATAGAGCACAGCTTGTTTTAAGGGAAGAAGGTTTTATAAATTTTACTGCCTATAAAACAAGAACTAACAATCATTTGCATTTGTATATCCATAAAGGACATACTACTTTTAATGAAGCATGCTCTTTGGGATCAAAATTATCTTTGCTTTTTTCTCAAAAAATGCCTGTAGAGTGGAAAGTTTTTCCTAGTATGGATATACCTAAGGAATTTAATATTTTAACTTTACCTTATGAGGTTTATCAAAAAGAGCGTGGCGCTTCTTGGTCTAAACATATGTAATTTTTGAAAGGATGAAAAATGGAAGAAAACAACAAAAATGAATTTGATGATATTATCTTGCAAAAAAGCAATAAAAGTGAAAAACTTAAAAAAATTTTACTCAGATCGATTATTTTAATTATTGTGTTTTTGGTAGTAATGATAGCAATGAAGTTAATTAATGATCCAGGCGAGGAAAAATCACTACAAATGCCATCAGAGCCGCAAGAGCAAGCTTCTTATGAAAATAATTTTAATTCTTTGCCTATTACAGATAATACTAAAGAAGAGGATGAATTTGAAGCTTTAGCTAGAAAACTGAAAGAAGAAAGTTCATTGGCTGATGCAAATAATACCATAGAGGAAAAACAGGAAATTCCAAGCAATAGTGTATTAGATCAAATTACATCAACAGAACCAAAAGAAGAACCAGCTAAGGTGGAAGAAAAACAAGAAGAGATTAAGCCTGTAGAAAAATCTATAGAAAAACCAATTCAAAAACCTTCTGAAAAATCAAAAACTAATGTTGTTGAAAAGCCAAAAACCCCAGAGCAAAGCAATGCAAATGAATTGTTTGAGAGCATAAAAACACCGCAGACTCAAACACACCTTGCAGCAGGTACTTATATCCAAGTTTTTTCTTTAAATAGTCTTGATCCTAAATCAAAAGAATTAAATATACTTAAAGAAAATGGATATGAATATAAAATTTACAAAACAACAGTAAATGGCAAAGAACTTACAAAAGTTTTAGTTGGGCCTTATAAAGAAAGCGAATTAAAAGCTGAATTGGAAAAGGTGCGTTCTAAAATCGCAAAAGGTGCTTTTACTTTTAGAGTAAAATGAAAATTTTCACAGTTATAGGTGATCCTATTGTGCATTCTAAATCCCCAAGAATGCACAATAATGCTTTACAAGTTCTTAAAAAAGACGCAATATATACAAGATACCATTTAAAAAATAAAGCAAAATTAAAAGAAATTGTTCAAAAATTTGATGGAGCAAATATTACTATACCTTTTAAAGAAGAAGCGTATAAAATTGCAGATTTTTGTGATGAAAGTGTTAAGCAAATAGGATCTGCCAATACTTTAATAAACAAAGATGGTAAAATTTATGCTTGCAATACAGATTATTTGGGATTTTTAAAAGCAATTGAAAATTTTTTTTCTATTAAAAATGCTTTGATTTTAGGTGCTGGTGGCACCGCTAAAGCTTTAGCTTATGCTTTAAAATCTATAAATATTGAAGTTGCAATAGCAAATCGCTCTAGTGCTAGATTTGAAAATTTAACCATCTATCCATGTTTTTTATATGATCAACTTGATTTAAATACACAATTTGATTTGGTAATAAATACGACTAGTGTGGGTTTACATGATGAAAGTTTACCTTGTGAAGAAAGGATTTTAAAAAATATTTTTCAAAAAGCTAAGTATGCTTTTGATGTTATTTATAGTAGAGAAACATCTTTTTTAAAGTTAGCACGAGAAAATGGATTAAAAATAAAAGATGGCACGCAAATGCTTTTATGGCAAGGTGTTTTTGCTTTTGAGTTATTTTTAGAGTGTCAAAAAACAGAAGAAATTTATAAAGCCATGGAGATGGCTTTAAAACTTCCTTAGTGACTAAACCAAGATTTGATTTTATCAAACAAGCTTTCTTGTTCTATAAAAGCTTCCTCATTTTCTAAGCCAAAGCTTTTTTCAAGTTGCAATAGTAGATTTTTTTGTTCATCAGTAAGTGTTTTTGGAAATTTTATTTCAATTTGTACAATATGCGAACCAAGTTTTCCATTGTGAATATTTTTAACACCTTCGTTAGCTAATTCAAATTTTTGTTTATCTTTTGCACCCACCGGAAGTTTAAGATCAGCTTCTCCTCTTATGGTGGAAATTTTAATTGTCTTTCCAAGAGCAGCTTGGGTAAAAAATACAGGTACTATGGTATATATATCATCATCATGTCTAATAAATTTATTATCATCTTCTACAACGATTTTGATATACAAATCACCTCTTTGAGAAGAATTTGGAAGCTTATTTGCTTTGTTTTGCACTCTAAGACTCATACCACTATCAATACCTTCTGGTATATCAAGTTCTATATGATCTTTTATTTCTTCATAACCATTTCCATGGCATGTCTTACACTTATTTTTTATTATTTTCCCACTGCCCTTACAATGATCACAAGTTTGTACAAAAGTCATAAAACCTTGTCTAACACCAACTTGTCCTTTTCCTCCACAATGAGAACAAATATCTTCTTTTCCATTTTCTGATCCACTACCATTGCATATTTTACAAAATGTTTTATAGGTAAAATCAATTTCTTTTTTGCAGCCAAAAACAGCCTCTTTGAAGCTAATCTTTACCGCTATTTTTAAATCATGTGGATATTTATTTCCTCTTTCTTTTTTACGCGTTGAGTTTCCAAAACCAAATCCATCTCCAAAAAAACTTGAAAATATATCCCCTAAATCAACATCTCCAAAACCACCAAAACCACCGGCTTGTCTTTTTAATCCTTCTTTGCCGTATCTATCATATATACTTCGCTTTTCATCATTGCTAAGTACTTCATAAGCTTCATTGACAAGTTTAAATTTTTCTTCAGCTTCTTTATCTCCTTGATTTCTATCAGGATGATATTTTAATGCCATTTTTCTATAAGCTTTTTTTATAGTTTCTTTATCTGAAGTTTGAGAAATTTCTAATATTTCATAATAATTAAGTTCCACTTTTTTCCTCTCTTGAAAAATTAATATTATAATTTTAGCAAAAAAATAAATGAATAGTTAAATTATGTGTTATAATATTAAGTTTGTAACATATTTTCACTAATAAGGGGTAGAGATGATTAATGTTTTAATGATCGAAGATGATCCAGATTTTGCAGAGTTTTTAGCAGAATATTTGGCCCAATTTAATATCAAAGTTACTAATTATGAAGATCCGTATTTGGGAATGAGTGCTGGTATAAAAAATTATGATTGTTTAATTCTTGATTTAACTTTACCTGGACTTGATGGTCTTGAAGTTTGTCGCGAAATAAGAGAAAAATATAGTATTCCTATTATTATTTCTTCAGCTAGAAGCGATTTAAGTGATAAAATTGTAGGACTTCAAATAGGTGCGGATGATTATCTACCAAAGCCTTACGATCCTAAAGAAATGCATGCAAGAATTATGAGTTTAATCCGTCGTTCAAAACGCGTAAATGAAACTCCTGAAAAAATAATCAATTCAGCTTTTAAAATTGATGAAAAAAGACATGAGATTAGTTACAATGAAGAGGTTTTAATTTTAACTCCTGCTGAATATGAAATTTTAAGTTATATGATAAGACAACATGGATTTTCAGTTAGCAGAGAGCAGCTTGTGTATCACTGCAAAAGCTTAAAAGATAAAGATTCTAAAAGTTTAGATGTAATTATTGGTAGGCTTAGAACTAAGATCGGCGATAGTTCGAAGGCACCAAAGCATATTTTTTCAGTTAGAGGGATAGGATATAAATTAATAGGATGAAAGTAACTATTAATCTTAAGATTACCGTTCTTTTTGCAACGGCTTTTTTGTTTGTTTGTGCTTTGTTTGTGCTCTTGGGTAAGGTTCAGGTTGATTCTTATTTAACCAATGAGCAAAATAGACAAAAAGAAATTGTAGAAAAAATTATATATAATTTAGAAAGAAAAGAAGGTTTTTCAATTCATGATTATCTTCTTTCTAAGTCTTTTAAAATAGTTGAAAATGAACGCAGTGCAAAACATATAGTTGCAAAAGGTGAAAAGGTGCTTAAGGTTAATTCTGCTTACGGTAGTTTTTCTTCTATTATTTACCATAATCAAATTTTTTTTTATGTTGAACAAGTTAATTTAAAGCAGCTTTATGAGCTAAATGCATCTACGCGTTTAGAGTATTTGTTTTTACTAAGTTTCTTTTTTAGTTTGATTTTGATTATATTTTTATATTTTTCTGTTTTAAGATCTTTAATGCCTTTAAAAATTTTAAAAAAGAAAATTAAAAATATTAGTGCTGGAAAAATAGAACCTTTATCCGAATATTCACAAATTAATGATGAAATTTCAGAAATTTCTTTTGAATTTGATCATGCTATTAATAAAATACAAGAATTAGTAAAATCAAGACAATTTTTTTTAAGAATGATTATGCATGAACTTAAAACACCTATTGGAAAAGGTAGGATAGTTTGTGAGATGCTAGACAATCAAAAACAAAAAGACCGCTTAGTAGCGATTTTTGAAAGACTTGAATTATTGATTGATGAATTTGGTAAAATTGAAAAAGTTTTATCTAGAAATTGCCAACTAAATTTGCAAACTTATCATTTGAGCTTAATTTTAGAGCAGGCTGAAGATTATCTCATGAGAGATGATTTTTATCAAAAAGTTAAGATTTCTTACAAAGAAGATACTATGATTGTTGCTGATTTAGAACTTTTTTCCTTAATGCTTAAAAATTTGATTGATAATGCTATTAAATATTCTGACGATAAAGCTTGTGAGATTATATGTTCAGGGGACTATGTAATTGTTAGAAATAAAGGGGTTCAACTTAAAAAAACTTTTGATTATTATTTGAAACCTTTTGTAAGAGAACAAAATACTCAAGTTGAAGGTATGGGATTGGGGCTTTATATTATCAATAATATTTGCAATCTTCATGGTTATAATTTAACTTATAGTTATGAAGATGGTTATCATATTTTTAAGATTGTTTTTTCAAGGTTAAAATGACTTGAAAGATTTAGAAAAATTTAATGAATTGGTAAATGCATTTTCTGCATTGCCTACTATCGGTAAAAAGTCTGCATTAAGACTTGCTTATCATGTTTGTATAAAAGATCCTTTGCTAGGTTCTAAACTTGCTTATAGTATTGAAGAATCCATTAGAGGGATTAAAAAATGTATACAATGCGGGGCTTTAAGTGAAAATGAATTATGTGAAGTTTGTTCTGATATAGAAAGAAATAGTAATATTATTTGTATAGTGCAAGATCCTAAAGATGTATTAATTTTAGAAGATAGTAAAAGCTATGATGGGCTTTATTTTGTACTAGAAAATACCAACGAAGAAAATATTACTAAATTAAGAGTAATGATTGAAAATAAAAATACTAAAGAAATTTTTTTCGCTTTTACTCAAGGCTTAAATTCAGACGCTGTAATTTTTTTTATAGAGGAAAAATTAAAGGATTTAAATTTGAGTTTTTCCCAAATAGCCCAAGGTATTCCAAGCGGTGTTAGTTTGGAAAATGTCGATTTTATATCTTTACATAAGGCTATTAATCATAGAACTAAACTTGATTGATATATTTTTTAAGTAAAATTATCCATTCATTTTTGCTAATGTCATTTATAATTTCATCGGCAAAATCGCAATTTTTAACTCTATTTTTGGTAAAAAGTAAAATTTTATTTTGTGAATTTTGTATTTTATATTCATGTAGTATTTGAGTAAAATGTAAAATATCGAACTTTATGACTTCATAATCAACCAAAATTAATCTAAAATTTAATTTTAAAGCGTTCTTAAAATCACTTAGGCTATCTACGATTTGATTATTTGAGCAAAATTGATTGGTTATATTTAAAATTAGATTATTTTCAAAACTAGAAGATTTAAAAATCAATACATTGTATAAATTTGCTATTTGATAACTTTCTTCTTTAAAATTTGTACTTAAAAAATTGATAAGATCTTTGACATTGACATCTACAAATGTGTAGTTTAGCGTATTTTTTATTTTCTTCTTTGAAATAATAAAGGAATATTTTTTCTCTACTTTTTGAAAATCATCAAAAATTTCACTACTAATGCCTATATCTAATAAAATACATTGTAATAAAAAATTTTCAATCATATCATCATTTACAATGCATGCGTGGATATTCTTAAAAATAATATTTTTTGTTTTTGTATTTATTTGATATTTTTTTAAAATCGGCTTTAGTGTAATGGAATTTTCTAATCGCATATAGTTAAAACTTTGAATAAGATATTGCAAGTTTTTTTGTAAAAGTTTGTTTTGTATTTTTTGATCTTGCAATTGTTTTTGCGTTAGCTCAAATGATGTTTTTAATTTTTCTTTTAGATCTATTAAAGAGGTTGAACTTGATAATTTTAAAAATTTTTCTATTTCTTGAATAATGATATTATCTTTTTTAAGTTTTTGATTTTTTATAATTAAATAAATATATGTAGCGATAAATATTAAAATACTAATAGAGGTATAAATATAGAATAATTTTTGATCAATTGGATATAAAAAATAATAATTGAAAAAACATAAAATCAAAGTTAAAGAACTAATAAAAAATATCATAAATTTTCCTTAATTATTTTGGCTATTTTTATATTAGAAAGTGATTTTAATTCATTAAAATCGGCTTTACTGATTTTATCAAAACTACCGTAATAATCTAAAAATTTTTTAATATAACCTTGAGAGATTCCAAGTTGTATCAACTTAGAGCTTTGTAGGTCCTGTTTTCTTTTTGTTTTTTGGTGAAAACTAATTGCGAAGCGATGTGCCTCATCGCGTAATTTTTGCAAAAATTGCAATTTTTTATCATCGGTAGAAAGTTGAATTTTTCCTTCTTGAGTATAAATTTTATCTTTCGCACTTCCTTTTGCTCTATAAGCTTTAGCATCTATTTTTTCTTTAGATATAGCTAAAATATCCACATTTGCTCCAGAACTTTTAATAATATCATTTGCTAGTTTCAATAAGGCATTCCCGCCATCAATCAGCCATAAATCAGGCGGTGGATTTTTATCAAAGGATAAAGCTCTTTTACTAAGGATTTGAAGCATTTGATCATAATCATTTTTATAAGATAAATGATAGTGTCTATAAGAGCTTTTATCAAATTTCCCATCTTTGAAGGTTACTAAAGCACCTACAATTGCATCACCTTGCATATGAGAATTATCAAAAATTTCTATATGATTGGGATAATTTTGCAGATTGAAAAAATCTTTTAATTCTTTTAAAAATAAATAATTTTCATTTTTTAAATGCTTTTGTATGTTTATTTTTGCATTTTCTAGAGCAAGCTCGCATAGGGCTTTTTTTTCACCAAGTTTTGGCGATTTAAGGTAAAATTTTTTAGAAAATCTCTCGCTGAGTAGATCTTGCAGTAGCTTCATGTCTTCAAAATCTTTGTGTGTATAAATATGAGTTGATTTTATTGGAGATTCTTGTGTGTAATTTTCTAGAATATATTGTTTATAAATTGCATTTAAGTCAAATTCGTTTTGACTATTAAGAGCTAGTATTTTATGATTTGAACTAATGATTTTACCATTATTTATTACAAAACGCACCATGGAGAGTATGTTTTCTTCGCAATAAATAGCATAAATATCAAAATCTTCTAATTTTGCAAGGTCTATT
Source organism: Campylobacter sp. CNRCH_2013_0671h (assembly GCF_025773055.1). Lineage (NCBI taxonomy): Bacteria > Pseudomonadati > Campylobacterota > Epsilonproteobacteria > Campylobacterales > Campylobacteraceae > Campylobacter > Campylobacter sp. CNRCH_2013_0671h. Next base: position 31,353 of record NZ_JAKMTG010000009.1, read on the forward strand.
TGTATTTTTACACTTAAATCTTCAATTGTTTTAATTTGATCCCTTATAAGAGCTGCTTCTTCGTAGTTTTCACTCTTTGCGTATTCAAGCATTTTATTTTCTAAATTTTTTGTTAAAGATAAGGGATTTAAAAGAGCTTGTGTGGCTTTTTGGATAATTTTTTCATATTCTTGTTTAGAGATTTTTTGCTCGCATGGACCTTTGCAACGCTTAATCTGATAAAAAAGACAAAGTTCTTTGCAAGATTTCTTTTGTCTTAGCTCAAAAGATAAATATAAAGCATTTAAAAGCTCTTTCGCTCCTTTAAAAAAGGGACCAAAATATTTTATTTTATTTTTTTTGATAATTTTTCTTGTAATTTCAAATCTTGGAAAATCTTCATTTAAGTCTATATAAATATAAGGGTAGGTTTTATCATCTCTTAATAATATATTGTATTTTGGGTGTAATTGTTTTATAAAAGAATTTTCTAGTATTAAAGCATCGGCCTCGCTTTTTGTGGTAATAAATTCTAAATGATGGGTTTGACTAATCATCTTTTGAATTCTTAAACTATTGCTAGGATTTGGGCAAAGATTTGGAGTGAAATTAAAATAACTTCTAACGCGGTTTTTTAAATTCTTGGCCTTACCTACATATAAAAGCTTACCTTGTATATCAAAATACTGATACACGCCAGGTAAATTAGGCAAGGTTTTGAGTTCATTTTCAAGCATTTTTTATAAGCTTTCGCAGTTCTTCAAATTTATTATATAAAATAGGATTTTCAAAATGGTTTTTAAAATTTCCATTAGAAAGTTCTAGATGAGTTTTTTTATGTGCGTTAAAAGTATTGTTTTTGGATATAAAGTTTTTGTCGCTAAGTATTTTTACATTTTCCACTTTTGCAAAATTACTCATTGGCTTAGCTAAAATATAGTTTTTTATGAGACTTTTAATCATTTTTTTGGTATTATCGTGATTAAGTTCCATATATGCAATGTGGTGTTTAACTAAAATAATCAAAGTATTATTTTTTATAAAGAGTTTAGTAATCATTTGTTGGTGATTATGGTTAAACAGTTTTAAAAACTCTTTATATTGCAAAAGTGCTTTTAAAGGTTTATAATGTTTATATTTTTCAGAATTAGCAAATATATCAATAACATCACGACTTGTTTTAATATCATTTTTAACTTCCATTTAATTATTGTAACATTTTTTTTATTAATATTTTTAAGTGCATGTGGTTATAAAGCTGCTCCATTTTATGAAATAAAAGATAATAATGGCAGCGTAAAGGAAATAAAAAAATTCCAATCTTTGGAGAGTGAAATATGAGTAGAATACTTTTTTTGCTTTGTTTTAGTATTAGCTTTTTATTAGCAGGTCAAACTCATGAGTTAAATTTGGCTTTTAGTGCTTTGGGTATAGGTGTTTTAATAATTTTTATATTAGGTTATTATTTTATCGCAGCAGAAGAAAAATATCATATCAACAAAACTAAGCCTGCTTTGTTTATAGGAACATTTTCTTTTATTGTCATTGGTATATATATGGTAGTAAATGATTTAGACACGCAAATACTTGAAGAAAGTGTTAATCATCTTATCTTGGAAATCGCACAAATTGTGTTTTTCTTAATAGCAGCAATGACTTTTATAGAAGCATTAATAGAAAGATCGGTTTTTGAAACTTTAAAATATAAGCTTGTAAGCAAGGGTTATACTTATAGAAAATTATTTTGGCTAACAGGAATTTTGGCTTTTTTTATCTCTCCGATTGCAGATAATCTTACCACAGCTTTGATTTTATCTACTGTGCTTTTAACTATAGATAAACATAATAAAGAATTTTTAATCCCAGGTGCTATAAATATTGTAGTAGCAGCTAATGCTGGTGGAGCTTGGTCGCCATTTGGTGATATTACTACTTTGATGGTTTGGACGGCAAAAAAAGCTACCTTTTTTGAATTTTTTGCTCTTTTTCCTGCTTCTTTTATTGGATGGTTTCTTACGGCTTATTTGCTATCGCGTTATGTGCCTGATGTTGAGCCAAATTTTCATAAAGATAATCTAGAAAAAGTTGAAATTAAACCAGGTGGTAAAGTATTTATTGTGCTTGGTTTTTTAACTATCGCTTTAGCAGTTTTTATCCATAGTATTTGCGATTTGCCTGCAATGTGGGGTATGATTTTTGGTCTTTCTTTGCTCAGCTTATATATGTATTTTTTCAATAGAAAACAAGGTAAAAAAGATTTAAATATTTTTCATTATATGACGCGTATTGAAATGGATACTTTATTATTTTTCTTTGGAATTTTATCTGCTGTGGGCGCTTTACATTTTGTTGGATGGCTTGCTTATGCTTCCGATCTTTATACAAAATTTGGAGCTACTAGTATTAATATAGGCGTAGGATTTTTATCTGCTATTGTAGATAATGTTCCGGTTATGAGTGCGGTATTAAAAGCTAATCCAAGTATGGATGATACTCAATGGCTTTTAGTAACTCTTACAGCAGGAATTGGAGGATCATTAATAAGCTTTGGCTCAGCAGCTGGTGTGGGGGTAATGGGAAAAATGAAAGGAATTTATACTTTTAATTCTCATTTAAAATATGCATGGACGATTTTAGTTGGATATATAGTATCTATTATAGTTTGGTATATACAATTTCAATTGTTAAATTTATAAAGGAGTTAGATGAAAAAAGCAGATATTTTGGTTTTGGACTTTGGTTCGCAATATACACAGCTCATTGCAAGAAGATTAAGAGAGCAGGGCGTATATGCAGAAATTTTACCTTTTAATGTAAGTTTAGATGAAATTAAAATTAAAGAGCCTAAGGGTATTATTTTAAGCGGTGGACCGGCTAGTGTATATGCAAATGATGCTTATTTTTGTGATAAAGGTGTTTTTGATTTAAATATACCAGTTTTAGGAATTTGTTATGGTATGCAACTTATGGCACATCATTTTGGTGCAAATGTAGCTCCAGCAGGTCATAAAGAATATGGCAAAGCAACTATAGATATTCAAAATGATAGTGACTTGTTTAAAAATTTACCTAAAAAACAAACAGTATGGATGAGTCATTCTGATAAGGTAGAAAATTTACCACAAGGTTTTGAGGTTTTAGCAACAAGCGAAAATAGTCCTTTTTGTGTATTTGGAGATGAAAAGCGTAAATTTTTTGCTTTACAATTTCACCCTGAAGTTCAACATAGTGAGTTTGGAAAAAGCATCTTAAAAAATTTCGCTAAGTATGCATGTAATTGTGATAGTATATGGAATATGGGATCTTTTGCAAAAACTCAAGCGCAAAAAATTAAAGAAGAAGTAGGTAATGATAAGGTATTATGTGCTGTTAGTGGTGGGGTTGATAGCAGTGTAGTGGCTGCATTACTAGCAAGTGCGATAAAAGATCAAGTGGTAGTAGTATTTGTTGATAATGGTCTTTTAAGAAGCGGTGAAAAAGAGCAAGTTGAATATATGTTTAGACATACTTTAGGTATTGATCTAATTAGTATTGATGCTAGGGAGATTTTTTTAAGTCGCTTAGCAGGTGTTAGGGATCCTGAACAAAAGAGAAAAATTATAGGAAATACCTTTATAGAAGTTTTTGAAGAAGAAGCTAAAAAACATAAAGATGTAAAATATTTAGCACAAGGAACTTTATATACTGATATTATTGAAAGTTCGGTTGTAGGAGCTAGTAAAACCATAAAATCTCATCATAATGTGGGTGGGTTACCTGAAAAGATGAATTTAAAACTTATTGAACCTCTAAAAGAAATTTTTAAAGATGAGGTAAGAGCTTTAGGAATAGAACTTGGCTTGAGTAAAGATGTAGTTTATCGTCATCCTTTTCCAGGTCCAGGGCTTGCTATACGCATTATGGGTGAAGTAAATGAGCCTAGTTTGGAGCTTTTGAGAAAAGCTGATGTGATTTTGATTGAAGAATTAAAAAGCAGTGGTTGGTATGATAAAACATGGCAGGCTTTTTGCGTGCTTTTAAATGTGCAAAGTGTTGGCGTAATGGGAGATAATAGGACTTATGATAATGCAGTTTGTGTGCGTGTGGTGAATGCAAGTGATGGTATGACAGCTACTTTTTCTCATTTACCTTATGAGTTACTAGAAAATATTTCACGCCGTATTATTAATGAAGTAGAAGGAATTAATCGTGTGGTGTATGATATTTCTAGTAAGCCGCCAGCGACTATTGAATGGGAATAGTTATTTAGTGCAAAAATAAACAAAAGCAGGAGGGAGATTTTGCCAAATGATAGGTGAAATTTCTACCTTGCTAAAAGTAGTAAAAAGTTTTTTCTTAAAAGCTCTTCCTTTTGGCGTGGGCAGTATATATGCAAATGTTGCAAAGCAACCATTTTCCTCTAAAACTTCATGAATGGATTTTAATAATAAATCTTGTTCTTTGGGATTTAATAAAGCCCAAGGAATTCCAGAAATAATTAAGTCTGCGTTGTTGATTGCTCTTTTTTCTAACATATCAGGTAGAAATTCCGCTGATCTAATTTCTAAATCTATATTTTTTATATTTTGTTGTAGTTTTTTTGCCATATGTGGATTAATTTCAACTGCAAAAAATCTTGCATCATGATTTTTTTGCTTAAGGATATATTTGGTAAAACTTCCTGTTCCAGGTCCTATTTCAATAATATTTTTTGCATGTTGGACATGAGAGGTTATGAGTTTGCTTAGTTTTTTTGAGCTTGCACAAAATGCTCCTGTTTGTTTTGGATTTTTAAAGTATTGATATAAAAACATAGATTAAATACCTAAGATAGTTATTTTTAATAAATTTTAAAATATTATTGTAAATTTATGAAAACAAAGTTAAAATAAGAATTTAATTTTTCTTTAGATCAAGGATTTGGATATGCATGGAAAAATAATGGTTTATGTGGATGGTACTGGAAGAGGAACAGTAATTAATCTTGCAAAAACATTTTTTGAATTTAACAAACATGCTTGGCACGATAAAAGAAGCATGCCAACGGTTGGTATGTTTGTTGAGTTTAGATCCGATGGAAAGCATATTACAGATTTAAGACCTTCTAAATTTCAAGAATTTGGAGATAATGATTTTATTAAAGAAAGAGATTTTTGGAAAACAGATAGTGATGATGAATTGGAGGATTTAAGACTAACAAGACGTGATGCTTATGTTCAAGAGCTTTATAGAGAAACCGATTATGATAATCTTGATAAGATTACTCTAAATTTGACTATCCCACAAGCTATTCAAAGGTATTTTTATAATGAAACACTATCAATCAATGCTGTGAAAGATATTAATACAGATGAGGTGCCATATATTATAGATTTTTTTGCTATGAAGCGTTTTTTACATAAAGCTTTGGATACTTTGCTTTTTTCAGATAATACCATTAACCAAGCTGACTTTTCTGCTATGAAAAATATTATAGTACATCTTGAAATGGCTTATAAAGATATGAAAGATAAGCAAAAACATATCAACATGGAGCGTTTGTATGATGAAGTCTTTTTGTCTCATCAATGTCATTATCAAGCACTTCTTGCTTCGATCGACAATAGGAAAAATAGAAAATTAGCACTTGATCGCCAAATGAGTACTTTGATTACAGATATTAAATCAAAACAAGCGAGAATAGAAACAGAAAGTGGCAAAAAACGACAAGAATTTGAAGAAATGATACAAAGTAAAAAACAAAAGCTTGTTGAAATAAAAAATGAAGTAGATTATTTTACAAAAAGCATTGAAAAATTAGAGGCAATGAGAAAGTCTTTCTATGAAAAAAATCTTACCATTTTTAATAATAGTTTTAATATGGCTAGAGAGAAACTTTTTGAGAAAATTAAACAAGGTTTAAATATATGTGCTACAAAATTAGATATAGAAATTTGGAAAAAATCTTTAAAATCAACAAGTATAAAAAATTCTTATTTTAAAACTGCAAGCGAAATTTCTTTCTGCACTCTTTCTTTTGCTGAACTTTATTTAAATAGATTAAATAAACATGCACTAAATCCAAATGATCAATTACTGCTTTCTTATGTTAAAAAAGTAAGAAAAGAATGTGAAAAAAGTTTTTTAATAGTTACTTCCAATCCTGATTTATATGTTAATATGAAAATCCAAATTTTTGCAATGAATCCTTATTATGTTGTTAAGCATGCACCTAAAAAAGTAAATTATCAAGGATTGATGAAAAATACTGAATTTGATATAGTTTATGTAGATGAAAAAACTATTTGGGCATCTGTTGCTGATGTTATTTTAGAAGGAAAGTATTTTTTAAAAAAGGACTCTAAAACTAAATTCAAAATTTTATAAAAATCCTTTTAAACCCTATTTTTAAGTTTTCTTAGTTATAATTAGAATGCCTAAATGGTTCGATATGGTATTAAAGAGGATCCAACACATTAATTATAAGCTGTGATGTGTGATTTACCGTGTTCTGTGACTTCGTTTGAGTTTTGAAAAAAGCGAGAAGCTGCAGCCTTTAAAAATCACCTAATGGCATACTTTGACTTTTTGAGGGTCAGACACTTATACTCCGGCCATTTGGGTTTTGATATTTTAAGGAAAATAATGAAAATTTTAATATTAGGAAGCGGTGCTAGGGAATATTCTATCGCTTTGGCTCTTCAAAAAACAAATGATAATTTGGAATTTTATTTTGCACCAGGAAATGGTGCTACCGCTAAAATAGGAACAAATCTTAATATGAAAGATCCTAAGGTTATTACAGCTTATGCAAAGGCATCTGAGATTGATCTTTGCATAGTTGGAAGTGAAAATTTTCTAGCAGAGGGTATAGTAGATCTTTTTAAAGAAAATAATATTGCTATTTTTGGTCCTACTAAAGCTGCTGCTATGCTTGAAGCTTCAAAATCTTATATGAAGAGTTTTTTAAAAAAATATAAAATTAAAACAGCTAAATTTTTAAATACAACAGATTATGAGAAAGCTAAGAAATTTATTATGAGTTTAACTCCTCCTATAGTGGTAAAAGCAGATGGTTTGTGTGCGGGCAAAGGTGTGATTATTGCTCAAAGCCATGAAGAAGCTTTAGAGGTTACTAAAAATATGCTTAGCGGAGAGAGTTTTGGTGAAGCTGGTAAGATTGTTGTTATAGAAGAATATCTCAACGGATTTGAATTAAGTGTATTTGCAGTTTGTGATGGAGATGATTTTATATTGTTACCTGCTGCACAAGATCATAAAAGATTACTGGATAATGATAAGGGACCAAACACAGGAGGAATGGGTGCATATGCTCCAAGTATTTTAGCAAGTGAAAATTTATTAGAGCAAGTAAAAAAAGATATAGTAGTACCAACTCTTAAAGGTATGAAAGAAGAGGGTGCTGAATTTGTTGGAGTATTGTTTATAGGTTTGATGGTTGTAAATAATAAACCTTATGTTTTAGAATACAATGTGCGTTTTGGTGATCCTGAGTGTGAAGTTTTGATGCCTTTGATAGAAAATCCTTTGGATTTATTTTTAGCATGTGTGAATAAAAATCTTGCAAATACTCGTATAAAAATCAAAGATGAATTTGCAGTAGGTGTGGTTTGTGCAAGTAAAAACTATCCTTATAAAGATTCTCCAAAAGCATTAATTGATATAGGAGAAATTCCGCAAAATTCTCATATTTCTTATGCTGGAGTAATTTTAGAAAATAACAAACTATATGCTAGTGGTGGTCGTGTATTAGTTTGTGTAGGAACTGGAAAAAGTATTGAAGAAGCGCAAAAAAACGCTTATATGCTTTGTGATAATGTTCATTTTAAAGGAAAACAACATAGAAAAGATATTGCTTTTCAGGTTCTTAAATGAGTGCAAATCAAGAATTATTTGACAAACTAGAAAAAGAAGAGCTAAAAATAGCAAGTTTTAAAAAAAGATTTTTAGCTTATATTGTTGATAGTTTTGTGATTTTAGCTATTGTGAGTATTATTTTATTTGATAAGATTAGTTCTATGCAAACTTATGATGAAATTCACAATCTTTTAATACGTTTTGCTGGTGGAACTTTAATTTTGCAATTTACATATCATAGTTTATTTACATATTTATATGGCGCAACTTTAGGAAAAATGCTTTTGAAGATTATGGTTATTGATCAAAACTTATTAGATAAACCAAATTTCATTCAAAGTGCTTTAAGAGCAGGTGTGAGGCAAATTAGTGATATGTTGTATGGTTTGGGTTTTGCTTGGGCTTTAAGCAATATCGTTTTAAAAACTTGGCATGATTATGCGGCCAAAACAGTGGTGATAGATCTTGCGTAAAATATTACTTTCTTTGGCTTGCATAGGAAGTTTATATGCTTCTAAAGTAGATATCTATGCTTTGGATGTTGTTAAAAAAAATGATATTATAGAGGCAAAAAATAATGTAGTTGTGGTATCTGATTTTTATTTGATAACTGCAAGCGAGGCTAAATTTAATGAAACAACAAAAGATTTGGAGCTTTTTGGAGATGTTAATATCTTAAGGGGGCAAAAAGAAAGAACTAATTCTACTTATACGAAGATTAACTTAAAAGATAACACTACAGCTTTTAAAAATTTATTTTTTTCAAATAATGATTTGGAGGTTTGGCTACAATGTCATCAAGCTAAAATTGATGACAAATTTGTAATGAGTAAAAAGTCTGTTGTATCTAGTTGTAATGTTGAAAATCCTGATTGGGAAATTCGTTTTGATGAAGGCAAATTAAACAAAGAGAGTAATTTTTTACATCTTTATAATGCAAGATTATATGTAAAAAATGTTCCGGTAATGTATTTACCTTATTTTGGTTTTAGTGTAGATACTAAAAGAAAAAGCGGATTGTTAATTCCCCAAGTAGTTTTAAAACAAAGTGAGGGGCTATATTATAATCAGCCAATTTATTATGTTATTGATGATAATGCGGACATTCAATTTGAACCTCAGATTAGAACAAAAAGAGGTTATGGCTTATACTCAACTTTAAGATTTATTGATACCCCTTATTCTCAAGGTGAAATTAGCGGTGGTATTTTTGGTGAAAAATCAAGTTATAAAAGAGAAGAAAATTTAAAAAATAAAGAACACTATGGTTTAGGGGTTAAATATTCCAATGAATCTTTATTTAAAAGTCTTTTAGGTGAAGAATTTCAAGAGGGTTTATGGGTTGATGCTACTTATTTAAATGATGTTGATTATATGAATTTAAGTTCTAGCGCAAAAACCGAAGCTTCTTTAGTTACTTCTAAAATAAATTATTTTTTATCAGATGATGATAATTATTATGGTGCTTATGCAAAGTATTATATAGACACTTCTAAAATTAGCAATAAAGATACTTTACAAGAATATCCATCTTTTCAATATCATAGATATTTAAATGGATTTTTTGATAATTATATACAATATAGCTTGGATGCTTCTTTTCATAGGTATTATAGACATACGGGTATTTATGCTAAAACTTTAGATTTTGATTTACCTTTAATTTATCATACGAGTTTTTTTGATGATTTTTTAAATTTTGCTTTCACAGAAAGGATATATGCAAATTTTGTAGATTATTCTAATACAGATGTTAAAAATCAAGAACATTTATTTAGAAATTCTCATAATTTTTCTTTATATACAGATCTTTCAAAGCCATATGAAAATTTTTATCATACTCTATATTTAGGGGTTAATTATTTTCTACCTGGAGCTAAATCAGGTGAAATCACTGAAGATTTTGTAGAGTTAAAAAATGATCCTGAGCAACTTAATTTTTCAATGTATCAGTATTTTTATAATACTTTAGGCAAAAAAAAATTATATCATAACTTGAAGGTTAAATACTTTACTAAAGAAGGTAGCTTTGGTGCTTTTGATAATGTTGTAGAATATTTTTACAATGATTATATAAGTTTAAGAAATGAAGCTGAATATTCTGGAGTTGATAATCGTTTTGATAAGGTTTTTAGTGAAGCTTTGTTTGATTATGGTGAATGGAAGATTAGTTTAAACCATGCTTATAGAATGTATGAGAATGAAAAATATAATTTTATAGGAACTAAAGCCCAATATGATATAAATACTAATTATCAAATTTTTGGCGGATTGTGGTTTGATTTGAACAAAGATCCTGAAAAATGGGAGATAGGTTATACTTATCAAAGAAAATGTTGGAATTATTCTTTGATGTATCGCAAAGATATTTCACCTAAACTTACAAGTGGTGGTATTAGTGCTAAAGATCAAAGTGGTGTATATTTTATGTTTAATTTTTATCCATTAGGCGGAGTATCTTATGATTTTTCTTTAGAGGAAAATGAAAGGTCGATATGATATTTTTTGAAGATGAAAAAGATGCACTTGAGAAATTATATGATATATTACCATTAAACAAACTAAAAGATTATATTATTATTACACCTTCTTTAAAATCGATAGTTTTTGTTGATACACTAGCACAAAAATTAGAAATTCCATATGATTTTTTATTTACAGAACAAATTAAAGCTCCTAATAATGATGAATGTCAAATAGCTATGATTAGTGAAACAAAGGAGTTGGTTTATAATGAGGCTTTAGTTAAAGCTTTTGATATAAGTTTAGATTATATTTATGGTGAAGCCAATAGAACCTACGAAGAAAAAATTTTAAAAAATGTGTATCGTTATAGAAAAGGAAATCTTTTAAAGGATTTAAAAGGGGGAAATATTTTAATATTGCATGAAGGTTGCGAAAGTGGAATTACTGCTTCTTCATGTATTAAAAGTTTGTTAAAAGAAGAAGTAAATAGTATTGTTTATGCTACTGCTTTAATGCCAAGTGATGTATATGAATATATCGGTGTTTTTGTAGATGAGGTTTATTGTGTGCAAAAAATTGATCATTTTGTGAATATTGAGTTTTATTTTAAAAATAAAACGATTTTGCAAGCTCATGAAATTTTAGATATTTTAGAAGAAAGTAAATATTATCTTCCATTAAAGAGATAAATTTATATCTAAACAATCGGTTGTTTAGATATAAATTTATAGGCAAAACAAAAACAGGCTTTTTAAGTTTTAATTTTTAAAATTTAAAAAGCTTATTTGGTTTTTGCCTATGATGAAAATATTAAAGGAAAAATCATGCGACATGAAATAAATATTAATAATCATCTTGAAATATTTGAGACTAATAAGGTTGCAAAACAAGCAGCAGGTGCAGTTTTAATGCAAGAAAAAAATGCTGTAGTTTTGGCAACTGTTGCTAGAGAAGAAAAAATGGTAGAAGAGGATTTTTTACCTCTTACGGTACAATATATAGAAAAAGCTTATGCAGCAGGAAGAATTCCAGGTGGTTATGTAAAAAGAGAAACTAAACCAGGTGATAATGAAACTTTAAGTGCAAGGATTATAGATAGAAGTTTAAGACCTCTTTTCCCAAAAGGCTATGCCTATCCAACTCAAATTGTAGTAATGGTTCTTTCTGCTGATCCTGAAGTAGATCTGCAAGTGATGAGTTTAAATGCCGCAAGCATTGCTTTATATTTAAGTGATATTCCTATAAAAGCGCCAGTTTGTGGTGTAAGAATAGGTCGTATGAATAATGAATTTGTTTTAAATCCAAGCAATAGTGAATTAAAAAATAGCACCCTAGACCTTTATGTGGCAGGTGTTAAAGATGAGCTTTTAATGATAGAAATGAGAGCTTTAGCAAACAAACAAAATGGTCAACATTGTATGAACGAGCTTAATGAGGATGATGTTTTAAAGGCTTTAGAATTTGCAGGTAATGCGATTTTGCGTGGCTCTAATGAATATGAAAGAGTTTTTGCTGCTTATAGAAAAAATTCCAAACTTGAATTTAAAATAGAAACAGATGGTGGCAAAATTGTTGATTTTATTAAAAATTCCTATATCTCAAAGCTTAAAATTGCAATTAACCAAATGGCAAAAAGTGAAAGAGCAAGTGAAATCTCACAAATAGCAAAAGAGATTGAAAATGAAGCTAATGCTATTGAAAATGAATGGAAAATTGAAGATATTGAGAAAGCTTTATATTTGTGCAAAAGAGAGCTTGTTAGAAGTCAAATTCTTAATGAAAATAAAAGGGCAGATGGTAGAGGCTTGAAAGATGTTAGAAAGATAGATATAGAGACAAATATTCTGCCAAATGCACATGGATCGTGTCTTTTTACTAGAGGGCAAACTCAAGCTTTGGTTATAGCTACCTTGGGAAGTGATAATGATGCGCAAATGTCAGATTTACTAACAGAAAAAAATCCTATATGCGAAAAATTTATGGTAAATTATAATTTTCCAGGTTTTTCCGTAGGTGAGGCTACTCCTATAAAAGCTCCAGGTAGAAGAGAGTTAGGGCATGGAAATTTAGCAAAAAGAGCTTTACATCCTAGTATTGATACGGATTATATTCATACTATTCGTTTAGTGTCTGAAATTTTAGAAAGTAATGGTTCTAGTTCTATGGCTACTGTTTGTGGTGGTGCTTTGGCTTTAAGAGCCGCAGGGGTAAAAAGTGAAAAACTAGTGGCAGGTGTGGCAATGGGACTTGTTTTTGAAGATGAAAAATATGCTATTTTAACAGATATTATGGGTCTTGAGGATCATGATGGAGATATGGATTTTAAAGTAGCAGGAAGTTACAAGGGAATCACTGCTTTGCAGATGGATATAAAACTTGGCGGTATAGAGCAACAAGTTTTAAAAGAGGCTTTATATCAAGCAAAAGAAGCTAGGGAGCACATTTTACAATTAATGGAAGAGGCCAATCAAAACATAGTTGTTAATGAAGCAATTTTACCAAAGATTGAAATTTTTAATGTAGATCCAAGTAAAATCCCTGATATTATTGGCCAAGGTGGTAAAACTATAAAAGAGATTATAGAAAAATTTGAAGTTAATATTGACTTAGATAGAGATAAAGGTGAGGTTAAAATAGCAGGAATTAATCATGATTTTATTTCTCAAAGCAAAGAATATATATTAAATTTAGTTCATTCTAAAGGTTCTAATAAAAAGCGCGATAGAAAAGAAGTGCCTAAATTTGATATCGGAGAAGAATTTATAGGAAAAGTTCAAAAAGTTGTAGAATTTGGAGTTTTTGTAGAACTTAGAGATGGCGTAGATGGTTTATTGCATAATTCTAAATTCAAGGAAAAGCTAGAAATTGGTAACGAGGTTAAGGTTAAGGTGGCAGAAATTAAAAATGGAAAAGTGTCGTTGGACTTAGCTTAATTGTTTAAATTTAAGCATATTTAAGAATATGCTTAAATTTTTATTTTAGATCTTGACAAAAAAATATTCTTTTGGCATAATTTCATTTTTTGATTGTCTCGTTAGCTCAG